>NZ_JBHERJ010000089.1:0-175915 GCF_043359455.1 Lysinibacillus sp. PWR01 | reverse complement strand
TTGACATCATCTTTTTTCAACAACATGAAAAGACTGATGGAAAAATCCATCAGTCTTTTTTTGCACTTGTCGCTATGCTTTCAGTGCAGAAATAATAGTTAATGTTGTCAACTATTATTTAGCTACTGCTTTTTTAGCAGCGTCTGCTAATTGAGTGAATGCTGCAGCATCAGTTACAGCAAGGTCAGCTAACATTTTACGGTTAACTTCGATACCAGCAACTTTTAAACCGTGCATTAAACGGCTGTAAGAAAGACCGTTCATACGAGCAGCTGCGTTGATACGAGTGATCCATAATTTACGGAAATCACGTTTTTTCTGACGACGGTCACGGTATGCATATGAACCTGACTTCATCACTGCTTGGTTAGCAACTTTGTATAATGTATGTTTTGAACCATAGTAACCTTTAGCTAATTTCAATACTTTTTTACGACGTTTGCGCGTCACTGTTCCGCCTTTTACGCGTGGCATATGAATTACCTCCTGCTTTTCATTAAAAAATGAATGTTAGTATTTTTTTGTAGTCAATTATTTCATGTAAACAAGTAATGATTTGATGCGTTTGAAGTCACCAGATGAAACGATGTTCGCTTTACGTAGGTGACGTTTTTGTTTCGTAGATTTGTTTGCGAATAAGTGGCTTCCATAAGCACGGTCGTATTTTAATTTACCTGAACCCGTTTTTTTGAAACGTTTCGCAGCTCCACGGTGAGTTTTCATTTTTGGCATGTCGAATTCCTCCTAAACTGTTCGTCTAATATTATTTCTCGTTCTTTGGTTGAAGAACTAAGAACATGCTTCGGCCTTCCATCTTCGGTTTTTGTTCTACCGTTGATACTTCAGCACAAGCTTCAGCAAAACGATCTAACACACGTTGACCAATGTCTTTATGTGTAATCGCACGACCTTTGAAACGTAGGCTACATTTTACTTTATCGCCTTTTTCAAGGAATTTAATCGCATTACGTAACTTCGTTTGGAAATCATGCTCATCGATTGTTGGGCTCAAACGAACCTCTTTCATTACGATGACCTTTTGATTTTTACGAATTTCACGGTCTTTCTTTTGCTGTTCAAACTTAAATTTACCATAGTCCATGATACGAGCGACTGGCGGCTTGGCTTGAGGGGCCACAAGGACAAGATCCAAGTTTACACGAGCGGCGATTTCTAGCGCTTCATTACGTGTCTTTACACCAAGCTGGTCACCATTGTGATCGATTAATCGAAGTTCACGTGCGCGAATGCCTTCGTTTACATACATGTCTTTGCTAATAGTAATCCACCTCCAAGTAGTTGTCGCGAATACATGGTTTGGGCAAAGCCTTGCCCGGTTGAACGGTACATCCTCTCGTCATGTCCATAAAAAAAGGACGGACATTTTTGAAGATGTCCGCCCGCTATATGTGCATGCGCAAGTCTACGCAAAACAATTCAACGTGTCATACCTGTTCACAGCCTTTAAAGCGTTGTATCAGGTGAGAAGCGGGCAGCCTCTACTTCAACCACAAACTTTGTATTCATTAACCTTAATTATATTAGCATGTATATGATAAGCTGTCAAATATTTATTTTCTTATCACTGCTAACATAACCAAAATGAAAATATTCTATACAAATGCAAGATTTATTTTATACAGAAACCCTCACTTTAGCAAGCGAGAGTTTCTAGTTGAAGCTTATTTTGTAATTTCTGCTTTAATAGCTGCTAGGAAATCCTCAAAGCTAATTGTTTCGGAATCTTTTGAGCCATAACGTCGAACATTTACGCCATTTGCCTCTACTTCCTTATCTCCGATGACAAGCATATAAGGAATTTTTTTCATTTGTGCTTCACGGATTTTATAGCCTAATTTCTCTTCACGATCATCCATTTCCACACGTAAACCAGCTGCTGTAAGTTGCTCTTCAATTTGTTTTGCATAGTCGAAGTGAGCTTCATTTGATACCGGAATGACTTCTACTTGTACCGGTGCTAGCCAAGTTGGGAATGCCCCTTTGTATTCTTCAATTAAGAAGGCAACAAAACGTTCCATTGTCGATACAACACCACGGTGAATAACAACTGGACGATGAGGTTTACCATCTTCCCCAACATAAGTTAGGTCAAAGCGTTCTGGTAATAGGAAGTCTAATTGAACTGTAGATAAAGTCTCTTCTTTACCAATTGCTGTTTTTACTTGAACGTCAAGTTTAGGACCATAGAATGCCGCCTCACCTTCCGCTTCAAAGTAGTCTAAGCCAAGCTCATCCATTGCTTCTTTTAGCATGCTTTGTGCTTTTTCCCACATGGCATCATCATCGAAGTATTTTTCAGTATCTGCAGGATCGCGATAAGATAAACGGAATGAGTAATCATTTAAATCGAAATCTTTATAAACCTCTAAAATTAACTGTACCACTTTTTGGAATTCCGCTTTAATTTGGTCTGGGCGAACAAAAATATGCGCATCATTTAATGTCATCCCACGTACACGTTGTAAACCTGAAACCGCGCCTGACATTTCATAACGGTGCATTGTACCAAGCTCTGCAATACGCAATGGTAGGTTACGATATGAATGCATGCTGTTTTTGTACACCATCATATGGTGAGGACAGTTCATTGGACGCATAATTAATGTCTCATTATCCATTTCCATTGGTGGGAAAATGGAATCTTGATAGTGATCCCAGTGACCAGAAGTTTGATAAAGCTCTTTTGAACCTAATACTGGTGTATAAACATGCTTATATCCAAGTGATAATTCTTTATCGACAATATAACGTTCAATGACACGACGAATTGTTGCACCATTTGGTAACCAAAGCGGTAACCCTTGACCTACCTTTTGAGAAGTTGTGAACAGGTCTAATTCTTTCCCAATTTTACGGTGATCGCGTTCTTTTGCTTCTTCTAGCATTTGTAGGTGGTGTTTTAATTCCTCTTTTTTGAAGAACGCTGTACCATAAATACGTTGTAGCATTTTGTTATCAGAGTTCCCTCTCCAGTAGGCACCTGCTAATGATAAAAGCTTGAATTCACGAAGTTTCCCTGTAGATGGTACGTGAATACCACGGCAAAGATCGAAAAACTCGCCTTGATAATAAATAGATACTTGCTCATCTGCAGGAATGGCTTCCAGTAATTCTAATTTATACTCATCGCCAATTTCTTCATAGAGTGCTTGTGCTTCTGCACGACTTACATTTTTGCGTTCCACCTCTAGGTTTTCAGCAATAATTTTTTTCATTTCTTTTTCAATTGCTGGTAGATCTTCGGCAGTGATTGGTGTTGGTGAGTCTATATCATAGTAGAAACCACCTTCAATCACTGGACCAATACCAAGCTTTACATCTGGGAATAAACGTTTAATAGCTTGTGCTGTTAAATGGGCAGTCGAGTGACGTAAAATTTCAAGTGCTTCCTCATCGTCTTGTGTAATGATCGCAATTGTTGCATCTTCTTCAATTGGTGTTTTTAAATCCACTAACACACCGTTAATTTTACCTGCATAAGCTTTTTTACGTAAGCCTGGGCTAATGGATAATGCTACGTCATCAGTTGATGTGCCTTTTGCAAATTCCTTTACGGCGCCATCTGGGAAAGTTAATTTAATCATTTCTGACATATTCTTTGCACTCCTTCGTTTTTGTTAAATACATAATGCTTGATGATTGGCTGGAGCCATTGTTTGCATGACTCGATGGCTTAGTTTGAGCGGAGTCATTACTTTTTTGAGCGATTCTTTACTCGATTGGAGCGGAATCTTCATTTTTCTGAGCGGTTTCTTACTCTCTAGGAGCGGGTTAGCCACCTTCGTGAGCGACTTCCCTCCCTATATGAGCGGAGCCACCACTTTTCACAACAATTTCAAAGAAATCTGAGAAAAATAAAAAAAGCTCCGTCCCTCACAAAAGGGACGAAGCGTATGCTCGTGGTTCCACCCTTCTTCCTTCCGACTTACATAAAGTCAGACGAAGCTCAAGGCTAGCTAACGGGCTAGGGACCGGCGAAAGATTATCCCTTTCGCTGCTCAGTAGGTAGTAAATGATGTGCTCACACTAGGAAGTTTTCAGCCGATGACTTCCCTCTCTATAAGCCGATACACAAAATTCATGTCCTCATCAATGCATATTGATATTAAGTATATGAGTCAGTATACGCTCGATTGTCGAAAAATGCAACTATCAATGTTACATCCGACGATTTTTGCCTTGCATTTCGATCGGCACGGTTAAGGCTTTAATTCGCTCCATAATTCGTCCCGCTTTAACTACCTCAATATCACCTTTTTGTGACTGCGCTAAATGATGCTCTAATTCATCATAATTAAAATTAGACGTAATAAAAGTTGGCAATTGCTCTGCCATACGATAATGGAAAATAGTCCCCAAAATCTCATCACGTGTCCAGGCAGTCATGGTTTCCGCTCCTAAATCATCTAGCATTAAGACAGGAGCCTTTTTAATATAATCTATCTTCTCATTCAATGTGTTATCGCCAATGGCATTTTTCATTTCTCGTAAAAACTCTGGAACGAAAACTACAACAGAGCGAATTTTAATAGACGCTAATTCATTGGCCAATGCACCAAGTACAAAGGACTTCCCTACACCAAATTTACCATATAGATAAAAACCTTTTGCAGGTAATTGACCAGTTTCTTTTGTCAATTTTACAAATTGAGCTGCTTTTTGTGCAATCGCCACACGGGATTCATCGTCAATACTTAAATCATGAATGGTTGCTTGTAGCACATCTTTTGGCATATGCATACTTGCAATCATATTCGCAACATCTCGACGTTCTTCTTCCCGTATCTTTTGCTCACAGCGCACATAGTCCATTTCAATAGAATTCCGAACTACCCTTAATGTCGGTAGGAACCCTTTTAAATAATTTGTACAATGTTCTGTATTATCACAGCCACAGCACTCAGTAGATTGACTAATAAATTCATGAAGCTTAGGTAAATTTCGCTCAACATTGTCATAGTTTAATTCATCTGCATGCTGTGCTAAAAATTCCTGCACATGCGGATGTTCTAAAATTTCACGTCGCATGGCTTCATAGCGCTCTTTGAACGAGGGTACATTAATTGCTCGTTTTAATGGTCCATTTATAGGTTCGATTATTGCTCACCTTCTTTACTATTCGCTTTTTCCTAGCATCTCTAATATTTTTTGTCGCTCTTTTTCAAAATCTATAGTACTAGAAGTAGATTCCTCTTGTTTTTCATTCCGTTTATAAAACCATTCAGGCACTTTTTCTTCACGTTGATATCTTGAACGTCCCTTTGTCTGTTGATTCGTTTTATTGGTAGTTTGGGGCTTGTTTTTCCAAGCTGTATATTTATCATGCTCTTGGCGGGCAAGTTCCATTGCTTCCTTAGCCGTCTGGACATTTTTTCGTACCCAGTGATCAGCAATCGTTTCCACATATTTTTTAGGCAGCTTCATATCTGTCGTTAGCATAACGTATTCTAACAATGCATTGACCACTCCAATTGGCATGCCATGCTGAACGATTAAATTTTCCGCAAGCTGAACAGATGTTTGCAATGGTTCTTTACCATTATTTATATCACGTAACACTTGGACAGGCGCCGTTGTTTCTAAATAGTGTTGGAGCTCCTGATCCTTGGTTTTTAGGCCAGCTTCTGCTGCTGGTAATGGTTCAGTAACGCGCGCAAGTTTGGGCGGCTCCTTAGACACTGTTAATTTATAAAAATCAGCAGCAGCCTTTCGTAAACGTTCCTGAGAAATCCCTAAATCATCATCTAAAGCAAGTATCACTACTTTTTGCATATCAAGGGCTGTTAAATGATATAAAAAGGCCAGCTTGGCTATGGTTTCACGCACTTCGAATGTCAACAAATTGGAAGGAACCAATTGCTCGGACAAACCTGCTTGCAATAAATCAAAATCAAATTGCTCCAAATAAAAAGGATATACTTTTTGTTGTTTATCCTTATGATTCGTATCTACTTGTAAATCTGATGGAATATTAGCATGTACGGGCTTAAAGACATCGATAAAAGCACGAGATACATCCTTAAACGCCGTGTCCTTTACAGGTGACATAAAGCGCTGACGTAAATTGCGATAAGCCTGCTCTCCAATTTTGCTAAACAAAAACATCGACAGCAGCGGGTCTTTCATAAAGCTATCTGCATCTAATGGGCGCTGTAGCTCATATAAAAAACTACGTTCACCAGCATCTTCTTTTTTCCATGTACGCAGCAAACCAATCGCCTCTAGTGCAATACGAGCCTCAAACACTTTACCAATGGGCAACCCTAGCACATTCATTAAATAATAATGTGTCATTTGCTGCTTTGGCATTTGCTCTGCTTCTGCCCATAATGTTAGATAAAGGCTAATTGGCTCTGATCCCGTTAATGGTTGATACAATAATGTAACTAATTGACGCTCCTGTGTAGAAAATGCATGAGGTAGACGAATGTCGAAAGGATCGCCAGGCTGCAATTCCTTATATAAATGGATCAACGTCATTCATCCTCTCTGTTTGCTATGATTTCTTCTCCGTTTGACGTTGAATAATGTCTTTGATTTCCTCAATAAAGACATTGATATCTTTAAACTGACGGTAGACCGATGCAAAACGCACATAAGCGACCTCATCGATTTTGGCTAAACGGTCCATAACCATTTCACCAACATCTTCTGAGCGTACTTCCGAATTTCCAATACGACGAAGATCTTTTTCAATTGACAGGACAAGCTCCTCCAGTACACCAAGTGCCACTGGACGTTTTTCACAAGCACGAATAAGCCCACGAAGTACCTTCTCACGGCTAAACTCTTCTCGTGAACCTTCCTTTTTCACAACGACTAATGGCGTCTCTTCAATTTTTTCAAACGTTGTAAAACGGAAGCCACATGACTCACATTCACGACGTCTACGAATTTCTTTATTATCATCTACTGGCCTCGAATCCACAACACGCGTTCCGTTAAACTGGCAAGATGGACATCTCATATAATTACTCTCCTGGTTTACAACAATTTAATATATCTATTATAACAAATTTCCTACATGTAAGAAAAGTGCATTCACGTTTGTGTGCTCATGATAAATCTAAAGCACCTAAAGTACAAGGAAAGTTTCTACAAAAAAAGAGCACATTGAAACCTTTTCGATTTCAATGTGCTCTCTATAAAGATTATTACGCGTTTACCGTTTCTAAAGCATTTGCCACTTTTTTCACAAGATCTACAACACGTGCAGAGTAGCCCCACTCGTTATCATACCAAGCAAGTACTTTTACTTTGCGGTTGCCTAAAACCATTGTAGAAAGTCCATCAACTGTTGAAGAATACGTTGTTGTATTGTAATCAGCAGATACTAATGGTTCAACAGAGAAATTAAGAATACCCTTCATTGGACCTTCTGTTGCCGCTTTTACAAATGCTGCATTGACAGCATCAACTGTTACATCTGTATTTAAATCTACTACAAGGTCCACTAAAGATACGTTTGGTGTTGGAACGCGAAGTGCCATACCATGAATTTTACCTTCTAATTCAGGTAAAACTAATTTCAATGCTTTTGCAGCACCAGTAGATGTTGGAATAATAGATTGTGCGCATCCACGTGCACGACGTAAATCTTTATGTGGATTGTCTAAGTTCTTTTGATCATTTGTATAGGCATGAACTGTTGTCATTAAGCCATTTTCAATGCCAAATGTGTCATTCAATACTTTTGCTACTGGCGCTAGGCAGTTTGTTGTACAAGAAGCATTTGAAATAACATCATGTTTAGCAATATCAAGTTTATCATCATTAACACCTAAAACAATTGTTACGTCCTCGTTTTTACCAGGTGCTGTTAAGATTACTTTTTTCGCGCCAGCTTCTAAATGCATGGCTGCTTTATCACGTTCATTAAATTTTCCAGTAGCTTCAATAACGATATCTACACCCATTGTCGCCCAAGGTAATTTTAATGGATCACGTTCACTAATAATTTGAACACGTTTACCATTTACAACTAAAGCATCGCCTGCTGGTTCTACCGTACCTTCAAATGTTCCGTGATTTGTGTCATACTTAATCAAATGTGCTAACGTTTCTGCAGGATAGCTTGCGTTAATTGCAACGATGTTTAAATCTTGTTGTACGATAGCCTGGCGGAAAACCATACGTCCGATACGTCCGAAACCATTAATAGCAATTGATACTGTCATTTAAAATATCCTCCTGTGAGTACATACTCAGATTAATTAATTATATACTTTATGGTGATTAGTATAACACAATTTTAAAAAAGATGAACATTATATATTGAGAATATAAAAGTTCTTATTTTCTGAAAAATTATTCTTTATTATGGCGTTTCCCCATAAAAAAATGCGCAGCAAAGTTGGCTTGCTACGCATCGTAAAAGAACCAATTAAATAACACCCCAATAGCGCAGGATTTTTTTTAATTGTTCTTCTGTGTTTTCTATATTTTCATTATTATAAATGACCGCATGTGCACCCTTTTCTTTGACAGATATCGGCAGCTGTGAGTGCATACGTGCCAATGCATCCTCTTTTGTTAAATTATTTCGCTCCATTAAGCGTCGAAGCTGAACTTCTTCACTGACCGATACCACAATGATACGTTCCACAAAATGCTGCAGCTTACTCTCAAATAACAATGGGATGTCCATCACAACATGCTCATGTCCTGCCTCTAAATAGGCATCACGCTGACGTAACATTTCTTTTCTGATTGCTGGATGCATAATATCATTTAACGTTTTGCGTTTGGCAGGCTCATGAAAAATGATATCTCCAAGCATTGTTCGATTTAAATGGCCGTCCTCAAGCAAGATAGCTTGTCCGAAGCTTTCAGCTATGAGGGCTAATGTCTCCGTTCCAGGTTCTACGACATCTCGTGCTACAACATCCGCATCAACAATCGGTAATCCCAGTTCGCTCATCATTTTAGCTACTGTACTTTTTCCACTTGCAATACTTCCTGTAAGTCCGATAATCATTGCTAAATCCCCTTTAATGTTGACAGTTTGGGCAATAAACCGAAGTACGCCCACCAATTGTCATTTGACTTGTTGCCGTTTCACATGCTGGACATATCTTTTTCCCATACATTTTTAGTCGATTCTGCATACTTCCGGCTTCCCCATTAATGTTTCGATAATCAGAAATAGTTGAACCACCCGCTTCAATACTTTGACGTAGGACAGCAACAATCTCCTCAAATAATGCCCGCTTTCGCTTTTCACTAATGCGATTCATTTTGCGTGCAGGGTGAATTTTCTGAGCAAACAATGCCTCCGTTGCATAAATATTGCCACAGCCCGAAATGATTTGCCCATCCATAATCACTTCTTTTACTGCTTTATTTTCATACTTTGGTAGCTTAGATTTTGTTATAAAAAAGTCACAAGCATGCTCATCAAATGGCTCTGGTGCCATTTTTGTCAATGGCGCATGATCTTCAATTTTTGTCAGAAAACGAAGTTCACCAAAACGGCGAATATCTGAATAAATCAAATATCCTCCATCTGCCATTTCAAATGTTGCATGGATATGCTTTTGAAACTTCGCCTCATTAATTTCATCGGGTGAATTCACAACAAACCATGCACCTGTCATACCTAAGTGACTGACAAGGACATATGGAACATCATCCTTCAGCAAATGAAAGAAAATATATTTTGCTCGTCGTTCAATTTTGGTAATTGTCATCTGGGACATCGTTATTTCAAAAGTATCAGGCTCTGCTTGTTTGACAATACATTGTTTACCCTCACTAAAAGAGAAATGTACTCTTTCAGAAAGTTGAACCTGTTGAATGGTACGTCCTTCAACCTTTGGCTTCAATGCCTGGACGACACCTTCTACCTCTGGTAATTCAGGCATTTGAACCCCTCCTTATTTTGCCTCGTACCATGTTGAACCATGGTTAAAATCTACTTTTAGCGGTACTGAAAGCTCAATAGCATTTTCCATGACCTCTGGTACAATTTTTTCCAGCAATGCAATCTCTTCCTTAGGTGCTTCAAAGATTAACTCATCATGCACTTGAAGCAGTAGTTTGGCCTGCATCTTTTCTTTTTTCAATCGAGCATCCATATCAATCATTGCTTTTTTAATGATATCAGCAGCACTTCCTTGAATTGGCGTATTCATTGCTGTACGCTCTGCAAAGCTTCTTAAATTAAAGTTGGAGCTTGTAATGTCTGGTAAATAGCGGCGTCTATTTAATATCGTTGTAACATAACCATTAAATTTCGCATTTTGAACAATGTCATCCATGTACTGTTTTACGCCAGGGAAACTTGCGAAATACTTTTCAATAAAATTGGCCGCTTCCTTACGCGTGATATCTAAGTTTTGTGAAAGGCCATAATCACTAATACCGTAGACAATGCCAAAGTTAACAGCTTTCGCTGCGCGACGCATATTACTATCCACCTCATCTTCCGATACATGGAATACATCCATAGCTGTACGTGTATGAACGTCCATTCCTTCTCGGAAAGCCTCAACAAGGTTTTTATCTTCTGACATATGTGCAAGTACTCGTAATTCAATTTGCGAATAGTCAGCAGAAAATAGTATCCAATCCTCTTTTGATGGTACAAAGGCTTGACGAATTTTGCGACCCTCCTCTAAACGGATTGGGATGTTTTGCAAATTCGGGTCTGTAGAGCTCAAACGCCCTGTCGCAGTTAAAGCTTGCTGGAAGCGTGTATGCACCTTGCTATCTGATGCATGAATTTCCTTTAGTAAGCCCTCAATATACGTGGATTGTAATTTTCCAAGCTGACGATACAACAGAATATGTTCAATGATTGCATGCTCTGACTGTAATTTTTCCAGTACATCTGCAGCAGTGGAATAGCCTGTTTTAGTCTTTTTAATTACAGGTAACCCTAGCTTATCGAATAAAATCACACCTAATTGTTTAGGTGAATTAATATTAAACGTTTCTCCAGCCTCCGCATAAATTTCTTGCTCAATCACCACAAGCTTGTCATTAAGCTCTTGCCCCATTTTCTCTAATGTAGCACGGTTAACTGTAATTCCTTCACTTTCCATTTCACTTAAAATTCCTGCCAATGGTAGCTCTAGGTTTTTATAAAGATCGAATTGTTCATTTTCCTTTAATAATGCTTCCAGCTTCGGCTGTAATGACCACACAGCAAAGGCTTTGCGACTTACATGCTGTGCAAGCTGATCCAAGTCAGGTATTGCACGCTTGGCACCTTTTCCATAAACCGCCTCATCTGATTGAACATCATAATAGCCTAATTCCCTTGCAAGTGTGGCGATATCATCGCCACTTAATGCTGGATTATTTATATAAGAGGCAAGTAGCAAGTCAAAGTCAACGCCAGCTAATTGAATCCCTGCTCGCTTCAATGATGCTTGAGCCGCCTTTGAATCGGACATATATTTTATTTTTGTGGCATCTTCTAACCAACGACGGAGAGTATTTGATTTTGCTGCACTTTCAAAAGGAATATATTGTGTCTTTGTTCCATCTGACAACGCAATCCCTAGCTGCTGACAAGTGTGATAATGCTCATTTTCCAGTTCAACATGCACAGCCATCACATCTTGTAAGTCCTCAGGTTGAATTTCCTGAACAAGGTCATAGTCGAAAGGTGCTTGCTCTTCTTCGTGCACTGTAAAGTCACTTTTATCAAGCAGTGATTTAAAGCCAAGCTCACGCCACACACTGATTAATTCATCTTCTTTTGGCCCATTATACGCAAGATCAGCGAGTGAAATCGTGATTGGGGCATCCGTATAAATCGTTGCCAGCTGCTTACTCATGATGGCCTGCTCTTCATTAGCTACCAGCTTTTCCTTCATTTTAGAAGCTTTCAATGTATCCATTGCTTCATAAAGTGCTTCAACGGAGCCATGCTCTTTTAATAATTTTACAGCCGTTTTTTCACCGACGCCTGGTACACCAGGAATATTATCGGAGGAATCCCCCATCAAGCCTTTCATATCAATAATTTGGAGCGGCGTTAACCCGTATTTCTCTGCAATAAAGGCTGGTGTATTCTTCTCTATTTCAGTAATACCTTTTTTCGTTATATAAACGGTTACTTGCTCTGTCGCCAGCTGTGTTAAATCACGGTCTCCAGAAACGATGATGACATCCATATCCTGTGATGAAGCCTCTTTAGCAAGCGTTCCGATAATATCATCCGCTTCATATAATTCTTGTTCATATTGCTTGATACCATAAGCATCAATGAGCTTTCGTAAATAAGGAAATTGCTCTGATAATTCTGGTGGTGTCTTTTGACGTCCACCTTTATATTCTGTAAAGGTTTCATGGCGGAATGTTGTTTTCCCAGCATCAAAAGCAACCAATATTTTCGTTGGTTGTTCTTCCTCTAATATTCTTTGTAGCATTGTTGTAAAGCCGTATACAGCATTAGTATGAATGCCACTATCATTCGTTAACAATGGCAACGCAAAAAACGCGCGATACGCTAAACTATTACCGTCCAATAATAGTAATTTATCCTTGGTCATGATTTTATCCTCCTGCGTTGTCTTCTACTTCTACTTTATCATAACAATACATTTCAAGTAAAAAAAGCAGGCGTCCATTCGCAAGGTTATCCGTTACTTTTCATATCCTATCCATCACTTTTACAGTGCTATCCGTCATTTTTAATGGTCTATCCGCCACTTTAGCATTCCTATCCATTCAAAAAAAGCCAATCGCACATAGCGATTGACTTTTCTTAAAATATTCTAAAATCATTAACGCATATTACCTATAATAGATGAACGACTATCTTGCATTTTTTTGATAAAGTTCGTCATTGTATCAAAAGCTTCATTGCGTTTATTACTCAAACCTTGTAAACGTAGCATATCCATTTGCTGTGAATTACTTAAACCATCTATTTGACCTTTAACATCTTGGATTTCTCGATCAAGCGCTGAATGTGTGTCTTGATCTTCTACAGGTATAGCTGCTCTTTCCTGATGTAACCCTGCTAACTGTGTATTCAAATCAGCTAGCTGTTGATTTCGTTGTTGAACACCCTCTAGTTGATCTTTAAGTTGGTTTTCTAACAACTGTGCTCGTTGTGATTGAACTGCCTGTAATGCCGATTCTAGATCCATGCCTTGAATATCAATTGGTTGAATTTGGCCATTGGCAGAGGATTGCCCTGCCCCACTAAATAATAAACCTACTGCTAATGCGCTTCCAAATACTACTTTCTTCATCTTATTCCTCCTCATAGTAAAATGCAATTTCATTTATCATAAATAATGAAGGTTAAAATTAGGTTAAAAAATAAATATTTATCTCCGCTATGTGAAGCCTAGCAACTTGTCCTTAGTGTGATTATCGCTGTTTTATCATAAAAAAAGACTTTCATTCAGAAAGAATAGCTTTTTGAATGAAAGTCCATAATGGACGTTATTGATTTGATGCACGATAAAAAATTTCTTCATATATGACAGTTAATATAAATGCATTCATAAAGGCAAACACGAGGAATAAAGGCATGCCACCTAATTGTGGATGTGTTAACTCTTGATTAAATACCATTACTGTACTAATTTGTGCTAAAAAGAAAATTAAGCCAATTCCAACTTGCCAAATAGGACGCTTAACCTTTCGTTTTTCATACCAAAATAATTTCTTAAAAAGGTTTCTTACATCATCTGCAATAATGATACTAACTAAAAAGATACTAACAAAAAATACTGGTATATGATAAACACTCTTCGTCATCCATGAAAAATCGGATAGACGGAAGAAAAGCGTCAATAACGATGCTATACTACAAGCGATCCCTAAATTTTGGAGCCATTTGCTAATTTGTAATTTCAAAGCCCTTACCCCCAACTATTCTTTTTTAAACATTATCATTCTATCAAATTATCGTTGATTGGGGAATACAAACTTATAAATTTCTATTATTTTCATACTATAATAATCTGATTTAATGGATAGTTATAATTATATAGAAACAAAAAAAGTCGTCTCTTTCACTACAGAGACGACTTTAATTTGCGTTTATTTTATATAACCAGACAAGATATTGGCATATGGTGAAGTAGATGGCAAAATAATAACCGTATCTTCTCCAACCGTTTTCTTATAAGATTCTAGCGTGCGGTATAAGGAATAAAATTCAGGATCTTGAGAGAATGATTTATTGTAAATCTTTGCAGCTTCTGCTTCTCCCTCAGCTTGAATAATAGCCGCTTCCTTATTAGCAGTAGCTAGCATTTCTTGTACTTGTTGGTCAGTTTGAGCTTCAATACGACGTTTCTGAGCGTCCCCCTCAGACAGATAGAGCTGAGCAGTTGATTCACGTTCTGAAATCATCCGTGTAAATACGGATTGTTCATTCTCTGCTGGTAGGTCTGTACGACGAATACGCACGTCTACTACTTCTACTCCATATTTATCGTTTTGCAATAATTCATTTACTCGCGCTGTTACACGATCATTTAGGCTACCTCGTGAAGAGTCCTCATCATTAATAATTTCATCATATCTTAATTGTCCAAGCTCTGTTCGGATAACAGAGTAGATGAATTCTTCCATTCGGGACTCAGCTTTGCTCAGTGTTCCTGCATTAGAAATCAACGCTTTCGGATCTGTTATACGCCAAACAGCATAATTGTCAATAATTATACGTTTTTTGTCCTTTGTATTAATTTCTTCCTCTGAGATATTGTAGGTCATTTGATTTTTAGGTAGTCTCGTAACACTTTGTATAAATGGTATTTTCATTTTCAAACCGGGCTCTCGTTCAAATTTCACAACTTCCCCAAACTGTCGAACAACTGCGTATTCAGATTCTTTCACAATATAAACATTGGCAAATATAATGATGGCCGCTGCAAAAACTATTGTTAGCGTAACAGCAAGAGAAAGAAATTTTTTAGGATTCAGGGGTCCTTTTTTTGGCATTTCCACTACATTCTCCCCTGAATTACCTTCTGAAGGAGCAGTTTTTTTACCTTTACCGGATAAAAAATTGAGGAATTTATCTAGGTCCTTATTTTTTTTGTCCATTAGTTACCGCTCCCTTCTTTTTTCTCTGTTTGTGCCTGCTGAGGCTGTAATGCTTGTAATGGTAGGTACTTCATTGTACTGCCATCATCGTTCATAATATATATTTGCGCTTTTGGTAATACATTTTCAAGTGTCTCTAAAATTAAACGCTCACGTGTAATTTGTTGATTACCTTTATATTGCTCATACATTTTATTAAATACAGCGACATCACCTTGAGCTTGCTCAATACGGGCTGTTTTTGCACCTTGAGCCTTAGAAATAATGGCATCTTTTTCACCGTTAGCTTCACTTATGCGCTGATTTTTATACTTATCTGCCTCATTGGTTTTGGTATTCTTTGTTTCGCGTGCATCCGTTACAGCTGTGAAAGCGGCACGAACTTCTTTGTTCGGTAATTCAACGTCTTGTAACTTCACACCTAACACGCCAATCCCAATATCATATTTTTCTATTAATGAAACAAGTAGATCACGTGTTTTTGCTTCAATTTCTGCTTTACCGTCCGTTAATGCAGCATCAATTGTTGAGCTACCTATAATGGAACGAATCGCGCTCGATGTAGCGCTATGTAAAATCTCCTCTGGGCTCTGTGCGTTAAATAAAAATTTACGAGGGTCAGTAATTTTCCACTGTACTACAAGGTCTGTTAGTACAATATACTCATCCCCTGTTATCATCTTTGTTTCAGCATCATAGGCTTCAAGCTCTCCTGCTTTATTTTGCTTATAGCCAAACTGTAAACTAAATGTTTCTTTTGACAAAATTTCGACCGATTGCACTGGCCAAGGCAATTTAAAGTGAAGACCTGGATTTGTCACCATATCATCGGCACGACCAAATGTAACAACAACAGCTTGTTCTGATTCATCTACCGTGTACCATGAAGTAAAAACTGTAATAAGTGCAATAATTCCAAATATTCCAAGTCCAACTAGCATTAGTGTCCTTTTCACACTCATGTCTGTTCCTCCCTTTTGCTTAGTACTATTGTTTACGGGAGACCTTTATAAAAAGTTTCAAAATATTTTTATATAATGATTGTAGAGGAGAGAATCTTCTTTATTTTCCGCTTCACAAAAGCTTTTCTGAAGCAATACAAAAAATCCTGTTACCTTTTATGGCAACAGGATATTGATAACTAGATGTTCAAATACAGGGAAAATGGTAGTGGATAATACAATGCTAATTAATGCAGCAACGATCATCGCTAGACTAGCAAATGTACCTTCTAGCTCTCCAATTTCAAATGCTTTAGATGTACCTGTTCCATGGGCACCCATACCAAGCATTAAGCCTCTAGAAGAAGGTCTATGGAAACGACATACTTTAATAACGATGGGTGCTAACAAGCTCCCTAAAATACCAGTCGTCATAACAAAAACAGCTGTAAGCGTAGGAGAACCACCGATCATATTTGAAATATCCATCGCAATAGGTGTTGTTACGGAGCGTGGCACTAAACTATGCACCAACTCATCATTTAAGCCTACCACTAGAGCCATCATAAAGGATGACACAATAGCAACTGCAGAACCAACAGCAATGCTGATGAAAATTTCGAATGCGTGTTTTTTTAATAGATTGACATTTTTATAAATAGGAACCGCAAACGCAACAGTTGCTGGCCCTAGTAAATTTGTTAAGATATTGGCTCCTGAATTGTAGGATTTATAAGGTATACCTGTCAGCAGTAAAATGCCTATAATCACTAAAGGTGTAATCAGCATAGGTGTCAGCCATTCTTTTTTATATTTTTTATAAAACATTTTACAAATATAGAAAATAGCAATGGTCCCAAG
Source organism: Lysinibacillus sp. PWR01 (assembly GCF_043359455.1). NCBI lineage: Bacteria > Bacillati > Bacillota > Bacilli > Caryophanales > Bacillaceae > Lysinibacillus > Lysinibacillus sp. PWR01. The sequence continues at coordinate 159,071 of NZ_JBHERJ010000089.1, read as the reverse complement.
TAAGCTGACAATGGCGATTAATAACGTCATACAGCATCACCCTTCTTTCGCTGCTCTAGCCATTGTGCCGTGTAGCCCGTTACAAACATTACGACAATCGCACTCACAACAATGACCAGCACAACCTTCATTCCTTGCACACCAAATAAGGCATGATAATCAATAACACCGATGGCAGATGGAATAAAGAATAGTAAGAGTTCACTTAATAGTACGGCTGCTCCTAACTCAATCCATTCAAGCTTGATTATATGAAACTGTAACAGTAAAAATAATAGGACGAGCCCTATTATGCTCCCTGGAATCGGCAAGTGAAGTAGGCGTGCAATAGTATTTCCGATAAATAATAGGATGTAAAGATAGCCGATTTGCACGATACTTTTGACGATTTTCATGGTCATCCTTCTCTCATTTTTTTCTCTGCCTCAACAGTCAGAAAAACAAGATTCAAATGAAAAGAAGGTTGATTCACTGACTGTAAAAGCGTTCGTCTAACAGACAATCGCTATAAGATGGTTGTTAAACTTTTATGCCACTATACTTTACACCTATTTACGTTCCCTGTAAAACAGAAAAAGAACCTAGTGTCTAAAAGAAAACACTAAATTCTTTCTGTAGCGAATATAAAGCAGTTAAAAATCCTCTAGTATATTAGATTTTTATGGTATCGTCTTAACAATCATATTGGGGGTTTCTAGTAATAAGTATAGTGCCCAAATATGAATGTAACATGTTGTTCATGTAAAGGATTTGTTAATTTTTCGGAATCGTGACAATCATTTTAGTCCCTATGCCGACTTCACTTTCTACTTGAATACGGCCATGATGAGCCTCTACTAAATGCTTCACAATCGCTAATCCTAAGCCTGTTCCGCCAGAATTTCGGCTTCTTGCTCGATCCACCCGATAAAATCTTTCAAAAACGCGGGCGATTTCATGTTTTTCAATACCTATTCCTTGGTCCTCTATTTCGATGATGCCGTGTGTTTCATTTTCTTTTAATCGAATAGAAACAGTCGTGTTTTCAGGAGAATACGTAATCGCATTGGTAATTAAATTCGTCACGATTTGAATAATACGATTGGCATCCCCCATGACTTGGACATCTCGTTCGATATCCACCTGGAAGCTCATATTTTTTTCATCCAATCGCGGTGCTGTCAATTCTGCTCCACGAATTAAAACATCCTGTAAGCCCATCGGCATAATATTGACAGTAAAGCCATGCTGCTCTATCTTTGATAGCTCTAGTAAATCTTGAATCAACATTTGTAGTCGATTACTTTCTTTATAAATAATCTCTAAGAAAGAGATCAACATTTTTTCGTCTTTATAGGCCCCATCCAATAAAGTTTCAGAAAAGCCTTTAATAGAAGTAATAGGTGTTCGTAACTCGTGCGATACATTCGCAACAAAGTCTTTCCGAATTTGTTCTAATCGAACTAGTTCCGTTATGTCATGCATCACGATAACAACGCCTAGCCATCGTCCATGATCTCCGATGACAGGTGCCCCATAAACTTCTTTATTATAAAGCTCCTGCTGTACTTCCATTTTAATTTGTTGTCGATAGGGCATTTCTGTCAGAAAGACATGATCGATAAATTGCTCTAATGATTTCGGTAAGCCTATTGTACGAAATACCTTTCCTTGTACATCATCAAGCTGCATCCCAAAGCGCTCTAGAAATACTCGATTCACAATGGAAATATTCCCCTCGCGACCAATCATCATAAGAGAGCTCCCCATATTTTCAATTAAGGTTTTCAGTCTTTCTTCCTCTACTTCACGTATCGTTGTAATATCCTGCAAATTGCGTGCCAAGATGTTTATGGAATGACTGAGTGGTATCATGCGTTCATGTTCATTTTCTTGGGCACGCGCACGATAGTTACCCTTTGCAAGCTCAAGAGCCGTTTCTGTCACATTATCAATCGGTGCCGTAAAATTACGTATCATATAGCGACTGATAATCGCTATTAAAATCAAAGTGATTGTGAAAAGAATAGCCAGTACTCCGTAAAGTCGAGCGCGTACGTAGGTCAATAAGGATTCGTCTTGTTCCATAGCCTGGGCTGCATACAAAGCTTCCTGATCTTCCTGCGTTAAATCCATTTTGCGTTCATCGATTACTTGGTCCATTGAAGCTCGTATTTGCGTGGTTGCTTGCTCATTGTATTGCTCGATATAAACAGGAAAAAGCTGACCTATAACAATCATTAGGACAGCTAGTATCGTTCCAAGTAAAAGCATGAATGTCATGAATAAGCGATTGCTCATTGATTTCATGTCGTTTTCGGCTCCTCAAATTTATAACCAAGGCCTCTAATTGTTTTAATAAACATCGGCTTACGGCTATTTTCTTCAATTTTATCGCGAAGGTGGCTAATGTGTACATCCACAATTCGAGTATCGCCAGCAAAATCATATTTCCATACAGCACTTAATAGCTGATCACGTGTTAATACACGATTTTTATTTTCAAGTAAATAGATGAGTAACTCAAACTCTTTTGGTGTAAATTCCAGTGCCTCATCTTGTAAAAATACTTCAAATCGCTCTGGGAACACTCGCAATTGTCCAAACTCATACATTTTCTCCTGCGGCTCATCCTTATCATCTGCCACAACGTTTTGCGTGAAACGTCTTAATACAGCCTTGACACGCGCTAATACTTCACGTGGACTAAAAGGCTTAGTCATATAATCATCTGCACCCAGCTCAAGACCAAGAACTTTATCAAATTCGTCATCTTTTGCAGTTAACATAATAATTGGCGTATTCATACGTTGCTGTCGGATTTGTTTACAGACCTCCATACCATCTAGTTTTGGAAGCATCAAATCTAAAAGAATTAAATTTGGCTGTAAATCGATTGCTTTTTCAAGCCCTTCCTGACCATCAGCAGCCGTTTCAACTACATAGCCTGCCTGTTCTAAATTATATTTCAATAATGTTGCAATCGAAAATTCATCTTCAATTACTAAAATCGTTTTTGTCATATCTAATGCCTCCGTTAGTGATTTGAAACCCCCATTTCAAATCTCAAGACGTTTATAGCGCAAGTGGTGGAGTCACAAGCAACAAACCTTCAATTACAAGCTGCTTCTGCTCATTATATGAGTGTACAGACACAGTAATGGTATTGTCATATTTATTGATTGCTGTAACCTCTAATAGCGTATCGAACAGTTCATAATGATAGAGAGGTCCTAAATATTTTAAATGTTGCTCAATAATTCGTGCACCTGGTCCTGGAATATACTTTGACACAGCTGAAGTAATAATACCATTTAACATAATTGTCGGCACAATTGGTTTTTGAAAAGGTGTCATAGCCGCATAATCATGTTGAATATAAAGCGGATTACTATCGTTTGTAAGCCCTAAATACAGCAATAGATCCCGATCTTCAATTTTTTCAGTTATATGGATCTTCTCGCCAACTGTAATTTCATCGATTGTGAGACCAAGTTTACTATTTTTTTGAAGCAAAGATACGCCAACCCCTTTTCTATCATACTACATTCATAGTATCAATTTTATGCTAAAAGTACAATGAAAAGCAGAAGAACCTTACCTTTCTCAACACTTGAAACATAAAAAAAACGAGCAGGAACAATCCCTACTCGTTTTAAGATTCAGAACGAAATTTTACGCTAAAATTTTCATCACATTACGAACTGCTTCTGCCGATTGATCTAAAGCTGCTTTTTCTTTGTCCGTTAATTCTAGCTCAAAGATTTTTTCAATACCGTTTTCGCCAAGTAATGTAGGAACACCTAAGTATAAGTCATGATAGCCATATTCGCCTTCTAAATAAGCGATAGATGGCAAAATACGTTTTTGATCTTTTATAATGGCTTCAGCCATCTCTATCAGTGCCGCTGCTGGCGCATAATAAGCAGAGCCGTTACCAAGTAAATTGACGATTTCAGCTCCACCATTACGTGTACGGTCAACAATTTCTTCTAAACGTTCAGCAGAAATTAACGTTTCTAATGGAATACCACCTGCGAATGAATAACGTGTTAATGGTACCATTGTGTCACCGTGACCACCTAATACAAAACCAGTGATATCTTTTACTGAAATATTAAGTTCTTCTGCCACAAATGCGCAGAAACGAGCCGTATCAAGAACACCCGATTGACCAATGACACGGTTTTTAGGGAAGCCAGTTTCTTTGTATACTGTGTAAGTCATAGCATCAACTGGGTTTGTCAGTACAAGGATTGTAGCATTTGGTGAATGTGTAGCAATCTCTTTCGAAACTGTTTTCATGACACCCTGATTGATTTGAACGAGATCATCACGACTCATCCCTGGTTTACGTGCAACACCAGCTGTAATGATCACGACGTCAGAATTCGCCGTATCTGCATAATTGGAAGTACCTTGTACATAAGAGTCAAACCCTTGTATTGGTGCTGCTTCCCACATATCTAGCGCCTTACCCTTTGTTGGATTTTCCGCTTGTGGAATATCCACTAATACGACGTCACCAAGTTCTTTCTGAGCTGCTAAAAATGCTGCCGTAGCGCCTGTAAAACCGCCACCGATTACTGAGATTTTTTTACGTTTCAGAGACATTTGAATACGCTCCTTTAAAATTAGGTTATATATTTTAAAAGAGGGAGGAGACATCCATCTCACTCCCTCATTTTAAACAAGTTTATCGTAAATATTAAATTAAAATTTACTGTCACCCTAATTATATCGGCAGAAAAAAGCATCCGCTTTAGTGATAAATTCTATTGTAGAATAGAAAATTATAGGTTTTTGATTAACTCAGTTGCGAATTCTGAACATTTCACTTCTGTAGCGCCGTCCATTAAACGTGCGAAGTCATAAGTAACAACTTTAGAAGAAATTGTTTTCTCAACAGATTGAGTGATCATGTCAGCAGCTTCTTGCCATCCTAAGTGTTCAAGCATTAATACACCTGAAAGTAATACTGAAGATGGGTTTACTTTATCTAAACCAGCATATTTTGGAGCTGTACCGTGAGTAGCTTCGAAGATCGCATGTCCAGTAACATAGTTAATGTTCGCGCCTGGAGCGATACCGATACCACCAACTTGTGCAGCAAGTGCATCAGAAATATAGTCACCATTTAAGTTCATTGTAGCTACTACATCGAACTCAGTTGGACGAGTTAAGATTTGTTGTAAGAAGATATCAGCGATAGAATCTTTCACTAAGATTTTACCTGCTGCTAAAGCATCAGCTTGTGCTTTGTTTGCTGCTTCTTCACCTTGTTCAGCTTTGATTGCATCGTATTGGTTCCAAGTGAAAGTTTGATCAGCAAATTCTTTTTCTGCTAATTCATAACCCCATTTTTTGAATCCACCTTCAGTGAATTTCATGATGTTACCTTTATGAACTAAAGTAACAGATGGGCGTTTATGTTTAATTGCATATTCAATAGCAGAACGTACTAAACGCTCAGTACCTTCTTTAGATACAGGTTTTACACCGATACCAGAAGTTTCTGGGAAGCGGATTTGGTTTACACCAAATTCAGATTGTAGGAAGTTGATGATTTTTTGAGCTTGTTCTGAACCAGATTCGAATTCAATACCAGCGTAGATGTCTTCTGTGTTCTCACGGAAGATAACCATATCAACGTCTTCTGGGCGTTTAACTGGAGAAGGCACTCCATCAAAGTGACGTACTGGGCGTAAGCATACATATAAGTCAAGTTGTTGACGTAATGCTACGTTAAGAGAGCGGATACCACCACCGATTGGAGTAGTAAGAGGACCTTTGATTGCAATTAAGTATTCGTTAATTTTGTCTAAAGTTTCTTGTGGTAACCATTCACCAGTTTGGTTAAATGCTTTTTCACCAGCTAAAACTTCTAACCATTCAATTTTCTTTTCACCGTTGTAAGCTTTTTCTACAGCTGCGTCGATTACACGTGATGCTGCAGCCCAGATATCTGGACCAATTCCATCACCTTCGATGAAAGGAATTACTGGATTGTTTGGTACATTAAGTACGCCATTTTCAACTACAATTTTGTTTGACATTCTGTTGCCTCCTAAATTCATAATCATAGGACTGTGTTAGTGATAACACAGTCCCAAACATTCTAGCATATTTTCCAAATTAGCGCTCGCTGATTGGAACATATTTTTGCATGCCTGGTCCAACATACTCAGCACGTGGACGGATTAGGCGGTTGTTAGCATATTGCTCAAGGATGTGTGCCACCCAACCTGAAGTACGTGATACTGCGAAAATTGGTGTGAACAGGTCATGATCAATACCTAAAGAATCATACACTGACGCAGAGAAGAAATCTACGTTTGCAGGTAATTTCTTTTGTTCTACGATCATGTCATGGATTTTAACTGACATTTCATAAAGCTCTGGTTTACCAGTTAGTTCAGTTAATTTTTTAGACATTACACGTAAATGCGGAGCACGTGGGTCGCCTTTACGATATACGCGGTGACCGAAGCCCATGATTTTTTCTTTGTTGTCTAATTTATTTTGAATGTAAGATTCAACATTTTCAAGTGAGCCGATTTCAGTTAACATTTTCATAACTTGCTCATTTGCTCCACCGTGAAGTGGTCCTTTTAATGCACCGATTGCTGCAGTTACACCTGAATAAACGTCTGATAATGTAGCTACACATACACGTGCTGTAAATGTAGATGCATTTAATTCATGGTCAGCGTGTAATACTAATGCTTTGTCAAATGCTTCAATTTCAATAGCTTCTGGCTCTTCACCTTTTAGCATGTATAAGAAGTTTGCAGCATATCCTAGTTCTGGTTTTGGCGCAACTGGCTCTAAACCTTTACGAACACGTGCAAATGCAGTTACTACTGTCGCAATTTTAGCTTGTAGACGAATTGCTTTACGGTAGTTTGCTTCTGGATCCATAACATCCGCTTCTTCATCGAATACACCAAGTAAAGATACTGCAGTACGCAATGCAGCCATTGGATGTACAGTTGAAAGTGGGTATGTTTTAAATTGGTCGACAATCGCTTGCGGAATTGACATGTTGTCTGCCAATTGTTGTTTTAATTCAGCTAGCTCGTCCTCTTTTGGTAAACGAGTATGCCATAACAAGTAAATTACCTCTTCGAATGACGCATTTTCTGCTAAATCATCAATGTTGTAACCAACATATGTAAGTGTGTCATCGATAATTGAACTGATTTTAGATTCCGCTGCTACGATACCTTCTAAACCTTTAGTTGCTGACATAAATTATCGCTCCCTCATACTTATTTTTTTGTTGCAAATGCGTTTTTTATGTTGCATTTACGAATTTTGCTCATATGAACCATTAAGTAAATCGCTTACATTGCTATTATAATCATTTTTGACAGCTTTGTGAATGAAAATCCTCCAAATAAAGAAAAAGACGTCCGAACGACTATATAACTGTCCTAAAGAGATTTTTTTGTATATTTTGACATTAATTTATTAATTGGTTTGGGGTGAATTTGTAAAAATGAGGAATTTAAAATATTTTTCATACGAAAGAACTACAAGTGTTTTGTTTTTTATCTTTTATTTAGTCATACTTTGGTTTGTATTACCTGTTTCACTTGCAATTTTTTTGTCATTTTCAACGTATCCTATCATAAATTTTTTACATAAATATTGTAGGATTGCGTATTGGATCGCAGCAATTGTTGTGGAAGTATTGATATTAACATGTATTTTTCTGTTAGTTGTCATAACGATAAACAGTATTATCGTTATCTTTCCAGAAATTCGAGAGACACTACAAAATTTCCCGCTTTTCAGTGAGTATGAATCCATGTTTGTACAAGTATTAAAAGAAAAGTCACTGTCCATTTTCGACTCTATCATCATCTACACAGCAGATCTTTTCCAATTATTAATGAAGCATGTCATTGAGGTATTCATCTTTTTAGTCGCTTATTACTTTGCGCTTCTAGAAACTCGTAAATCACGCTATTGGTTCTTTCAATATGTGCCTAAAAAATATCGGCAAGAGTGGCAATCTCATTTTGCAAAAATCATGCAGCTCTTTCATTACTTCTTATTTGTGGAGTTTCAATTATTTACGATTACCCTACTCATTCTTTGTGCAGGGTTTATGATTCTTCAATTTGAACAAGCCATCATTAAAGCATTTATTGTAGCATTTGCAGATGTACTACCGTTTTTCGGAATCGGCGTTTTTCTTGTGCCAATGAGCATTTATTTTTATTTCAATGGCAATACCTTTTTATGTGTAGCCATTTTACTACTATATTTATTTGTACAATTAACAAGGCAGCTAGCCGATTCGATGCTTTGGTCCAATACGCTTCAGCTACGCACGTTCCATACATTCTTTATCAGTGCTGCCTCTATTCTATTATTTGGCTTTTATGGTATCTTGCTGAGCCCTATCTTTTTATTTCTAGCCGTAAAACTCAAGGAAAACTCTATCTTTGAACGATAATGAATTTACCTTTTTTCATTTTTTTACGCATCCAGTAATAGACAATGGGTTGGAACATTTTTCGAGAAAATGGCATGAGTAGGAATAAACCTAGGACATCTGTTAAAAATCCAGGTAACGCTAAAAGCAAACCACCACCAAAAGTTAAGAAAGTATCCACTAATGCAGCTCCTGGTGCTTCTCCACGTGCCAATGTATTTTTAACATTTTGAACAGAATTCATACCTTTATTCTTCATGATATAAATCCCAATAATACTCGTAGCCATAATGAGCAATAAAGTACTTAAAACGCCAATATTTTGTCCAATGACTATTAATAACGCCAATTCGGCTAATGCGTAGACAATGAAACCAAGAAAAATTTTTCGCATATTTTTCTCCTTTCTACTTGAAAAGCTATACCTTTTATACGTTATTATAGCCCGTTTAGTTTCATAAAAAAAATGAATACACCTATTCAAAGAGAAAGCAACTTCTGTTAGAGGAAGAATAAAATAGTTTCCAGAAAGAGTGTGTACAACCTTTATGAAAAAGCTCTAGTACAACAAACCGCACTAGAGCTTTTTGTTAATGATTAAAGAACACTTGCATGCCCCTTGTAAATAACACCTGTTTCAGCGTCCATTGTAATTTCTTGACCATGACGAATTAATGTAGTTGCTTCTTTTACGCCAACGATTACTGGAATACCTAGGCTTAGCCCTACAACTGCCGCGTGGCTAGTTAGCCCACCTTCTTCAGTAATCAGACCAATACAATTTTCTAAAGCTGGCATCATATCACGATCTGAACCAACTGTGACAATGATGCATCCATCTGTATCGTAGGCAAGTGCCTCAGCTGCATTTTTAGCAACCACTGTTTTACCAACAACGGATGCTTTTCCAATTCCTTGTCCACGAGCAAGTAAATCACCAATAATGTGTACTTTCATTAAGTTTGTTGTACCCGCTTCACCAACAGGCACCCCTGCTGTAATGACAACAGCGTCGCCATGAGTAACAAAACTATGCTTTAAGCTTTCATCTACAGCTAGCTCTAAAATCTCATCTGTTGTTGTCACGCGTTGACACACAATTGGGTATACGCCCCATACTAGTGTTAATGTATGAGCTGTATTTGTAGAGCCCGTTACGGCTACAATTGGCACTCCTGGTCGATATTTTGCAATCATTCTCGCTGTATTGCCACTTTCAGTTGGAGCTAATACGGCTTTCACCCCTAAATTGATAGAAGTATAAGCTACAGCTTGAGAAATGGCCTCTGTCATATTTGCTTCTTTCTCACGACTACGTGCAGAAACAATTGATCTATAATCTAATGAATTTTCAGTGCGTTGTGCAATTTTATTCATCGTTTGTACTGATTCTACTGGATAAAGACCTGCGGCAGTTTCTCCAGATAACATGATAGCATCTGTTCCATCAATAATTGCGTTGGCTACATCACTTGCTTCTGCACGTGTTGGTCGTGGGTTACGTTGCATGGAGTCTAACATTTGTGTTGCCGTAATTACTGGTTTACCAACTTGATTACATTTTAGAATCAATTTCTTTTGTACAAGTGGTACTTCTTCTGCTGGAATTTCAACACCAAGATCTCCACGAGCAACCATTAAACCGTCCGATACTAGGATGATTTCATCGATGTTATCGACACCCTCTTGGTTTTCGATTTTTGGGATAATGTGAATATGACTACCACCATTTTGTTCAAGCAATTCACGAATTTCAAGAACATCTTTTGCACGACGAACAAATGAAGCGGCAATAAAATCAACACCTTGTTCGATACCAAATAAAATATCTTGTGCGTCTTTTTCTGTGATACCTGGTAGTTGTACAGAAACACCTGGGACGTTAACTCCCTTTTTATTTTTTAGAACGCCAGCATTTTCAACAATTGTATGAATTAATCCTTTTTCCATATCTGTTGCTAATACACGTAGTTGAATAAGACCATCATCAAGTAAAATAATTGAATTTTGCTCAACGTCTTCAATTAAGCGCTCATACGTGACAGAGAAGCTCGTCTCAGTACCTTCTACTTCAGTCATTGAAATATCTATTACTTGACCTGCTGACAAATGAAGCTCGCCATTTTTCATGTTATGTGTACGAATTTCCGGACCCTTTGTATCAAGTAAAATTCCCACTGGTTTATTTAATTTTTGTGCCACTTCACGAATTAAATGAATACGTCCTGCATGTTCTTCATGAGATCCGTGTGAAAAATTCAAGCGGGCAACATTCATACCTGCTTCGATTAATTTTTCTAAAGTTTCTGGTGACTCACTTGCAGGTCCAATTGTACATACGATTTTAGTTTTTCTCATTTTTGCCCACTCCGTTTTATAACAAATTATATTGATAGTTCTTTCATTAGTGTATAAAGGCTAACATCTGCCTCATGATTCTTTTCAAAAGCCTCTGGCATATCGTAATCAATGACTTGATGATTGCGAATACCTACTGCTCTACCAGCTTTGCCCTCCATTAGTAATTCAACTGCATGTGCGCCAAACTGACTTGCTAGTACACGATCTCGTGCTGTTGGTGAACCACCACGTTGAATATGACCTAATACTGAAACACGCGTTTCTTTTCCTGTTTTTTCTTTTAACAGCTTTGCCAGTTCATTTCCAGACATAACACCCTCTGCAACAATAATAATGCTATGCTTTTTACCACGTGCCGCACCACGATCTAAGCGTGCGACAATATCGTCTAAATTATAATCTTCTTCTGGAATTAAGACTGTTTCAGCACCGGCCGCAAGACCTGCCCATAAAGCGATATCTCCTGCATCCCGGCCCATGACCTCTACAATGAAAGAATTCTCATGAGATGTAGCAGTATCTCGGATTTTATCAATGGACTCTACGACTGTATTAAGGGCCGTATCAAAGCCGATTGTGTATTCTGTTCCTGGAATATCATTGTCGATTGTTCCAGGTACACCTACAACAGGGAAGCCTTTTTTCACTAAATCCATCGCACCTCGATAGGACCCGTCACCACCAATGACAACAAGTCCTTCAATTCCAGCAGCTCGTAAATTTTCAATACCTCGTTGCTGGACAGCATCTTCTTTAAATTCTGGACATCTTGCTGAATTCAAATGCGTACCACCGCGTTGAATAATACCACCAACTGCACCTAAATCAAGTTCTTCCATATTACCTTTTACTAAGCCTTCATAACCATGCTTAATTCCGACAACATCGATTCCATGAAATGCTGCCTTACGAACTACCGCTCGAATAGCTGCGTTCATTCCAGGCGCATCTCCACCACTAGTTAATACAGCAATTTTTTTCATTGTCGAACCTCCTGCAGTTACTATTATTATTCACATTAACATGAAAAAACAAACTATGTAAGGGTTCTGAGGATACAAAAACATAACTTTTACATAAAAAATGAAAAGAATGCGCTTTCACACACTCTTTCCACCTTAAAATATCCTAAATCTAACATTTTTTCAAGAAGTCTGGCGTTTATTTCGCGCTATTTTCTTCTTTCATTTTTATAGCTTTTTAATATGTTAAGATACAAATTCTGTCTCTTAACGAGCAAATTTATAGCTTTAGATTTTTATACACTATTAAGGTAAAGAACATTCATCTGTTACGAACAAACAGAATTACGCTTCTGTATATTGTCCAATTTTTTTAAATTTTTCATAACGATCTTCAATTAATTGTTCTCCATTTAGAGAATTTAATGCATGAAGTGTGTCACTAATGCATTCTTTAATAGAAAGAGCCTGCTTTGCTACATTGCGATGTGCTCCACCAATAATTTCAGGAATAATGCCATCAATTACACCAAGCTCTTTTAAATCAGGTGCTGTAATACGCATTGCTTCCGCTGCCTGCTTTGCAAGACTACCATCACGCCATAAAATAGATGCTGCCCCTTCTGGAGAAATAACAGAATATGTTGAGTTCTCTAGCATAAAGACACGGTTTGCTACACCTAATGCTAGTGCACCACCGCTTCCTCCTTCACCAATAACGATACTAATTACGGGCACAGTTAAACCAGCCATTTCAACAAGATTTCTAGCGATTGCTTCACTTTGACCACGTTCTTCAGCAGCTTTCCCTGGGTATGCACCTTTTGTATCGATAAAACAAATAATTGGTCGTTTAAATTTTTCAGCTTGCTTCATCAAGCGTAGCGCTTTTCGATAGCCCTCTGGATGAGGCATACCAAAATTACGACGTATATTTTCCTTTGTAGACTTACCACGTTGATGTCCAATTATCGTTACTGGTTGCCCTTCAAAAATGCCAATCCCACCAAGAATGGCTGCATCATCACCAAATGTACGATCACCATGTAATTCAATAAAATCTTCACATATCGCTTCAATATATTGGAGTGTTGTAGGTCTTTCTGGATGTCTTGCTACTTGTACACGATCCCACGGCTTCATATTGGCATAAATCGATTGCTCTAATTGCGATAAACGTGTTTCAAGCTTTTCAATTTCACCTGACATATCTACTTCTGCTTCTGCAGCAATTGTTTTTAATTCATCAATTTTCTCTCGTAATTGTACGACTGGTTCTTCAAATGCTAAATTTTTAGACATGTTGCACGCCGCCTTTCGTATGCATTTTTACAAGTAATGAAACTTGTTTACGTAAATCCTTGCGATGGAAAATGGCATCAAGCTGACCATGCTCTAATAAAAATTCTGCTGTTTGGAAATCACTTGGCAATTTTTCTCGTACAGTTTCTTCAATTACACGACGACCTGCAAAGCCAATTAATGCCTGTGGCTCTGCAATATTTATATCACCAACAGAAGCAAAGCTTGCGGAAACCCCACCTGTTGTTGGATGCGTTAAAATAGAAATAAACAATAACCCTTGATCACTGTGACGTTTTAAAGCCACACTTGTTTTCGCCATTTGCATTAACGATAATACGCCCTCTTGCATACGGGCACCACCACTGGCAGTAAAGATAATAAATGGTACACCTAGTTCAGTTGCCTTTTCCACTGCTCGTGTAATTTTTTCTCCGACAACTGAGCCCATTGAACCCATACGGAAGTGAGAATCCATAATCGCTACGACAATTTCTTCTCCATCTAATGTACCGACACCTGTTAGAACAGCCTCGTTCAAGCCTGTTTTCTCTTGGTCTGCTGAAATTTTTTCAACATATGCTGGGAAATTCAGGGGATTACTAGTTTGTAAATGGTCATCCATTGATTCGAATGAGCCTTCATCTAAGAAATAGTCCACACGCTCTTGTGCCGTCATTTTGAAATGATGACTACATTTTGAACATACTTTATGGTTTTTTTCTAATTCCTTTGTCAGTTGAATGTGACGACATTCAGGACATTTTGTCATTAACCCTTCCGGAAATGCCTTTTCTTGCCCATCCTCTTTCTTTTTTCGATTACCACTAAATAAGCTACGTATTGCCATGTTCGACTCCCCCTTTGTTGTTGTCTAAATGCTCTGTACAGTACTCATCCACTGCTCATAAGCTTTTAATGCTTCTTTTTCGTAACCAAGCTGCATCGATTTCAACATTGTTTGAATGATTATTTTTTCATCTTCTGTTGAGTTTCGATTTAAACGGTCGCCATCATAAGCTGCTAATTGAAACCAGATTTTTAATGAAAGACGATTACCTGTCGTAATTAATAATTCTCGCAAAATATCTCGACAATTAACCGTACCTTCTATTTCTAGTTTCACAAAAAAACTATCCCACACAGGTAGTGTGCGAAGAATCTCTGTACAACTTATTACGCGGATTGCTTCCATTTCATGAATTTGTCGCGTTAATTCGACATCTTTTTTTGATTTTTCATCTTCTAATATAAACATCGACAGTATTTCTACGAGCTGATGCTTATGTGTGGACGCAAGAAAAGTACCACCACCATGTCTCGTTTCAATAAGCCCTAGCAACTCTAAGCTTCGCAATGCCTCTCTCACAGAGGATCGCCCGACACCTAGACGCTCTGATAGAACTCGTTCTGAAGGCAGTTTTTCACCTGCTTGAATTTTTTCCAATTTAATGAGTTGACGTAGTTGTTGGACGATTTCTAAAAACACTTTCTTTTGTTCGGTTTTTTTATCCATACGACTAACTCCCCTTATCAAAAAAGTGGTCTGACCACTTTTTAACGTTGTCTCTAGCTTACAAAATAACTGTTCAAAAGTAAAGAAAAAACTGCATAAAATTTAATGCAGTTTCTCAATTCTTGTTTCATTTTATATCTTTTTCGTCGTTTGCGCATGTTTTACTTTGATTTGTGGCTTGCCAAAACGTCTCTCCAAGACACCATCAATCAACAGCATTTCCTCCTCTAACAGCAGGTCTTGGACCAATTGAAAAGTTTGTGGGAAAAATGTAATTGAAACCGTTCCAAACTCATCCTGTAGCTGAACAAAAGCCATTTGCTCACCTTTTTTTGTACGAATTTTCTTCACTTCTTCAATCATACCAATCATTCTTATAGAAGTACCATCACGCTTCTGCTTTAACTCTCGGCAAGTACTATTGACATCCCCCCAGTATAGTCTTTCTTGTGCTACTGGATGTGTAGAAATATAAAAGCCCAAGCTCTCTTTCTCATGCATCAATTTTTCCTTCTGAGACATTTCTTCTGCCTGCATATATTTGGGCTTACCAAAACTAAATGCCATAGCCGACGCCAAATCAATGTCTTCAGTTGGCCGTAAAAGCTCTGCGTGTTTCAAAGCTGCGTCTACTGTCATGATGAGGACTGCTCTGTCTTTTTCTAGATAATCAAGCGCCCCAGCATAAATTAATGATTCCATCACTTTTGGTTTAAAATGCTGCGCACTTAAGGCAACAGCCAGGTCAAATAGGTTATTTAATACCTCTGGATTTGTTTGACGGAGCCCATGCATTTTTTCTATCAAAGTATGGGGCACACCTTTGATTCCTGATAAGCTGTAGCGAATGCCTTCATTTTCTACAGTAAAATACTTGGTACTGTTTTTTAAAGAAGGTGGATAAAATGGGATACCCTTATCTTTTGCCTCATGGACAAGTTGTTGAATCTTTTCTACATTTCCCGTTGCATTGGATAATAAAGCTGCATAAAAGCTTTGAGGGAAATGTGCCTTTAAATAGGCCATTTGATAGGAAATAACACTATAGGCCACAGCATGACTTTTAGGGAAACCATAATCCGCAAAGCGTACAATCAATTCATAGACTTCTTCTGCTACACGCTGATCAAAGCCTTGGCTTAACGCCCCATGAACAAAGGCAGTACGTTGTTCCTCTAAAACTTGACGATTTTTTTTACTCACTGCACGGCGAAGTAAATCTGCCTGTCCCATTGTAAAGCCTGCCAGTACTGATGCAATTTTTATAATTTGTTCTTGATAAACAATCACACCAAAGGTCTCTTGTAAAATAGGCTCTAGCACAGGATGTGGCATCGTCACCTTTTCTCTGCCAGCTTTCCGTTTTGCATAGACAGGAATAAAATCCATTGGTCCTGGACGATAAAGTGCGTTTACAGCCACAATATCTAAAAAGCTTGTAGGACTGATATCACGTAAAGCTTGCTTCATACCGTCTGATTCTAATTGAAAGATCCCCAGCGTGTCCCCTCTTTGTAAAAGCTGAAACGTCTTGTCATCATGCATCGGAATTCGTTCAAATTCTATCCAGGGACCCCCCGCTTTATAAATAGACCAACGTATTTGCTCTAAAATAGTAAGGTTGCGCAAGCCTAAGAAATCCATTTTAACGAGACCACACGCTTCAATATCTCCCATTGGCCATTGCGTACTATAAATACCATCATGCCCTTCTTCAATCGGTACAGTATTCACTAAAGGTGATGGAGCGATCACAATACCAGCTGCATGTGTAGAAGAATTTCTTGGTAGACCTTCTAATTTTAGCGCTACCTCGTACCAACGCAGATGGTTATCATTTTCTGCTAGCCAACCTTGAAAATCCTGTGACTCAGCCACAGCTCTTTGCAATGTCATTCCTGGCTTATTTGGAATCATCTTCGAAATTTTTTCTAGCATCTCCGCATCAAAGCCAAAAACCCGCGCAACATCCCTTGCAACTGCTTTTGCAGACAATGTACCAAATGTAATAATTTGCGCTACATTTGCCTTGCCATATTTTTGGGCAACATACTGAATTACTTGATGTCTTTTACTATCAACAAAATCGATATCAATATCAGGTAAAGTGATTCTTTCTGGATTTAAAAAGCGTTCAAATAATAAACCATAGGCAAGTGGATCTACTTGTGTAATGGAAAGACTATACGCCACAAGTGAACCTGCTGAGGAACCACGTCCAGGTCCAGTCAAAATTCGATTTTCTTTCGCATAACGCATGAAATCCGCTACAACTAAAAAATAGTCAGCAAAGCCCATAGAGCAAATGATTTCAAGCTCATACTGTAGGCGTTCACGGTAGGCAACGGGTATTGCGATTTGCTTAAATCGCTCTTCTAATCCAGCAAATGCTTCTTTAACAAGCAAGCTTTCAGCCGTTTCACCTTCAGGTACAGGAAATTTAGGCATTTGCACAGGCATTTCAGGTATATAAGCTTTACAGCTAACAAGCATTTTCATACTGGAATCAAGCCAATCTGGTCGATCAGCAAACCAATTTTGCCATTCATATGCTGTTGGGGCAAAATAGCCTTGTACATCAGCCGTTTGCATAGTATTTCCAAGCTTTTCCCCTGTATCAATTGCTCTTGCTACTTCATAAGCAAAATGATCTTCTGGACGCAAGAAATAACAGCTTTGAGAGGCTACAAGCGGAATGGCATGTTCTTCACACCAGAAAACGAATTCATCTTCATGTTGAGTCTTTTCCCCTCCTGGTCTAGCAATTCCCATATAAAATTGATGACCAAATAGCTGAACCAATGCAGAAACCATTGCCTGCCAGTCATCTAAATCCGTTAAATCATTAGCAGAAAGTAGAGCTACACAGCCTGCTGAATACCCCTCAAGCCACTTCCATGGCAGCACCTCGTCTTGTCTAATGGATATCGCACTACTAACCTTTAATAAATGTTGATAGCCTTCCTGCGTCTGCGCATACAGTACGAGGGGAAGCGTTGTTTCATGCCACTGTATGTTAACCGAAAGCCCAATAACAGCATGAATATTTGCTTGCTGCAATGCTTTACAAAAAGGCAAAAGCCCGTACAATTTCGTATTAACGATTGCACAGGCTTGTGTCTTTTGTTCTTGTAAAAAAGGAATCAATTGCTCAAGCCGAATTGTGCTTTTCAATAAATCCGCGCTCGTATGCATCTTTGTATATACATGTGTCAAATGAATCCCTTCCTTTTCTCTGTTAATGATACGCTTTACAAATCTCTTGTAATCTTGAAATAACGAGGTCTGCTTCTTCCCACGAATAAGCAGTAGCTCCAGAAGCAAGCGGGTGTCCGCCTCCGTTAAATTCCTTCGCTAATGTATTGATAACGGGACCCTTTGAACGCAATCGTACACGGATCTGATCCCCTTCTTCAATGAACACAACCCATGAACATATACCTTTAACGCTGCCAAGACAACCTACTAATAAAGAAGCCTCAGATGGCACAGTATCATGCTCTGCCAGTAATTCCTTTGTCAGCTTCACATAGGCAGCTCCATGTTCGTTCATTGTAAAGTTTTGATAAATATACCCTTGTAAATTAAGTAACTTTTGCTCCATTTCGTACATGCCATCAAATAGTTGATTTCGATCAAAATCATATGTAATCAGGTCAGCAGCAACTTTAAATGTTTTCGTTGTTGTACTTGGGAATTGAAATCTACCTGTATCGCCTACTATTCCTGCAAATAATAAGCGCGCAGCAGCATCTGAAAGTTTCCAGTTTGCTACTTCCTTGCCTTCTTCATATAATTCGTAGATCATTTCACTACAAGAGCTTGCTGTTGTGTCCACCCATAAAAGATCACCATAAGCATCATCATTTGGATGGTGATCAATTTTTATCACCATTTTGCCCTTTGTATAACGTTGATCGTCAACACGTTCTGTATTAGCCGTGTCTGTGACAATTACTAAAGCATTGTCATACACTTCATCCGCTATTTCATCCGGCTGTGCCATAAAAGATAAGGACGTATCATGTTCCCCTACAGCGAAAACCTTTTTCTCAGGATAATTGGCTAAAATAATCTCTTTTAAGCCTTGCTGTGAGCCATAAGCATCAGGATCAGGACGTACATGACGGTGAATAATGATCGTTTCATTGGCCTCAATTGTGTCGATGATTTGTCTTTTCACAATAATTTCCCCCAAAATGATAGTAAGAACCGTTAGCATTTTTACATAATTATCGTTACAATAATGTCTAGTTATGCTAGGAGGTTTACTATGCTCAATTTAATATTTGTGTTTGCGATAATCATATCTTTTGTTTTTTATTTTTATTTTAAAACAAAACAGTTCCGTTCTCCATTACCTATTGCTAAAAACTGGTATAAAAGTAAAGCGAACATCGGCTTAGGTTCCTTAATTTTGTCCTTCGCTTTAAATCAAGCTTATTTATTCCCGGGCTTATTTACATTTATTATTGTAGCAATTCTTGTCGCGCTCGGCATCTTAGTTCTTTTAGAAAATATAAAAAAAGCACGCCATTATGGACAATTTGTTGAGGAAGAATTCCGCATTAATCAATAATATATGTAACAAAGGGATGACCAAGCAATTGCGCTAGGCCATCCCTTTTCAATACTTAACGTTCTAATAGTTGGAACATCATCATTGCCTTACCAACAAGTATTTGTTGATTATACACTTCAAAATCCATTTTCACAAACTTACGACTCATGTCTAAAATTCGAGGCTTAACAGTAAGCGTACTTTCCATTTGAACAGGCTTTATAAAGTAAATCGTCATATTCTCTGCCACTGCATCCCCACGTTTACGACGTTTTAATGCAAATGAACCGACCTCAGCTAGTAAAGTTGTAAAAGCACCGTATGAAATTGCCCCATATTGATTGGTCATTTGTGGTGTGACTTTAAACTCAACAATGAGTTCTTCATCACCTAGTACCTTCATTTCATTTTTCACTAAATCATCAATCGTTTCACCATGCTGCGGCTGCCTTTGTGCTAATTGCAATGCCTTCAGCACATCCTGACGGCTAATGACACCTTGCAGAATATTGTCATCATTAACAATTGGTAGAAGATCAATTCCTTCCCAAATCATTCGATGTCCAGCAGAAGCGACACTCATTTTCATGGAGCCAGCAATCGGATTTTTCGTCATCACTTTTTCGATAAGCTCGTT
Organism: Lysinibacillus sp. PWR01; assembly: GCF_043359455.1. NCBI lineage: Bacteria > Bacillati > Bacillota > Bacilli > Caryophanales > Bacillaceae > Lysinibacillus > Lysinibacillus sp. PWR01. The sequence continues at coordinate 139,307 of NZ_JBHERJ010000089.1, read as the reverse complement.
TTCTTCACGCCCAATAACGTCTTTGACGGTAATCATACCGACGAGTTTATTTTGGTGTGTGACCACAGGAAATGCACCATGTGTCGTACGTTCATTCAGCTTCTGGAAATGATAGATCGTTTCATCATTTTTTAACGCTGCTGTGTCAGTCATTGGGACATAAATGTCTTCAATAAATAAAATATCTTTTTTGATTAATTGGTCATAAATTGCCCGGTTAATCATTGTTGCGACCGTAAACGTATCGTAGCTTGTTGAAATGATTGGTAAATCTAATGAATCTGCAAGCTGCTTATTATCTTCCGTTGTATCAAAACCGCCAGTGATTAAAACAGCTGCACCCGCTCGAAGGGCATTTTCATGTGCTTTAATACGGTTACCAACAATCAATAAGCTACCTGCATCTGTGTAACGCATCATGTCCTCTAATTGCATAGCACCGATAACAAATTTTGTTAATGTTTTATGTAGACCTGATTTTCCACCTAAAACTTGGCCATCTACAATATTGACAATTTCTGCAAAAGTTAAGCGCTCAATATTTTCTTTCTTTTTTTTCTCAATACGAATTGTTCCAACACGTTCAATCGAACTTACTAAGCGACGATTTTCGGCCTCCTTTATTGCACGGTAAGCCGTCCCTTCACTCACTTGCATTTCCTTTGCAATTTGACGTACTGAAATTTTATCGCCCACGGGTAGTGATTCGATGTATTGTAAAATTTTCTCATGTTTTGTAGACAAAATATCACCTATTTCCTAAGCTTCAATTCTGCTCTTAGTGTACCATATTTTTTAAGAAAATATTTAATATAAAGTGATGAAATTGTTTAACTTTTCCCATCATTTCAACTACCAGCGTGGTGTCAATTCATATAGTACAGCATTACCATCGATTAGAAACAGTTTACTTTTTCTCCAGCTTTCAAAATTTGAACCTCTGTATTTTGCACTAGATCTGCAAAAATTTGTGGATCTTGCTCGATTGGTGGGAATGTATTGTAATGAATCGGTACGACAATTTTCGGCTTTAAAAACGAAACTGCGCAAGCTGCATCCTCAGGTCCCATTGTAAAATTATCACCAATAGGTAAGAATGCAATATCAATCGGATGTCGTTCACCAATTAGTTTCATATCACCAAATAGAGCTGTATCACCAGCATGATAAATCGTTAATCCCTCAACAAATAATAAAATTCCAGCTGGCATGCCCATATAAATTATTTCGTTATTATCTGTTACATAGGAAGATCCATGAAAGGCTTGTGTAAACTTTACTTTACCGAAGTCAAATTCCTTCGCACCACCTATATGCATTGGATGTGTTTTTACACCTTGCCAAGAAATCCAATTAGCCAGCTCATTTGGCGCAATAACTAATGCATCTTTTTTCTTCGCCAACTCTACTGTATCTCCAACATGATCATTATGCCCATGTGTAAGTAAAATAATATCTGGCGCTTCATTAGCTACTTTTAAGTCTGTTTGCCCATTGCCATTAATAAAAGGGTCAATTAATATCGTTTTTCCATTTGTTTGAATTTTGACAACTGAATGCCCATGATAACTTATTTCCATCTTAAAATCCTCCTCGATTAACAAAGTACAGTCCAACATTTTAATTCGCTACCCATGCGCTTTTTCCCTTTTTTTGATATGCTTGTACAGAGAATAATCGTCGTATTCTCTAACAGCCTTATACCCTGTTAGAGCACAATTATTCAGTACTAGATAAGAATCCTCGCTACTTTTTAAGCAGTCGAAGCTTTCTTACGTAAAATTTTCCATGTAATAAAAGGAGGACATATTGATGTCAAAGGTTGAAGAAATCCAACGTTACTTGCAGCAAAATCACATCGATGCAGCATTCGTAACAACACCTGACAATGTTTTTTACGTTTCAGGCTTTAAAAGTAATCCACATGAAAGATTACTAGGAGTCATGATTTTTAAAGATGCGGAGCCTTTTCTAATTTGTCCACAAATGGAGATTCCAGATGCGAAGGCTGCTGGTTGGTCTTATGAAGTGATTGGCCATCAAGATACAGAAAATTCGATGGAAGTTCTTGCCCAGGCCATCGTAGCACGTCAAATCAATCCAGCTACATTTGCTATTGAAAAGGCACAGCTCATCGTTGAGCGTTTGGAAGCTTTACAGCAATCTTTCCCTCAAGCTAGCTTTGTGCGTCTTGATGAAAAGATTAATGCGATGCGCGTAATCAAAGATGAAAGTGAATTAGAAAAATTACGTAAAGCTGCAGAGTTAGCTGATTATGCAATTGAAATCGGTTGCAAGGAAATCGCTGAAGGTAAAACAGAAATGGAAATTCTAACAGCGATCGAAAGTGCCATTCAAGATAAAGGCTGTAAAATGTCCTTTGAAACAATGGTATTGAGTGGTCCAAAGACTGCCTCTCCTCATGGGAAGCCAGGTGCACGTAAAATTGAAAAGGGCGATATGGTACTATTTGATCTTGGTGTTATTTACGATGGCTATTGCTCAGATATTACACGTACTGTTGCTTTTGGTGAGCCAAGTGAAGCTCAAAAAGAAATTTATCATGCCGTTTTAGCTGCCAACACAAATGCTGTCGCAGCAGTGAAACCAGGTATTCGTGCGATGGATTTAGACAAAATTGCACGTGATACAATTACTGAGGCTGGTTATGGTGAATATTTCACGCACCGTCTTGGACATGGTCTTGGTATTTCTGTGCATGAATTCCCATCTGTTACAGGTGCTAATGAAATGACGATGGATGAAGGTATGGTCTTTACGATTGAGCCTGGTATTTATAAATCAGATGTAACTGGCGTACGTATTGAGGATGATGTTGTTGTAACAAAAGATGGCGTTGAGGTATTAACAAAGTTCCCAAAAGATTTAATCGTTCTATAATGCAAAAAAGGAAGCAACTAGTGTGCTTCCTTTTTCTATGTCCTGCATGGTTTATTGAATTAACTCATCCACATTGACAAATGGTAGACCTTGTGAATCTGCCACTGCTTTATAAACAAGTTGTCCATCTAATGTATTCACACCTTTTTTCAGTGCTGCATTATCAAGGCAAGCTTGTTTGTAGCCTTTGTTTGCAATTTGAAGTGCATATGGAATAGTATTATTTGTTAAAGCAATTGTAGAAGTACGTGGTACCGCACCAGGCATATTTGCAACTGCGTAGTGTACTACACCATGCTTCACATATGTTGGATCGTCATGTGTTGTCACACGATCAGAAGAAGCAAAAATACCACCTTGGTCAATGGCGATATCGACTACAACAGAGCCAGCTTGCATGGATTGAATCATTTCTTCTGATACAAGTTTTGGAGCTTTTGCGCCTGGGATTAACACCGCACCAATGACTAAGTCTGAATTTTTCACTGATTCTGCAATATTATATGGATTAGACATTAATGTTTGAACATCACGCCCAAACATATCTTCTAATTGACGTAAACGTTCTGGGCTTAAATCGATAACTGTCACATCAGCACCCATACCAACAGCGATTTTCGCAGCATTTGTTCCTGCAATACCACCACCGATTACTGTGACTTTCCCACGTTGTACGCCTGATACGCCACCTAGTAAAATACCTTTACCAGCATGGTTTCTTTCTAAAAACTGAGCACCAATTTGTGTAGCCATTTTACCAGCAACCTCACTCATGGGTGTTAACAAAGGTAATGAACCATTTGCTAATTGTACTGTTTCGTAGGCAATTCCTACAACTTTTTTATTTAAAAGTGCCTGAGTTAATTCAACCTCTGGCGCTAAGTGTAAATACGTGAATAAAATTTGGCCTTCATAGAAGTAATCATACTCAGAAGCAACTGGTTCTTTTACCTTCATAATCATTTCTTGTGACCATGCTTCCTTAGCTGTTTGAACAATATGCGCACCAGCTGCAATGTAATCAGCATCCGTAAAGCTTGAACCTAGCCCCGCTCCTGTTTCAATGTACACTTCATGACCTGCATGTGTTAAAGTGACAACTCCTGCTGGTGTCATTGCTACACGATTTTCGTTGTTTTTAATTTCCTTTGGAATACCAATCTTCATTGTTTCCTATCCCCTTCCATAACGTAAGAAATAAGCATCATTTATGTAACTAAACTTGATGCACCCCTTGCCATTCCATATTACCAAACAATTGCAAAAAAAGCTTTAACTAATGCAAATACAGATAAAATTTATAAGATTTACAAAATAACAAATATTCAAACGTTGTATAACATGATAAATTATTATATTTAGAAACTAAAAAGGAGACTAAATAGAAGTTAATGAGGCTCATTCATGAGCAGTTGCAAACACACGAAAAACGTTTGCACACTGCAAATAGTGGGAATTAAGTAATTATATTTAATTAGCATTTCTTTATGAAATGCCTTCACATTTTCATAATTTTTCTTACGGAAAGTATTTCCTTTAGAAAATCATTTGGTATAATCAACATATACAAATCAGGGAGGTTTTTCAAATGGCTAATCATTATAAAAGCATTGTTGTTGCAGTAGACGGTTCAAAAGAAGCTGAATACGCGTTTCGTAAATCAATTGATGTTGCAAAACGAAACGAAGGTGCAGTATTAAATCTAGTAAATGTAATCGATACTCGTTCATTTGCTGCTATCGAAGCATATGACCGTTCCATCGCAGAACGTGCTCAAGCATTTTCTGAAGAACTATTAAATGGTTACAAAAAGCAAGCTGAAGATGAAGGTTTAGCGAATGTTAATCTTATCATCGAGTATGGCTCTCCAAAAAATATCATAACAAAAGAGCTTTCTAACATCGTAGACGCAGATTTAATCATTTGTGGTGCAACTGGTCTAAATGCAGTAGAACGCTTCCTAATCGGTTCTGTATCTGAAGCTATTGTACGTTCAGCTAAATGTGACGTACTAGTTATCCGTACACCAGAAAACTAATTTGTAATACATAAAAAGGTATCCTTGAATAGGATACCTTTTTACTTGTATTGACTTCATGAGCAATTACTTGCCCTCTTTCCACATCTTCACTTTTTCAAAGAATAGCGCAAGAGCTTGCTTATTCTGCATATTTGGCACTTTAGCTAATAGAACTTCTTTAGGTGCTTTCAATTCCTTCGATTGTTTTTGTAAAATCACAATGCTCTTCTCAAGTGTCTTATTAGCAAACATGGCATCAGGTAATTGAATAATCGCTTGAATCCACGCATGCTTTTGAATGTACTTGTGTAATTGCTTAGACTGCTCTGACTCAAAAAGATGAGATGGTGCAAGGAAAAATAAATAGCCGCCATTCTTTGTATAGTTCATTGATTGCTCGATGAATAAATGATGGGCATAACTCATCCCCTCTGCTGGACATAATTCATAATCGAGCGCCACTTCTTCATTTGGATAATAACCTACAGGTAAATCACAAACAACGGCATCAACTGGATTGACCAATAAATCTTCTAAGGCATCTTGACGGTATAAAGAAATAGGCTGTTCTGATAGATCAGCAGTAGCCGCAGCAAGGCGAATAAGTAGCTCATCAACCTCTACACCTGTTGCTTCCACTTTCCCATCTAATAAATTCATAACCGTTAGTAATAAATTGCCTGTGCCTACTGCTGGGTCCATGATCGAAATCTTTTCATTTTCAAGACGCTCTGCAAAAATTTGCTCCACAAAGTAGCCCACTAATAACCCTAACGTATCAGGAGTCATTTGATGATTCGGCTGTGAGCCTTTGCGCATCCCTTTTAAAATAGCAATTTGAATAGCTTTACGAATATCCTCTTTTGTTGCACCTTTTTGAGAAAAATCTACTTCGCCATCAAGCCATGCCTCTAACCCATCTAATAATCCTTCTAGTAACGTTATATTGTGTTCTTTTTCGATTTTTTCGGCATGCTCATTTAGCAAACCAAATAACTTCTCGATATTTTCCATATCTAACTTCCTTTCACGCAGAAAAGAGCCGTGACAAACACTTGTCACAGCCCCTTTGTCTAGTATTATCTTAGCCTAAAAGCAGCTTATTATGCTAGTGCTTTGACAGCTGCAATGGCCGCTTCATAGTTTGGATGATCTGTAGCTTCAGGTACATATTCAACATATGTTACTTTATTGTTTGCATCCACAACGAATACTGCACGTGTCAGAAGACGTAATTCTTGAATGTACACACCATATGCTTCACCAAATGAAAGGTCGCGGTGATCTGATACAGTTTGAACTGCATCAATACCTGCTGCACCACACCAGCGCTTTTGAGCGAATGGAAGATCCACAGATACCGTATAAATAACTACATTGTCACCTAAATTAGCTGCTTCCTCATTGAATCGACGTGTTTGCGCATCACATACACCAGTATCTAATGATGGGACAACACTAAATAAACGAATTTTTCCTTCTGAATCATTTAATGTTACAGGTGATAGGTCATTCGCTAATACCGTAAAATCTGGAGCTTGATCGCCCACCTTTACTTCATTTCCTACTAGTGTCACTGGACCATTTTTAAATGTTACTTGTGCCATACAAACGCCTCCTAATCTTCATATGTACATAATATTACTAAATGAAGGGAATTAATTGCAACTATGATAGCTTACATACTTAGAAATAGATAAGACTGTCTCCTAATTTGAGACAGCCATTTGTTTATTGTTCATTTTTTTCCTCTAGCTTGGCTAGTTCTAGTTTTTCTTCTTGTTCAGTAGTTTCTATAATCTCTTCTTGCTTTGGTAAAGTAGTTGGTGTTGAATCCTTTTCAATAAAGATTTTTTCGTGCACCACTGTTGTATCGGCAAAATAATCATGTAAACCTTGATTTTCTGGTAAAATCACTACCAAAATATACAGTGGCATAAAAATATTATTGATGATACGCCCAATCCAATCACGGAATAACACATCTGACCAAGTTAGCTGATCATGCTTTAATGAAATCACACGTAATCCAAATACCATTTTCCCTAATGTTTGCCCAAAGAACTTTGTCATCAACACAAAATAGCTATAGTAGAAGATTGCTGTAATAATAGAAATCGGCGCGTACCAAACAGAATCAGATAAGGACCAATCCATCAGATAAAAAATAGGATTAACGAGTATTCCACCTACAGCAGAAATAATGAATCCATCTAATAAAAATGCCCAAAATCGTACCCAAAAACCAGCAGTTTTTAATGCATAGTTTTTATGCTTTGCTGATTCTCCTGATGTCTTCATAAGAAAGCCATTTTCCATAGAGGGTGAACCTTGCATAACAATTTCATTGTTTGTCATTGTGCTCCCCCCCTAGTATTCCCCGTATAGATACATCATTTTCGGTGCGCTATAGTCCGTCATGATTTTCATTAGCATTTTCTCTTCTGCAGATGGACCAAACATGGAGCCAATTTTCATACCAACGTATGATTGCCAGCCACCCATATCATATGAATACTCAAATAAAGCGGCATCTTCAAGTCCATAATCTTCACGAAGAGCTGCAATGGCCGCTTCTTCATCACCAATTTCATCAATTAATCCTGCTTCAAGCGCTTTTGTACCACCAAGAATACGACCATCTGCAACCTTCTTCACTTCTGCTTCAGACATATTACGTCCCTGTTCTACAATATCTACAAATTCTTCGTACGTTTCATTAATCATATCTTGCATCATTGCACGTTCCTCTGCTGTCACTTCACGCATTGGGCTTAGCATATCTTTATGCTCCCCTGATTTAAACGTCTCAAATTTAACACCAACTTTTTCAGCCAGCTCTTGATAGTTAATGGATTGCATGATGACACCAATAGAACCTGTTATTGTATCACGATGGGCAAATATTTTATCTGCAGGTGCCGAAATATAATAACCACCTGAAGCGGCCATAGAATCCATTGATACATAAATTGGAATTTGTCGTTCTTCTTTAATTTTCAGAAGCTTTTTATAGATTTCTGCTGATTCCTTCACACCACCACCTGGTGAATTGACGCTTAAAACAACACCCTGTATGGACTCATCATATAAAATATTATCCAATTGTTCTAAGAAAAATTGATGATCATAGGCAACTGGTTGCCACAATGTACTTGAGCCAATATCTTGAATCGCTCCATCTACCTTTAAATAAGCAATTCGCTTATCAAAATTTTCCCCTTCAATTACATTTTCATATACATCTAAATTATTACCTGCCATTAAACTATCAAAATTACCTAGGAAATCTGCTTTAAAAAGCGCAAAAATGGTGTTAATTCCTAATGAAAATAGTAAAAGAACACCTGCAACTACTAAAGCAACCCACCTTTTTACATTCATGTCTTTCCGCCTCCTTAACACGTAATACGTATGAATTACACATTTGTTTCATTTTTTTGCAATAATACTATGCAAAAAGCTTTATGCTATTTATTTCCTTATCCTACCTTACCTAAAAAAATTAAAAAAATCAAAGTCCATACCTTTGCATGAACTTTGATTTTCGACATTATTTCCTAGGAAATGATCATGATTGGAGTTGTTTGATTTCTTGTTGTCGTAATTCGACACGTCTAATTTTCCCTGAAGATGTTTTCGGTAGCTCCTCTACAAATTCAATAGCACGTGGATATTTGTATGGAGCAGTCAGTGATTTCACATGACTTTGAAGTGTTTGAATAAGTGCTTCATCACCTTTTTCATCGTTGCGCAGAACAATAAATGCCTTGACAATATTTCCACGGACTTTATCAGGACTCGCAACCACTGCAGCCTCTTTCACAGTCGGATGCTTCATTAGGGCATCCTCTACTTCAAAGGGTCCAATCGTATAGCCTGAGGAAATAATGACATCGTCGCCTCGGCCATCAAACCAAAAATAGCCATCTTCATCTTTATAGGCACGATCTCCTGTAATATACCAATCCCCACGAAATTGTAAATTTGTACGTTCAGGATCATTTAAATATTTTTTAAAGAGGGCTGGTGTTTCACGATGAACAGCAATATCGCCCACTTCTCCCACAGTAACGGGTTTGCCCAAATCATTAATAATCTCAACGGTGTTGCCAGGAGTAGGTTTCCCCATAGAGCCAACTCGCGCCTCCATCCCCACCATTGTTCCCACCAATAATGTATTTTCCGTTTGCCCGTAGCCATCTCGTACTTGTAATTTGAATGTTTCCAAGAAAACTTTAATGATCTCACTATTTAAAGGCTCACCAGCTGATACAGCTTGGCGAATTGCACTTAAATCATATTCATGTAAATTTTCAAGCGCTGCCATAAAACGATATTCTGTTGGTGTACAGCATAGTACATTGATTTTGAATTTTTCAAGCAATGCTAAATAAGTAGCTGCTTCAAATTTACCTTTGTAGACAAATGCGGTAGCACCACTACCCAAAGTAGCAAGAAACGGACTCCAAATCCATTTTTGCCATCCTGGTGCTGCAGTTGCCCAAACAATATCATTTTCATGTACACCCAGCCAATGTGGTGCTGTTGTTCGTAAATGTGCATAGCCCCAACTATGAGTATGCACCGCTGCTTTCGGATTTCCTGTTGTTCCGCTTGTATAGGCTAAAAATGCATTGTCAGTGCTTTTAGTCGGGATAGGGTTTATGTAAGTTGTAGGTTGATTATGCATTTTTTCAAGTATGTTCTGCCAAGGTTCGTGTGCATGCCCTATGACAAATTGCAATATGCCTTGTAAATTCCCCACTTCATCAAATTGTTCAATATAAGGTTCAAATGCAATAACCGCTTTAGCATTGGCATGGTGAATACGATATTCAATATCTTTTGTTCTTAACATTTCTGAGCTTGGAATAATGGTTAAACCCGCTTTCAATGCAGCAATATACACAATATATGCTTCCACTGAACGTGGTACCATCACTAAAATGACATCACCTTTCTTTAAGCCTTGCTTGGTGAAAACATGTGCTGCTTGATTCGCTTTTTCCAATAAATGTGCATATGTAATAAATTGGACGTCTTGATTTTCTTCATAAATGATTAAAGCATTTTTTGTTGCATCCTGCGCATATTTTTCAATTTCCTCTGCTATGTTATACCATTCTGGTGCAACTAAATCTTGTCTTTTCATGGCAAATGCCCCCTTTTGCTATGACACATTATAAAACTCCTTTTTCATTATTTTCAATGGTTTACACTCAATTTCTTTAAAGTCATGACAACTATCATACTTTGCTATATGGCATCAGTCACGTTTTGTTTATAGGAAAACTAGTTATTGAATACATATGAAAAGTGTGGTACATTTTGGTCAACTAAATACAAGATTGCAGGGGGACTCGCAAGAGTTGAGAAGGTAAAACCTGACCCTTTGAACCTGTTAGTTAATACTGACGTAGGGAGCAATAGACATCGTTTTTTACAGATGAAAGGCTCTTTTTCGTGCATTTTTACACAAAAAGAGCCTTTTTTGCATGCTTACGTCCATCCACAGAGGAGGACTACAATGATATTTCAAACAATTCGTCAACAGCAACCACTCGTCCATTGCATCACCAATTATGTAGTGGCAAATTTTCAAGCAAATGGTTTATTAGCAATAGGTGCCTCACCGGTAATGGCTGATGACAGCCAAGAGACAGAGGAAATGGTAGCGATTGCTCAAGCACTATTAATTAATATTGGAACGCTTAATGATCGTACAAAAAGCGCCATGCTATTAGCAGGTAAAAAAGCGAATGCACTTGGTATTCCTGTTATTTTAGATCCTGTTGGCGTTGGAGCCACAACTTATCGTAAGGAAACCGTCAAACATTTACTTGAGAACATACAATTTGCTGTGATTCGCTGTAATCTTGGCGAGCTTGCTGCAATAGCCGGTGTAGATTGGCAACAAAAGGGTGTCGATAGTGGTCATGGCTCCATCGCTATGGAAGCAGAAGCCACATTATTGGCTCAACGCTATCAATGCATAGTTATTGTAACGGGGGAACGTGATTTTATAACTGATGGTAAGCATAGCCAATGGATTGCTGGTGGTCATCCACAAATGACGGAAGTAACGGGTACAGGTTGTTTACTAAGCGCAATTTGCGGTGCTGCCTATCGTGTTGGACCTAACCCTTACCAGCAATTAACAGAAACACTTACTTACTATAAAAAAGCAGGTTTACTAGCATCAGCATTTACTGCAGATATCGGTGATTTTCAAATCGCCTTACTTAATGCTATACATCGTTTGTCAAAGGATGGTGAAGCTTCATGCATATTGTAACGACGATTGCTGGCTCAGATAGCGGAGGCGGTGCTGGTATACAGGCTGATTTAAAAACATTTCAGGAATTAAAAGTGTTTGGCACCTCTGTCATTACAGCATTAACTGCACAGAATACATTGGGTGTAACAGGTGTTTACCCAATTGACGTTTCCTTTATAAAAAAACAATTCGAGGCCTTAGTAGAAGATTTTTCAATAACTGCAATTAAAACAGGAATGCTTTATTCCTCAGCTATTATCAAAACAATCGCAAGCATGATCGGTGAGCTAAACATTCCACTGATTGTTGATCCAGTGATGATTGCAAAAGGTGGAGAAAGCCTATTGCAGCAAGAAGCTATCGATGCACTATGCTCAACTTTACTACCACTTGCTACGGTTGTTACGCCCAATATACCCGAAGCAGAGACACTTACAGGGAGAACTATTCATCATTTTGAAGATATGAAAGAAGTAGCTCAAAGCTTGTTACAACTTGGTGTACAATGTGTCATCATCAAAGGTGGACATTTAACAGATCCACTTTATGCTATTGATTATGTATTTTTCAAAAATGGACGATCTTTTTCGATGCAGTCTCCTCGAATCCAAACAAAAAATACGCACGGTACTGGATGTACATTTTCAGCAGCACTTACTGCTTTTCTTGGACGGGGATTTGCTATGGAAGAAGCCATTATTGAAGCTAAAAAGTTTATCCAATTAGCAATTATGTATGATTTATCGATTGGAAATGGTCATGGACCCACAAATCATTTTGCTTATCAACAGCATAAGGAAGCCTGTGAGGTGATTATTCATGAAACGTAAGGATTTGCAGCTTTATTTTATTATGGGTACGAGCAATGTTCCTCATCATGAACAATCGATCTATATCCTAGAAAAGGCATTACAAGCAGGCATTACAATGTTTCAATTTCGCGAAAAAGGTCCTCATGCGTTAACTGGATTAGCCTATGAACAGTTTGCACGCCAATGTCAAAAACGATGTCATCAGTATAGTGTACCCTTTATCGTTAATGACGATGTCGAGCTAGCGATGCGACTCGGTGCTGATGGTGTTCATATCGGACAAGATGATTTACCTGTTGGAGTAGCACGTAAAAGAATTGGGAACATGATTCTTGGTGTTTCTGTCCATTCACAGGACGAATTGCAAACGGCTATTAACCATCAAGCTGATTATGTAGGGATTGGTCCAATCTTTGCAACATCTTCTAAAAGTGATGCACAACCACCTTGTGGCACATCTTTTTTACAGCAGGCTCATTATCTTCATCCTGAATTACCGATTGTAGCAATCGGAGGAATTAATTGTACAAATGCACATACTGTATTTCAAGCTGGTGCTGATGGTATTGCTGTGATTTCAGCTATCTGTCAAAGCGAAGATATTGAACATACAGTATCTACGTTTAAGTCTTTATGTCGTATAAATAAATGATCAATAAACAAACTAAAACCAGTGCCTTTTACGGTCACTGGTTTTAAGTTTATAAATGCTTAATCAGCATTTATTGGTTGTTTGGCATACCTTTTAATTGAGATTCTGCCATTTGTACAAGACGTTTAGTGATTTCACCACCAACGGAACCGTTGGCACGAGCTGAAGCTTCAGCTCCTAATTGAACACCAAATTCTTGTGCAATTTCGTATTTCATTTGATCAAGTGCTTGTTGTACACCAGGTACTGCAAGCTTGTTTGAACTGCGGTTGTTGTTTGAAGTCATGTCTCTCACCTCCTTGTGAATATAGAATGTGCGATATTAGATTTTTAATACAAAAATTTTAGAGGTAAATTGTACCTCTATTGGAATACCGTTAATCACGCAAAAAAGCCGTCTCAAAATGGGCTTTGAGACGGCTTTTAAAACCTTATAATAGATCTGCAAATTTATCTTGTTGCTGTTCTTCTTTCTTAGGGAAAATATAGACCTCGCGATTTTTCACTGCTCGCTCGATCAATTCATCAAAATCAGAGAAGCTTTCATAATGCTCCACCTTTTCAAGCTTTGGTTTTGTTTTAGGACTTGCTGGTGTAAAAATCGTACAGCAATCTTCAAATGGCTGAATAGATGTTTCGTATGTGCCGATTTTCTCAGCCATATCGATAATTTCTAATTTATCTGTTGAAATCAGCGGACGTAGAATAGGTGTATTTGTTACTGCATTAATTGCTGTTAAGCTTTCAAGCGTTTGACTCGCTACTTGTCCAAGACTTTCACCTGTTACAATAGCAAGTGCACCAATCTCCTCACGCACCTGATCAGCAACCTTCAGCATCATTCGGCGTGTTGTTGTCATCGACACGTTAGAAGGTACTTTTTCTTTAATAAGAACTTGTATTTCAGTAAAAGGAATAACATGCAAACGAATACTAGCACCAAATTTCGTTAATTCATTAGCAAGCACTTTAACTTTTTCCAATGAATTTTGGCTTGTATAAGGTGGACTAAAGAAGTGAATCGCTTCTAATCTCACACCACGCTTCATCATTAAATAACCTGCGACAGGACTATCAATACCGCCTGATAGCATTAATAAAGACTTCCCATTAGATCCTACTGGCATTCCACCTGCACCAGGAATAACTTGTGCCATCATATAAGTTGCATCATGACGAACTTCTACACGTAGCTCAATATCAGGCTTTTTCACTTTGACAGATAAATTTTGAAATTGCGGTAAAACATAGCCACCGATCTCACGTTGGATGGCGTGAGATTCTAATGGAAATGTTTTATCAGTACGTTTTACTTCTACTTTAAATGTATGTTGCTCGTCTTTAAATGTCTCCATAATCGTGATAGCGAGCTTTTTCATACTTTCCATATCTTTTTCACATGCAGCTACAGGGCTAAATGATTGAATACCAAAAATTTTAGGTAAACCTGTAATTAGCGTCTGCATTTGTGCTTCGCCCTCTATAGCAATAAACATACGGTCACGTTCTGTACGAATATGCAGTTGACCTAAATCAGCAAAAGCATGTCGAATATTTTCACGTAAGCGGCGAATAAAATCCATTTTGTTGCGGCCTTTTGTAGAAAGCTCACCATATCGAATTAAAATTTCTTTCCAAATCATTTACTTATTTTCTCCTTTGAGTTCCAACATTACTTCTGCAAGTACTTGTTTAAACTTTTCTATATCTTCTATTGTGTTATGTGCGCCAAAGCTAATGCGAATCACACCTTTTTTATAATGCTCATCAAGGTGTAGTGCCTCGACTACATGGCTTGTTTTCGTTTGCTTGGATGAACATGCACTTGATGTTGACACAATGACACCGCGCTTTTGCATAGCATTAATAATAACTTCCCCTTTTAAATCACGAACACTAAATGACACAATATGCGCAGCTCCTTGTGGGGTTGATAAAACATGGACTGCTTCTCCATATCCGTCTAGCTGAGCTCGAATTTCGTCATGCCATTGACGGTATTTATTTACGCGTTCGTTCATTGTTTCAACAGCTAGTCGAGCCGCCTTCGCTAAAGCAACAGCTTGCGGAACTGCCACAGTACCACTTCGCATTCCAAATTCCTGACCACCACCAAGAGCAAAAGGCTGCCATCTCATGGGTTTACGGAATGCTAATACACCTGAGCCTTTAAAGCCATGAATTTTATGACCAGAGATAGAAATACAGTCTGGGCCTTCTTCTTTAAAGGATATAGCTAATTTCCCAAAGCTTTGAACAGCATCAACATGAAAGGCTGCACGACTCATTTCATGAATCATTTTTGCTGCTTCCTTTATAGGCTGAATCGCCCCCATTTCATTATTCACATGCATGATGCTAACTAAAATGGTTTCTTTTCGTATTTTAGTACGAAGCTCATCGAGAGAAATCACACCATTTCGATCAACACGAAGATATTCAACATCATAGCCCTCTTTTTCAAGCTGTTTCATCGTTTCTAGCACTGAAGGATGTTCAATTTCAGTCGTTAAAATATGCTTTCCTATATGTGTATTACTACGTGCTATGCCAAAAATAGCTGCATTATTTGATTCTGTACCACCTGAAGTAAATAGCACATTTTTTGCCTCTGTCTGCAAAATATCTGCTACTTGCTCACGCGCACGCATTAATAAATCATTTGCTTCAACACCCATGGCATGGATGGAAGCAGGGTTGGCATAATACTGCTCATTGACAGCCATGAATGCTTGCATAACCTCATTTAAAGGCTTTGTTGTTGCACTATTATCTAAATAAATTGTATTAACCATAACTTTTCACACACTTTCAAAACGTTGATTTAACGGTATTTATCATAACGCAATCTTTGGCGATTGACCACTAACTTTAACGATTCTTTAAATTTTAATTGGTATCCTACATTTTTTTCAACATCGTGATAAATTCTGTGGGCGTACTAAATTCGATCGCTTTAACAAAACCTAATTTTTCATAAAGATGGATTGCTCGCTTATTAAATAGGGCGACTGTTAAGCGAAGTGGTAGATGATGCTCTTGTTGAACTGTTTGTACAATAAACGAAAAAAATGCCGTTCCTAATCCTTGACCTGTTAGATTTGGTTTCATACCAATTCCAATATCTACACAGCATTCTATATATGCACCAATATCCTGTCCCTTTGGCACTTGTGCTGCCAAACCTGTGCAATAATAGCCGATTAACTCCCCCTGATTATTCAAGATAGCAAAGTAGGGATGATCAAGCATTTCTTGTACATTTTCATCCGATAACTCATTATTGTAAAAATCGTAAGGTTCTGCATATTGCCATTGTAAAATTTCACTTGCAAACTGTTCATTCATTTTTTTTATTGACAGCTTCACACTGAATCACATCCTCATCTATGCAATAAATAGAAAGCTGTCTAAAAAGTAATCGCTATACTTTTTAGACAGCTCAAAATGTTATTCGAATTATTTTACTGTGAATTGTTCAGCAACCATTTCTTGAATACGCTTTAAAGCACCTGGCTCCATTTCTTCCACTGCTGTACCTGCTTCTTCTAAAGCCTTCGCATAACGGAATTGGTGGAAAGCCTCTTCTGCTTCTTTTAAACGTCCGTTCAATTTCGGGTTCGATGCACGGTGACGATTACCGTACTGAATAATGCGTTCAATGAGCATCACATTTTCTATTAATTCATGTGCCTTTACTTTAACATCCTCTACGCAAAGTGTTGCTGCATTTAGATTATTATGAACCGTTCCCATATTAAGCGGTACTTCTTGCAAGCTTTGCATGACAACATAGATGTGCTCTGCTGCCTCATCAAGACGTGCATCCATCTCCTCAGGAATCCCTGGA
This sequence comes from Lysinibacillus sp. PWR01, assembly GCF_043359455.1. Classification (NCBI taxonomy): domain Bacteria; kingdom Bacillati; phylum Bacillota; class Bacilli; order Caryophanales; family Bacillaceae; genus Lysinibacillus; species Lysinibacillus sp. PWR01. Next base: position 122,792 of record NZ_JBHERJ010000089.1, on the reverse strand, counting down.
ATATTTGCCTTGTTTAATAAACGATCGGTATCTTGTAATATTTTCTTTAAGTTTTCGACTTGAGCGCGTGCCTTATTTTCATCTATTCGAAGTTTCTTCATTGTATTCGATAGATGCCCTTGTTCTTCATGAATTCGTTCTAGCTCTTCACTAATTTCGATTAACTCTTCCTGTAAGCTAGAATAAGCCGATTTTTCTTCCTTAACTCGCATGGCTAATAAATCATAGCGACGTTGCAGTGCTTCCAATTGTTTTAAAGCGGCTTTTGGAATTTCAGCATCCTTTTCATTTAAATGGTAACTTTGTTGCACATACGTTGCCTCATCATTCACTAACTTTGTAGAAGAAATGACATTGGTGATAGAGCTTAATAAACGATCACAATTTTGATCTACATAATTTTTAGCAATAACCTCTTTTTCAAGTAAATCATAAAAACGATCGATTTCTTCATTAATTTCTGTCACACGAGGTTTAACAACTTTTAAATTAAGCTCTGCAAGGTCCAGCTTTAATGCATCAAATTCTTTTTCATATTTATTAAGTGCATCTGTCAATTCTAAATGCTGTAAATAGTAAGATTGGTCTTCCATTTCTCGCTGACCATTACGCAATTCCTGAACCGCACCTGGTAACTTAACTTGAATTTCCGTTAAAATAGTAGGAACATCATTAATATACTCGAATGTCTGCTGAGATTCTTGATTTAAGCTAATAACAATTTCTCGTGCTTGCAAATAATTGCCTTCATTTGTCAATACATCGAACTCTTCAAATTTTTGAACAAATGTCTCCAGCTTTTTCTCCAATGCAGGTAGTGCTACACCAAATGAATGCTGATGAGCCAGCAATGTCTTTCTTGCAGAGCGATAGTATTCTTTTAATTGTTCGATTTCAATTCGATTTTTTTCTTCGCTGCCAATTAATTCATTCAGTTCTTCTAAAATATTATTTTTGTCTTGGTCGCATTTTTCAATGTAATCTTCAATTTCACGTTCTATTAAAGTTGCCCTTTTAAAACGAAGTCGATTAATTTGATCCTCAGCATCAAATAGAAGAGAATCGATTTTAGTCATATGTACATCGATGACTTCATCCCAAGTATTGCGCCATCGTTCAAACATTTCTTCCGTTTCACCGTTCATGTTTAAAGATTTTACTTTTGAAATTTCTTCATTTATAGGATTATGTTGTATTTGTAATTTTTCATTTTCAAGTTTTGCAATAATTGCAACATGTTTTCTTCGCATCATAAATCCTACTATGGCTAAAATTAATAGTAGGATAATCGGAATGATGATATACTCCATCGTAAGCCTCCTATTCTACAATAAACGAATTGGCTAGTTGTATTTATTATATACTATGTTTTCGCCTTTTGTACTAAAATTTAAGTGTTTTTCAGAAAACTGTATTTTCGCTATTGTGAAATATTTAAATAGCGTATCTATAGAGCTAAAGGAGTGGTAAATTATGAAACGTGATGGGCATATACATAGTCCTTTTTGTCCACATGGCACTACGGACTCATTCAACCAATATATTGAAAAAGCAATTTCTCATCATTTCACAGATATAACATTTACAGAACACGCCCCATTGCCCAAAAGTTTTTTTGATCCAACCCCGCAACAAGATAGTGGCATGAACCCTGATGATCTCATGCCTTACATTGAAGAATTGCAACACCTGCAACAACGGTATGCACAGGATATTCGCATCCGTATCGGATTAGAGGTTGACTATATTCAAGGTTACGAACAAGAAACTCGTCAATTCCTTGATACATATGGACATTTTTTAGATGACGCTATTTTATCAGTTCATTTTTTAAAATGGCAAGATACCTTTGTATGTATCGACTTTTCTTCTGAATGCTTTATTGATTTTTCAAAAAAAGTTGGCTCTGTTGAACAGGTTTATGATTTATATTATGATACTGTCCTACAATCAATTAGAGCAGATCTTGGTCCATACAAACCAAAACGGATTGGGCACCCATCACTTATTCATAAATTCCAACTGGCGCACAACGAAAAAATCGATGATGCCCGACGTATTAGAGAAGTATTGGACAGCATGAAATGTGCGGGCTATGAATTAGATTTAAATAGTGCTGGTTTAAGTAAACAATATTGTCAGGAGCCCTATCCACCTTTTGCCTTTATCCATTATAGTCAAGCTATTCAACTACCATATGTATTTGGTTCGGATGCACATAGCGCAGAGGATTTACATCAACACTATAATGTTATATTACCAATATAAATAATTTTTAAACGAGGTGCTTATATGTTTACACAAATTAATTACGAAGGATCCATTGCTGACCAATATCTAACATTATCAAAACAATTAGATGCACTACTCACTGGTGAAACCAATCAAATTGCCAATTTAAGTAATGCCTCTGCTCTATTAAATCAGTTTTTAACGAACATCAACTGGGTTGGTTTTTATCTTTTACAGGATAATGAACTTGTGCTAGGGCCATTCCAGGGTCTTCCTGCCTGTGTTAGAATCCCTATTGGACGTGGTGTTTGTGGTACAGCTGTGGCAACGAGAGAAACAATTGTTGTAAAAGATGTACACGATTTTCCAGGGCATATTGCTTGTGATGCGGCCTCACAGTCTGAAATTGTTATACCGCTGCTGAAACAAGGTGAGATCATTGGTGTATTAGATATTGATAGTCCTATTGTGAATCGCTTTTCAGAGGAAGATCGCAATGGCTTAGAGGAATTTGTTAAAACACTACTCAATCATTTATAATAAAACAACAAAAATTACCCTGAAATGTTTTATATTGTCATTTCAGGGTAATTTATTTAAACAACTATTTATATTGTGCTTCATCAAACCTATAAATTTGTTTGATACGAACCGTTATGAGTACAAAAACGATTTTTCCCACTATTTTTTGCTTCATACAAGGCTGTATCAGCATGTAAAAACACAGATTGGAATGCTGGTCGATCTCGCTCATCCCATGTTATAAGCCCCGCAGAAATTGTAACTTGTGGATCTGTGGCACTTGGGATTACTTTCACAATGGTTGATGCTAATTCTAAAGCTTCTTTTTCATTGATATTAGGCACATAGACAGACATTTCTTCTCCACCCCATCTTGCGCAAATCCCACGACTTCCAATCGTCTCTTTTAATTGAACCGCAATCTGTACAAGAATTTTATCTCCAACTTGGTGACCGTACGTATCATTTATACGTTTAAAATTATCAATATCAATTAACAAAAACATACCAGATTGATCATATTCAAGTGATTTTTCTACAAACTGATCGAGGTAACTGCGAGCATATAGTTTCGTTAAATGATCCAAATCGACCATTTCCTGAAGCTGTGTTCGTAAAATTGAATTTGCAATGGCTAACGATGAGTGGTGAATTAAAGATTGCATTAATTTGAAACTATCGAACGAAAAGAAATATGGCTCTTTATGTAAGACAATACTAAAACCATTAATCTTTTCCTCCATAAGTATAGGAATCGCCATAATAGAACGATACTCAATTTGATTAGGAGTTAGACGGCTGAAATCGGCAACAAATAGTGGATCATTCGTTTGAGCAAAATGCTGTTCAACATGTTTTATATAACTCTGACCATTTTCTGAATGGAACAAGGAGGTACTTGCACCTGTTATTTCAAATGTATCGTGTTTTTTAAATGCGAAACAAACTTCCATTGGCTGAAAAGATTTCAGTAACTGCTTTTGTAGGAAAAGTAACATTTCATGAATGTCAATTCGCATATTTAAACGATGCGATGTTTCATTAATGAGTTGTAAGTCACTTACGAGGCGATGCGATTGATGATATAATTTTGCATTTTCAAGAGCATTTCCTGACGCTTGCGCCAGCATCCGTACAAAATCTTTTTCAGTTGTTGAAAAAAGATAAGTCGTGGGAGCACTTACTTGCAAGATGCCATAGATAGCTTGCCTGCCCTTAATAGGTGCATTTAACAACCGACAATTTAAATCGCTCGCTAACTCTGTCGTTAACTCTCCTGATACAAAGGCTTCAATTGTAGCAGGTCTTTCAGATAAATAATCAAAAAGCTTAATATCGATGGTCGTGTGTCGATCTTGATCATTCGATAATATCAGCTCCACATTAAATTCAGGGAAATTATCCCGTATATTTTTTAATACATTTTCTAAAATTAAATCAATATCCATTGTTGAATGAAATAAATCAGTCATGTTATATAGTTTTCTATATTGGTCTTCATTTATTTTGACATCTAAATTGTCTCTAATCATTTGAAGAACCTTTGAAAGTATTTCTATACACTCTTCACCGTACTCCGAGGTCATAAAGTCTGTCCAAGACTCTGTTGCCTCCACAAGTAATACACCAATGGGATTTTTGCCCTCTGCTTGGAAAAGCACCATATCTGTCATCATTGAATAGGCTTGTCTTGCTTTTAATATATAAGGAATTTTCACTACTTTTTGTTGATAAAAACTAGCTTCGATCATCAGCCATGACACAGCATTTAGCTTTGTTTCAATTGTTAATGAAGCCATCTCTTCAATAGGTATTAAAGAATTACCTTCAAAACTGAGAAAAGCAGCATTGTCAATTTTCAAGCGCTTCTTTAGAAACTGTTTCAATGAACAAAAATACCCATTAAAACTAGTTTGTTCTTCATAAGAACTCACCCAAAAGCTCAAAACATCAGATTTTATATATTTTAGCGTTTGTAAATGGTCTGTCATGAAATCACCTTTTCTATATAACGTCCAAATCAATTACTATTAACTTATAATATATTATACATAATTTGTGTCATTTTGACTATGTAATTATCCCTTACTTTTACAATTTACATTACACAGCGTATCATTAACTATTCCTATATCATTTAAAATAGATAGTGAGGAATTTCCTACTATGTTCTTTTACAAATTTTTAAAAGCAAATAATTGACGTCCTTGTCCTAAGCAGTTACAATGGAGGTTGTGTAAAATAAACGCAGCAGTGGTATAAGCTTATGATTGTATTTTATTCCTCTATTTTCTGATATACAACTACTTGAGATTCTCAGTAATGAAAATTAGATGGTGTATTGCGTAACCTAACGGCTGCATAGGCGAAAGTACATGAAAATAAAATACGTGTAAGAACGGGTACTACTGGTTTTTGTTTTACAACAAAAAAACCAAATTTAAAGGAGGAGACAACAATATGTCTCGTTATACAGGTCCATCTTGGAAATTATCACGTCGTCTTGGTATCTCACTAAGCGGTACAGGTAAAGAAATCGAAAAACGCCCTTACGCACCAGGTCAACACGGTCCAAACCAACGTAAAAAATTATCAGAATACGGTTTACAACTTCAAGAAAAACAAAAACTTCGTCATATGTATGGTATGAACGAACGTCAATTCCGTACACTATTTGACCGTGCTGGTAAAATGAAAGGTGTTCACGGTGAAAACTTCATGATCCTTCTTGAAACTCGCCTTGACAACTTAGTTTACCGTTTAGGTTTAGCTCGTACTCGTCGTGGTTCTCGTCAATTAGTTAACCATGGTCACATCTTAGTAGATGGCAAACGCGTTGATATCCCATCATACAGCGTAAAACCAGGTCAAACGATTTCTCTTCGTGAAAAATCTCAAAACCTTGCTGTAGTAGTAGAAGCTATCGAAGTAAACAACTTCGTACCTGACTACTTAACATTCGATGCTGACAAAAAAGAAGGTACATTCACTCGCCTTCCAGAGCGTTCTGAATTATCAGCTGAAATCAACGAATCATTCATCGTAGAGTACTACTCTCGTTAATGACAACAAAAGCCCTGAAATCCCTTGTATATCAAGGTTTCAGGGCTTTTTTATTGTTTCACCATTTTATCCTAATTCCTATGACAATCAATTCGAACCTACGTTTTTTCCGCTATTAATCATTAGTGCAGAAACTAATCCCGTACTAAGTGTTGTAGCAAGAAGAAGGAAGGCTACAGTAAAGCTACCAGATTGTATCAAATAAACAGATATGAACGGTGCAACACTTGTTCCAGCAAATAAAATGACTGTATACATCGAGACTGCAATCCCTCCCATATTCCAGCCTAACTGACTAACAAGTGTTACTAATGAAGGAACAGCAAGTGCAATCCCACTAACAAATAAAATACTAATGATCGTTAAACCAGCTATAGTTGAAATAAAGCTCATCAGGATTAGTGCAATAATCGATAGAGATAAGGCCATTTTCAGTACAAACAGCACATTAAAACGCTTTGCTAATTTCCCTGCAAATGGTGACATAACCATTCCTATTATCCCAAAGGCACGAATGTAAATGAGGTTCTGACTTTTCATACCAAAGGAATCACTCGTTAAATATGCACCTAAAATAATGTACATACTGACAAATGACATTAATAATACAAACGCAATGAGATAACTAAATATCAAATTTCTATTGGTGAAAATAATACCGATTCTCTTCAGAGGAGCCCATATATTTTTAGTTTCGTTCTGAATTATTCCCTTCGGTAAGATCCACATGACTAACAAAGCAGTCATAACATACACTGCAGCAAGCACATAAAAGATGACGTGCCAATGACTATGTTCACTTACATATCCACTAAACACCTGACCAACTATACCCGCTACAAGAAATCCCGTACTGATAAAACCAACTGCCCCAACTTTTCGATCATTAGGAAAAACCTCAAGTGTATAAGCAAGTGCTACGGGTGAAAATGTAGCTGCCGCGAGCCCTTGTAATCCTCTTAATAGAAGGATAAAAGAAAAATCATTAACTAAACCTAGAAGTAACGTTATCATGCTTAATGAAAAAAGCCCGAATACAATGACATTTTTACGTCCATATTTTTCTGATATCGCACCATAGAAAAAACACCCTAGTGCAAATCCAAGTGAAAAAACACTTGATGTAAAGCCCGCTTTAGTCAATGAAATATTAAAATAATCACTGAATACACTAATCAGCGGTATTGTTAAATAGAGACTCGACATCACTACCATACCTGTCCAGGATAAAATAGTTGTCATTAAAGCATAATTTGCGCGATTTTCTGAAATTACAATGTTCATTAAATAAATCACCCTTTTTAGTTCGATTAACTTATAGTTAGATAATCTAATTAAATGACTGAAAATTAAACTGCATCAATATAGCTACAGTTTAACGTTCCACCTTTAGTTTTCTTTGTATAGATTTTAATAATTTACTCACTAACTTCTCAAATACTTGTCGTTCATCAGGTTCCAAATCGCTTACATTAGAAGCGCATGACGACCAATAAGTCGGTAAAACTTCAGCAATAAAAATACGACCTTCATCCGTTAAACTTACATAGATCTTCCTCCGATCTTCTTTACTATGATTCCGTACAACAAGATTTCTCTTTTCTAGCCAATCAAGCATTGACGTTGCGGATGCTCTCGTAATGCCCAATCGTTTAGCTAAAGCAGACGGAGTCGCACGTCTCTCTCCATGTAGTGTCAGCAATAGTAATAAGTCTAATTTACTTTCTGTAATTCCAAAAGGAGCTAACTCATTGTCTATTACATCTAAAACATGATCACTTAACCATAACAATATTAATCCCAATTTCGCATCTTCTTGATTTGTATCACTGGCAGAAGACGTCTGAATCAGTTCAATATATGGCTCTACCCCTAATACTGGCAAATCATCTTCATTCGTGTACGTTTTCTTAATTTTTGTCATTGAATCACCTTTTAATTAGATTATCTAACTATCAACTATTCTAACTATAAATTTAATCGAAGGCAAGAACTTTTATTTCCACAAATTTCTTCAAAATAAAGCCACTACTTTTTTAGCGTAGACGCATTGCCCTAATTATTATAACCTACAATAATTATCCCCACATATTGTGACAATTTTATGTACTTTAAAATAGTAATTACATAGTTTCAAAATAACATAATCACTACCTTAATAATAAAAACAAAATATCAGTTATTTACTATTCAATAGATCATCAAAATAGAACTGTTTTCCAAAAAATATATTTTATTTTCATAGTAAAATATTTTTCAAACCTTATTAAATTAAATATTCTACTACAAAACAACATTTCACACCTTCTTCGACCCATTAACTTTTTTGTAAAATAATAACATGAATAAAATTAACAATTTTAATAAAAATACGAGTTGAACTTTAACAAAAAATAGAATACGATGAATTGCGAAAGGTGGTTCACCATCATTCAAGCAATAATAATTTTTTAAAAGGGGTTGGAAATATGTCAGACGTTCTAAAGCAATTTGTTATGCCGAAAACAAACTTATTTGGACCTGGAGCAATTCAAGAAGTTGGTAAGCGCTTAAATGATTTAGAAGTGAAAAAGACATTAATCGTAACAGATGAGGGCCTACACAAATTAGGTCTCTCAGAACAAATTGCAAATATCATTACAGCTGCTGGAATTGATGTAGCAATTTTCCCTAAAGCAGAACCAAATCCAACAGATCAAAACATTGAAGATGGCATTGCAGTGTATCATGCTGAAAACTGCGATTCTATTGTTTCTCTTGGAGGAGGCAGCGCACACGATGCAGCAAAAGGTATCGGACTTATTGCTTCGAATGGTGGACGCATTCATGATTATGAAGGCGTTGATAAATCACAAAATCCACTTGTGCCATTAATTGCGATCAATACAACTGCAGGCACTGCAAGTGAAATGACTCGTTTCACCATTATTACAGATACAGCACGTAAAGTGAAAATGGCCATTGTTGATAAGCATGTAACACCATTACTGTCCATTAATGACCCTGAGCTTATGATTGGCTTACCTCCTGCTCTAACTGCGGCAACTGGTGTTGATGCATTAACACACGCCATCGAATCATTCGTTTCTACGAATGCTACACCAATTACAGATGCATGTGCTGAAAAAGTACTCCAACTGATTCCTGAATTTTTACCACGTGCCTATGCAAATGGAGCTGATATAGAAGCACGTGAACAAATGGTATATGCACAATTTTTAGCGGGAATGGCCTTTAATAATGCATCACTTGGCTATGTACATGCAATTGCTCATCAATTGGGCGGTTTCTATAATCTACCGCATGGCGTGTGCAATGCTATTTTATTGCCACATGTTTGCCGATTCAATGTAACAGCACGTACAGAGCGCTTTGCTCGTATCGCTGAATTATTAGGAGAAAATGTGGAGGGTTTAAGTAAGCGCGATGCCGCTGAAAAGGCTATTACAGCTATTGAGAAGTTATCACAAGATTTAAATATTCCTAGTGGCTTCCGTGAATTAGGGGCAAAAGATGAGGATATTGAGATCCTAGCAAAAAATGCATTGTTAGATGTGTGTGCTGAGACGAACCCTCGTAAAGCAACACTAGAGGATATCAAACAAATCATTACAAACGCAATGGGACCTATTGTGAAAAAAGAACAGTCACTCGAAGCAGTTGCCCTTTCTTAATCGAAGGTTTCCTATAAGTTTATGACAATGGGTGGAGAAAACAAATGTTTTCTCCACCTTTTTTATACACACATTGTCTATCCTAGAAACTCTCGCTATACTTTTCTTAAAAAGAATAGGAGAAAACGATATGCGTTTAATTTCAATTTGTCCTAGCAATACAGAATTAGTCGCCTATTTAGGGCTGATAGACCAGCTCGTTGGCGTCGATGATTATTCGGATTGGCCAGCAACGGTTAAAGAGTTACCGCAGCTTGGGCCAGATTTATCGATTAATATGGATGCATTAGAGGCATTACAGCCTGATCTTGTCCTGGCTTCCTTGAGTGTACCCGGTATGGAAAGAAACATCGAGGCATTAAAAGAAAGAAATATTCCTCATATTATTTTTAACGCAAACTCATTAGAGGAAATTGCGCAGGATCTTATAACCCTCGGTAAGGCTTGTCAAGTGGAAGAACAAGCAAAGAACATTGCTGAAGAGTATATACATTCCATCGAAAAAATGCATTCCATTGCACAAACCATCTCAAAGAAACCTACCCTCTATTGGGAATGGTGGCCAAATCCTATTTTTACTCCTGGGAAAATAAATTGGCTAACGGAAATTAGTGCTCTTGCTGGTGGCATCAATCTATTTCAAGATGTAGAACTTGCCAGTGTTCAAACTGATTGGACAGATGTTGTTGAACGTAAGCCCGACTACATCATGATGGCTTGGGTTGGTGTAGCATTTGAGCGTATACAACCTGCTCATTTATTAAAACGTCCATATGCCAAAGAGCTACATGCCGTTCAATCGGAACAGCTTCATGTAATGGAAGAATGGCTGTATTGTCGCCCTTCTCCACGTCTTATTGAAGGTGCCATCAAGCTTGCAAAAATACTGCATCCTAAAGAATATCAGCAATTAAAACCGCCGAGTTTCTTATGATTAAAAAACCACATCCCCTCGTTTTTGGGAATGTGGTTTTGCTAATAGAAATTATACAAATTTTACCATATGATATTTTTTCTTACCTCGACGGACAATGCTGAATGCATCCTCTAAACGATCCTTCGCATCGAATACATAGTCTAAATCCGTCACTTTTTCACCATTTACACTAATTGCACCATTTGATACGTCCTCACGTGCTTGACGCTTTGAAGATGAAATGCCTGCTTCTACAAGAAGGTCAACAATGTTTTTGTCCTCTTTAGCCATTTCAATAGAAGGAACATCTTTAAAAGCATCCTTCATTTCTTCAGCTGAAAGTGCTTTTAGATCCCCTGAGAATAAAGCTGCTGTAATACGAATGGCTTGCTCTAATGCCTCTTGACCATGAATTAAACGAGTCATTTCTTCAGCTAGCGCTTTTTGTGCCTTACGTAAATGCGGCTCCTCCTCTACAGAGACTGCTAATGCTTCAATTTCTTCACGAGAAAGGAACGTGAAGATTTTTAAGTATTTAATGACATCTGCATCCGCAGCATTGATCCAGAATTGGTAGAACTCATATGGAGATGTTTTCTTACTATCTAGCCATACAGCACCACCTGCTGTTTTACCAAACTTTGTGCCATCTGCCTTTGTTACTAATGGAATCGTAATCCCAAAGGCTTTCGTTTCTTCCTCGTGTGTTTTACGAATAACCTCTAAACCTGTTGTAATATTACCCCATTGGTCAGAGCCACCTACTTGAATACGGCAATTGTAGTGATTGTATAAATGATTGTAATCAATACCTTGAATTAATGTATAGGCAAACTCTGTAAACGAGATTCCTGTGTCAAGACGAGAAGCAATCGTATCCTTTGCTAACATATAGTTCACGTTAATTAATTTCCCGTAATCACGTAAAAATTCAATTGTGTTTATATTACCAATCCAGTCACGATTGTTCACAAGCTGAGCACCATTGCCATCTTCCGCAAAATCAAAAATACGTTCTAATTGACTACGGATTCCTTGAACGTTTTTATCGATTTGCTCTACCGTTTGTAATTGACGCTCTTCTGAACGACCAGATGGATCACCGATCATCCCTGTCGCACCACCAACAAGTAAAATTGGACGGTGACCCGCTTTTTGGAAGCGACGAAGTGTTAACAATGGAACAATATGTCCAATATGCATGGAGTCAGCTGTTGGATCTACACCACAGTATAAAGATACTGATTGTTCATCTAATAGTTTTGCCATACCTTCCGCATCTGTTTGTTGGTAGAGCAAGCCACGCCATTCTAAATCTTGTAATAATTCGTTTGTCATGTTCATTCCTCCTAAAATGGTTAAAATTCGTTACGTGCATGGATATTTTTAAATAAAAAAAGTCCCTACACGCAAACAATTGCATGCAGGGACGTTAAGTTGCAAACTAACGCGGTACCACCCAGCTTGAAGATGTCATCCACCTTCCACTTCATTCAATCGCCTTTATCGCAGGCGCGCACGTCTAAGCTCCAAGCACGTAATTCGTCTCTACATTATGACCAGTTTTCACCAACCACCGGCTCTCTAAACAGGGAATATAGACACTACTGCAAACTCTTCATCACCAGAAAACTATAAACATAATTCTATACGATTCTTTTTCAAAGTCAATAACTATGTTCGTGTTAAAACAATATGTGCTATAATAGACAAGATTTTAGGAGGTCGATACATTGAAAGATTGGATTGAAAAAATCAATGCAAAGATCGATGAATTACTTGAACAAAAATGGATGAAGAAATTACGTATTTCAGGTAGTGTTACCTGGAACTTATTTTTACTATTTTTAGTCTTTGCATTGGTTGGTACTGTATTTGTCGGTTCAGTTGGAGCTGGTTATTTTGCTTCTCTTGTAAAAGAAGAACCGCTACGCTCAAAAGAAGAGCTGCGCGATCAAATTTTTAGTTATGAAGAAACCAGTGAAATTTATTTTGCCAACGATATTTATATTGGGAAATTGCGGACAGATTTAGACCGACGTGAAACTTCGCTTAGCAATGTTGCACCAGAGGTTGTGAATGCTGTTCTGGCAACAGAAGATGAATATTTCCGAGAGCATAACGGAATTGTACCAAAAGCGGTTATTCGTGGGTTATTACAAGATGTCACAAATTCTGCTACGCAAACAGGTGGATCTACACTTACCCAACAGCTTATTAAAAACCAAGTACTAACAAATGAAGTATCCTATGAACGTAAAGCTAAGGAAATTTTACTGGCGATGCGTTTAGAACATTTTATGACGAAGGAAGAAATATTAGAGGCTTATTTAAATATTATTCCGTATGGTCGTAACTCTTCAGGACGAAATATTGCAGGTGTTGAAACAGCTGCTGAAGGGATTTTTGGCGTAAAAGCAAAAGAATTGTCTCTTCCTCAAGCAGCGTACATAGCTGGTATTCCACAGGCACCATTTGCTTATACACCATTTACGAATACAGGTGAACTGAAAAGTGAAGAAGCTTTGAAACCAGGTATTGATCGTATGAAAACAGTACTTTATCGTATGAAAGAAGCTGGTTATATTGACGATGCACAATATAATGAAGCGTTAAACTATGATATTGCTGCAGATTTCCGCGGACCAGAAATGCGTGCGGAGGATCGTTATCCATGGCTGACTTATGAGCTTGAAGCTCGTGCAAATGACATTATTGCTGAAAAACTAGCAAAAGATGATGGCATTGACCCAGAGCGCTTAAAGTCAGAAAAAAAATTAAAGGATAAATATACGATTTTAGCAGATCGTGATGTTCGTTCTAAGGGCTATCGCATTTACTCAACCATTAATAAAGATATGTATGATGCGATGCAAAAAGCAGCAAAGGACTTCCAGTATTATGGACATACGTATACTGGTAAAGGGAAAGACCCTGTTACTGGTGAAGAAATTGATATTGAAATGCCCGTACAGGTAGGTAGTATTTTAATAGAAAATACCACAGGTCGCATTTTAAGCTTTGTCGGTGGTCGAGACTTTAAAACAATTCAAGTAAACCACGCAACACAAGCTTACCGTTCTAACGGTTCTACAATGAAGCCATTACTTGTTTATGGTCCTGCTATAGAATATGGAGTTATCGGTGCAGGTAGCCCATTAGTTGACGTGAAATTCTCTATTGGTAAATGGAGTCCAAGCAACTATATTACAAGTGATGAGCGAGGACTTATTCCTGCACGTGAGGCATTAGCAGACTCTCAAAACATATCAGCGCTACGTTTATATAATGATATTATTAATAGACGCCCCGCTGATTTGTTAGTAAAAATGGGATTCACAAAATTACACCCAGATGACTTCACTAACCTAGCAACTGGTATTGGTGCTTTAAGTGAAGGGACTACTGTAGAAGAAAATACAAATGCCTTTGCTACCTTTGCAAATGGTGGTCAATTCATTGATGCCTATATGATTGATCGTATCGAAGACCAAGAAGGAAATATTATTTACAAACATGAGGTAGAACCTGTTCAAGTATTTAGCCCAGAAACATCCTATATCGTGACAGATATGTTACGTGATGTTCTTACTAAAGGTACAGGGACAATGGCACGAAATACCTTAAAATTCTCTTCTGATTTCGCTGCAAAAACAGGGACTTCTCAAGAGTATAAAGATGTTTGGCTAGTTGGTTATAACCCAAATGTATCTCTTGGTGTTTGGATGGGTTACGATCAACCTCGTACACTTTATGCATTTAACAACACCTACTTACAGCCAAGCGTTCGTGTGAATAAGCTTTGGGGTACGTTAATGAATGCCGTTTACGATGCGGACCCTCAGCTAATTGATCCACCAACAAGCTTTAAGGCGCCTAAAAATGTTGTGACTGCATCATTCTGTGGCATTTCCGGTATGGCCCCTTCTGCAGCTTGCGCTAGCGCAGGTCTTGTACGTTCCGATTTATTTAATGCGAAGGTATTTTTACCATCTCAACCTGATGATAGCTTAGCATCTTCAAGTGTTGTGACGATTAAAGGTAAAACTTATAATGCCCTGCCAAATACACCAGCAGAATTTGTCAAAGCAGGTGGTGCAGGCATTAATCAAGACTTTATTAAACGAATGTTAGGTAGACTTGGCGGTAACCCTGCTAGTCTGTTACCAAAGAATTCAACATTGTCGAATTCATCTGTATCAGCTGTTGATTTCCCAGCAGATGGCAGCCCACCAGCAGCTGTCTCAGCTTCAGTAAATGGCTCTACATTATCATGGTCAGAGTCATCGAATGATGTTGTTGGTTATCGTATCTACAACGTTACGAATGGCGGTAATACGCTTGTAACATCCGTACTAGAATCAACACAAAGCATTACGGTTGCTAGTGGACAAGCTTATGTAGTAGTCGCTGTAGATATTACAGGCTTATCATCACCTCAATCCAATGTTGTTTCTACTGGCGGTAGTGAAAATGAACCTGACCCAGAGGAAAACGACCAAGAACCAATACCACCTACAACGCCACCAACTAATGGGAATGGCAACGGGTCTGGTAATAATGGCAATGGCTCTGGTAGTAACGGCAATGGTTCCAATAACGGAAACGGGTCTGGTAATAACGGCAATGGCTCCAATAACGGTGATGGATCTGGTAACAACGGCAATGGCTCCAATAATGGAAATGGATCCGGAAGCAATGGCGAGGGCTCTGGTAACCCTGGAGATGGCTCAAACGGAGGAGAAAATACCACGCCTCCACCTGACACATCAAGGCGATAAGCCATTATGCCCTAGCAAAAAGCATTTGTATTAAATAATCAAATAACAGACTTACTACATATTACTTATGAATTGTAGTAAGTCTGTTTTTTTGTCATTATAAAGAAGACTACTATTTTGAAGGGGTGGAAATATATGAACGTATTGATTTTAGGGGGCACACGTTTTTTTGGAAAAAAGCTAGTGGATCTTTGTATTCAAAATGGACATCATGTAACGATTTTAACACGTGGTCAAAGTGGCAATCCCTTTGGTACAAATGTTACGCAGTTGGTAGTAAATCGTAATGATCGTGATACTCTAGCACAGGCACTAGCCAATACAACATGGGACATTGTCTATGATAATATTTGCTATTCTCCCAACGAGGCACAAGCAATTTGCGAGATATTAAAAGGGAAAACGAAAAAGCTGGTCTTTACTTCTACTCTTTCAACCTATGAAGTAGATGGTAAGATGAAAAAGGAAGAAGACTTTGATCCATTCCAGTATCAAATTCGCATGGGACATCAAGAGGAATTTTCTTATGGAGAAGGAAAGCGACAAGCGGAGGCTGTCTTATTTAAAGAAGCTTCATTCCCAGTCGTTGCTGTACGTTTCCCCATTGTGATGGGCGAGGATGACTATACACGTCGTTTACATTTCCACGTTGAACGTATTTTACAGAATCAGCCGATTACTTTACCGAACATTGATGCAAAGATGAGTTATATTACAGATGAGGAAGCAGCTGAATTTTTATATTTTGCTGGCGTTACGCCTATTGAAGGACCATACAATGCTACCGCATCTGGTGCTATGTCTCTCAAAGACCTCATTGCTCTAATCGAAGAAGCGAGTGGTCAGCGTGCAAAAATTTCCCTTATTGGTGGCGATGAGGAATCACCATCGCCTTATGGGGTGCCTGCTGATTGGTATATGTCCAACGCAAAAGCAGAGAAGGCAGGATTTACATTTAGTCAGCTTGAGGATTGGCTACCAAAATTAGTGACAACCTTAGTAAAACAGCTACAATAGCTTTAACAACGCAAAGAATCTGCTAGATAATTAGCAGATTCTTTGTTCATCCATTATGCATCAGCGTTTTTGCCGCAGATGCTTCACTTGCATTGCTGAACTGAAGTCTATCACGGTAATATGTTTTTTAAAATAGCTACTGCTTTATCAATCTCTTCCTTTGTGACCGTTAAAGGAGGTAAGAGACGAATAACAGTTGGCCCAGCCCCCACTAGCAAAAGACCACTCTCTTCTGCTGCCGAGATATAAGGCGCTACTTCCGTGTCACCACAGCCAATCCCTAACAGAAGACCCTGTCCTTGAACGGTATAGCTAGAAGGTAATTGAGCTTTTAGTTGTTCCACAAAATAGGCAGATATTTCTTGTACCTGCTGTAAAAAGGCTGGCTCAAATACATGACTCAACACAGCTTGTGCCACATTCATCGCAAGAGGATTTCCACCAAATGTTGTACCATGTGTTCCTGGACTAAATGTAGCATGAAGCTCAGCAGTCCCTAACATTGCACCCACAGGGAATCCACCACCTAAGCCTTTTGCCAATGTCATGATATGTGGCTTTAATACAGTTTGTTCAAAGGCATAGCGCGTTCCTGTTCGTCCAATACCTGTTTGCACTTCATCAATAATTAGTAGTATCCCTTGCTCCTCACAGGCTTTTGCAATAGCTGTAGCAAATTCTGCTGAGACGCTATTAACGCCACCCTCTCCTTGAATCATCTCCAGCATAATGGCTGCCACAGAATCATCAATGGCTGCTTCAAGTGCAGCAACATCATTAAATGGTAAAATCGTAAACTTTTCCACGAGTGGTCCAAAGCCATTATGTACCTTGCCTTGACCTGTTGCAGACATAGCTCCAAAGGTACGACCATGGAATGATTTTTCGAACGTAATCATATGATGTTTCCCTGTATGTTTTCGTGCTAATTTAATGGCCGCTTCATTAGCCTCAGCCCCACTATTGCAGAAAAAGGCATGAGCAAAGTGCGTATTAGCAATTAATTTTTCTGCTACCTTTTCCTGGCCTGGTATATCAAAAAGATTTGAAATATGCCATAGCTTTTCACTTTGCTCTTGTAGCGCCTGTACAACGGCTGGATGGGCATGACCAAGACTCACCACAGCAATGCCACTTGTAAAATCTAAGTATTGCTTACCTGTAGAATCCTCAACAATTGTCCCCTGACCTTTGACGATTTGTGCACGACGCTTGCCGTAGTTCTCGAATAAAACACTCATGTTATCATCTCCACTATCATTTAAAATAGTTTCTTTCAACAACTATACTTCTCAAGCTATCCTATTAGAACACTAGGAAGAATGAAGTTCACTTGAGGCTACAATCGTCGTCCCAATTAATGTTGCACCCACGATTTGTACGGAAGGGATCCCTGCCCGTAAACAGTCGATGGCTCCTTGTACTTTCGGAATCATCCCACCGTATATATGACCCTGTTCTGTCCATTGGTCAATGAGTGAAGGCGTAGCTATTGTTTGGTATTCATCCTGAATACGGATACCACTCACATCCGTCACGAGTAATAAGCTATCTGCTCCGACCGCTAAAGCAATTTCACTTGCCACCGTATCGCCATTAATATTAAGAGCCTGACCTGCTTCGGTAGCACCTACGCAGGCAATAACAGGTACAATTTCTACACCCATTAAAGCTTCCAATAAGGATGTATTGATGTTTGTTATCGCTCCGACAAAGCCATACATATCTTGATCCAAAAAGTCCGCAACCATCAACTGACCATCAAAGCCATTTAATCCGATGGCTGCTATACCGGCGGTTGTTAATTCATGAACTAACGCAGGGTTCACTTGGCCTATTAAGGTCGATTGGACAACCTTAATAGCAGCCTCATTTGTGACACGTATTCCATTTAACGTATGAGATTGTATGCCTTGAGCAGCTAGTTCACGATTAATGGCTGGCCCACCCCCATGGGTAATAATCAGCTCTACTCCACTCTCTTGTAATCTTTTAAAATTATCAAAGAAAGCCTCATTTAAACCTTCCAGTGTACTGCCCCCAAGTTTAATGACCATACGTTTACGAGCGGTATGATGCATTGATTTGGACATAGTCATACGTTAAGTCACATCCCCAAGCATGCCCCTTACCATCACCCACACCAAGAGACACATAGATTTTTACTTCATGCATTTTTAATATTTGTATTAACTCATCCTCAGAAAAAGGAATCGGCTCACCGTTTTCTACCATCGTAGCCCCACCAATTTGGATGGTAATTTTATCTGGATCAACTGTTGCGCCACTATATCCTACCGCTGCAATAATACGCCCCCAGTTAGCATCACAGCCGAAAACAGCAGTCTTTACAAGTGGTGAACCAACGACTGTTTTTGCAATTTTACGTGCTTCCTCGTCTGAAAATGCACCAACAACTTCCACTTCGATGAGCTTCGTTGCCCCTTCACCATCTTTGGCAATCATTTTTGCTAAATCTTCCGCTACTGTTTGCAATGTGTAATAGAAGTTTTGCCAATCTGGATGCTCAGGTGTTAAAGAATCATTTCCTGCTAAGCCATTAGCCAATACCACCACTGTGTCATTTGTGGATGTATCCCCATCAACTGTAATCGCGTTAAATGTTAAATTAGTAATAGTCGATAAAGCTGCCTGCAACACATCAGATTCAATGTTGGCATCTGTTGTAATAAAGCCTAGCATTGTTGCCATATTTGGTTCGATCATACCTGAACCTTTTGCAACACCAGCGATAATAACTTCCTTGCCATCCACAGTTGTACTATAGCTCGTGTTTTTCATGACAGTATCTGTCGTTAAAATAGCCTGTGCAAAGTCAATAGCACTTTCTAAACTGTCCTTTGGCTCTAACAGTTGAATACCGTTCGCTACTGGCTCTAATTTCATCATTTCCCCAATAACGCCTGTTGAGCAAACTCCTACTAAATTTGAAGCAATCCCTAATTTTTCAGCAGCTAGCGCTTGCATCGTTTGGGCATCTTTTACACCTTGCTTACCTGTACAAGCATTGGCATTGCCGGAATTTACGATCATCGCTTGCATTTTCTTAGTTGTATAAACAACTTCCTTCGTGACTTTTAATGGTGCTGCTTGCACAGCGTTTGTTGTAAAAACACCTGCTACACTTGCTGGTACTTCACTTACTAAAAGGGCTAAATCCTTTTTCTTATGCTTTAAACCACAATGTAATCCTGCTGCCTTAAAGCCTTTTGGTGAAACGATATTTTTACTTGATAATTTTTTCATTACATTCGTTGAAGTGATTACTGTCATTCAAAATTCCTCCTTAGTTTAATAAATAAGAGAAGCATACAGTTTCCTGCATGCTGTTAAATAAAGAACGGCACGACATCTAGTCCTGTCGTTTGTGGTAAGTCAAATTGCACATTCATATTTTGGATAGCTTGCCCTGCTGCCCCTTTGACGAGATTATCAATCACACTGACAATTGTTGCCCGATTTGTACGGGAATCTACTTTCACTAAAATATCGCAATAATTTGATCCTTTGACACGATTTGTCCCTAAACTTGATGCATCGGTCACAATCCGAACAAATGGATGATTTTCATAGGTTGCCTGTAAACAAGTGATCAATTGCGACTCCGTGATACCCGGCATTACAGGGGCATAAGATGTCGCCAAAATTCCCCGTGTCATGGGAACCAAATGCGTATTAAAAGTAATCGTTGTCTCTACTTGAGCAAACATGGAAAGTGCCTGTTCAATTTCTGGTATATGCTGATGTGTATTTACTTTATAGATTGAGAAATTCTCATTTGTCTCACTAAAATGGGTAGTTTGTGAAGGCTTATTGCCAGCTCCTGAAATGCCACTCTTTGCATCAATCACTAGAAAGCTAGGATCAATTAAGCGTTCTTTTATCAGTGGTAGTAAGGATAATAAGACCGCTGTCGGGTAACAACCCGGGTTAGCAATGAGTGGTGCTTGACGTATAAGCTCTGCATTCCACTCTGTTAAACCATATACACTCTGTTGAACACTATGGAACGGTGCCGCTTTTTTGCCATACCAGGTTTCATAGCTTGCGAGATCTTTTAACCGAAAATCACCAGATAAATCGATTAATTTTGGTCCTTTCCCAACCAAAGGCGGTAAAAGCTCACTTGTCACCCCGGATGGTGTACTCGTAAAAACAACATCAAATTTTTCTAAAGTGTCATACGCTATCTTTTGTAACGGTGTATCAGCTATCCTAACAAGATGACCAAATCTCGAAGAAAAAAGAACACCCTCTTCTGAAGAAGTAAATAAATCAATCTGATCTACAGCTGGATGATTATGTAAAAACCGAATAAGCTCTAGTCCACCATATCCAGTTGCTCCAACAATACCTACTTTCACTGCACTCACCTCTGAAATAAGTTAAAAATAGTATACGTCTGCATATTTATTAAGTCAACTGAATTTTTATTTAATTCCCTGTTTTTTTAAATAGACATTATTTCACCTTCACATCACTTGTAAATTCAGAAAAAAGAAGGCAAGAATCCCTTCGCTCATCGAATGAATCCCTGCCTTCTTTTTATGCACATGTTGTATAAATATCAATTGTTGTTTTAGTAGAGATGATTAATCTTCCATCGTTGATAAATCACCAGTCGGTAAATTTAATTCCCAAGCTTTCAATACGCGACGCATAATTTTACCACTACGTGTTTTTGGCAATTTATCTTTAAATTCAATTTCACGTGGTGCTGCATGTGCAGATAAACCTTTCTTAACAAAATCACGTATATCATCAATTAATGTATCAGAAGGTTCAACACCTTCTCGTAAGGATACAAAGGCTTTAATGATTTCCCCTCGCACCGGATCTGGTTTCCCTATAACTCCTGCTTCGATTACATCTGGATGCTCAAGCAGTTTACTTTCCACTTCAAATGGCCCAACGCGCTCACCAGCCGTCATAATGACATCATCCACACGTCCTTGGAACCAGAAGTAACCTTCATCATCCATATAGGCTGAATCTCCAGATACATACCATTCTCCTTTTAGGAAATAAGATTCATAGCGCTCTGGATTGCCCCAAATTTGGCGCATCATGGCAGGCCAACCACGACGAATGGCAAGATTGCCCATTGTAAAAGGTGGCACCTCATTACCTGCATCATCTACAATTGTCGCATGAATACCAGGGAGAGGTTTCCCCATTGAACCTGGCTTAATATCCATCGAAGGATAATTACAAATCATATGGGCTCCTGTCTCTGTCATCCACCATGTATCATGTATACGATGTCCTAGTTCCTCTACTCCCCAGCGAATAACTTCTGGATTCAAAGGCTCACCAACAGATAGTACATGGCGTAAAGACGTTAGATCATAGCTTTCAAGCAAGCCACTTCCTGCACCCATCAGCATACGAAACGCAGTTGGTGCACTGTACCAAACTGTCACACTATAATCTTCAATAGCTTGATACCATGCTTGAGGTGAGAATCTTCCCCCAACAATTAGCATTGTTACACCGTTTAACCACGGGCCAAAGATGCCATAAGCTGTTCCTGTAACCCACCCAGGATCGGCTGTACACCAATAAATATCATCTTCGCGTAAATCAAGTACCCATTGTGTCGATTGATATTGCTGAACCATCGCATTATGGACATGCAATACCCCCTTTGGAGCACCAGTTGAACCAGAGGTATAGTGAAGAATCATCCCATCTTCTCTGTCTACCCACTCTATTTCAAAATGAGCTGAAGCTTCTTTTAAATGTTTAGTAAAGTCTAGGATTTGAGCTGTTTCCTCAACATCCTCCCCTACTAAAAAGATATGCTCCAATTTAGGCAATTTAGCTAAAGGTACACGTTCAAGTAACGCTGGTGTCGTGACTAATACTTTTGCCTCACTATCAGCAAGTCGATCATACACAGCACCTTCCATAAAAGCTTCAAACAACGGTCCAACAATAACACCCATTTTCAACGCACCTAATAATGAAAAGTAAAGCTCAGGTGAACGTGGCATAAAAATAAATAAACGGTCACCCTTTTGCAAATTAGTAGCCGTTTTAAAAACGTTCGCTGCTTTGTTTGTTAACCTTTTCATTTCATTAAATGAGTATGCCTCTTTCCGTTTACCATCATTAAAATAAAGTGCCACCTTATTTTTACGATGTGTTTCTGTATGACGATCGATAGCCTCATACGCCATATTCACTAAACCTGTTTCGAACCAGCTAAATGCCTTTTCCGTATCTGCCCAATTATGAGACTCTGCCACTTCTTCATAATTCATTAAATGGTGTTGACCAGGTAAAGCCATTAACTTCTCCTTCATTTTCATCCCCATGAAAATACCCCTTTCTTCGCTTTTGTTTTTGACTAAATTTCAACAATCCCCCCTGTTGAAATTCAGAAAATATTTCAAAAGCAAAATTGATATGTAGCCCTTGTTATATAACAGTTAGCCATAGTAATAATGTTCAAATTCCCAACAGCACTACTTTTATCTGTTGAATAACAGAAGCAATATAATCTTATTTTACACGAATTCACATAGATTGTCTCAATATTTTTATTTTTCCAAAAATACAGGTGTATTTTGCAAAAATAAGCGTTTTTACGCAAGAAATCAGCTATAATGGAATTATTAAACTCAGGTGGTGTAATTATGGAACATAAAAAAACTTTTTTTTCTGTCACAAAGGAAACAAAGCATGGTACTGTGTATGTGGAAGGACCTGTGCCTCCAGAAAAATTAGCTACATATTCATTCCATGAAGGCCTGGTTGCCTTCAGACCTCCAAAACAACAGCAGCAGGCCATTATAGAAATTGCAGGACTTCCTGAAGGCCGAATTATTATTATTCGAAACGAAGATATTATCGTAGGCTATGTTACCTATCTTTATCCTGATCCACTTGAACGATGGGCAGAAGATCGTATCGATGACATGATTGAATTAGGCGCCATTGAAGTCATTCCAGACTACCGTGGAACTGGTGCTGGTAAGGCACTACTAGCCGTTTCATTTATGGGAGATGAAATGGAAGATTATCTTGTGATTACTACCGAGTACTATTGGCATTGGGATTTAAAAGGAACTGGTTTAAATGTTTGGGATTACCGCAAAATGATGGAGAAAATGATGAGCTCCGCTGGTTTCGAATATTTTGCCACGGATGATCCCGAAATTACATCACATCCAGCCAATTGCCTTATGGCGCGCGAAGGAAAACGTGTGCCTCCTGAGACAATGGAAAGATTTGATAGGCTTCGTTTTAGAAATCGTTTCATGTATTAAAACCAATACAAAGGGGATGCATATATGATTGTAGAAGAAATTATGAATGATGAGCCTTACACATTAGCTCCTACCAATACAGTGCATGAGGCTCTGAAGTTAATGCGTGAAAAAAAGGTTCGTCATTTACCAGTTGTAGATGACGAACGCCACGTTTTAGGTGTAATTACTGAACGAGATATTAAAGAGGTCTTGCCTTCATCTTTACAGGATGAACCAAACTCTCCTGTTTTTAATGCAAAAGTAGAGGAAATTATGGTGAAAGACCCTCTTATAGGTCATCCACTAGATTTTGTTGAAGAGGTAGCACTTACGTTTTATGAGTCAAAAGTAGGCTGTTTACCTATTGTCTCTGGCGGAAAATTGGTAGGCATTGTTACGACAACAGATTTACTCTATACCTATATAGAGCTGACTGGTGCTACAGAGCCTGGGTCCAAAATCGAAATTCGAGTATCAGATACACCAGGAGTTTTATTTGAAATCACGAAAATATTTCACCAACATCATGCCAATGTCCAAAGCGTCTTAGTTTATCCTGACTCTGAAAATACACAAAACAAAATTTTAAGTGTCCGAGTAAAAACACTAAATCCTTTAGCAATGATTGAAGATCTACGTAAAGAGGGCTTCGATGTCCTATGGCCTAATTTACCAGGTGTTTCGCTATAATGAAAAAGGCCGTATTCGTATACTCGCCGGAACAACTCGGATATAAATTTTCAGATACACACCCTTTCAATCATAAACGCTTGACGCTAACTATGGATTTACTAAAAAATATTAATGCTCTCGATGATGTAGATATTGTGCCAGCACGTGTTGCAACGGAAGAAGAATTGTTGCTTGCACATGATCCAAAATATATAGACATCGTGAAAAAAGCAGGACATGGTGAATTATCAGAAGCTCAATGTGAAAGTTATGGTATTGGCACTGAAGATACCCCCATTTTTGAAAATATGCATGAAGCAAGTGCACAGCTAGTTGGTGGAACTTTAACGGCTGTTGATTATGTAATGGAAGGGAAAGCCGAACACGCCCTTAACCTTGGCGGTGGACTCCATCATGGTTTCCGTGGTCGTGCGTCCGGTTTTTGTATTTACAACGATAGCACGGTTGCTATTCGTTACTTGCAGGAAAAGTACAATGCTCGTGTACTTTATGTAGATACAGATGCTCATCATGGAGACGGTGTCCAATGGAGCTTTTATGAGGATCCTAATGTTTGTACACTGTCCATTCATGAAACAGGTCGTTATCTATTCCCTGGAACAGGAAATATTACCGAACGTGGTAATGGCCAAGGCTATGGAACCTCGTTTAATTTTCCAATGGATGCTTTTACAGAGGATGAAAGCTTTCTAGAAATCTATGAACAGTCCATGCGAGAGATTTTTGAATTTTTCAAGCCAGATGTAGTATTAACGCAAAATGGTGCAGATGCCCATTACTTTGATCCATTAACACATTTACATGGAACCATGAATATTTATCGTGAAATTCCAAAGCTTGCTCATCAATTAGCACATGAGTATTGTGATGGTAGATGGATTGCTGTTGGTGGCGGTGGCTATGATATTTGGCGAGTGGTGCCTCGTGCCTGGTCCATGTTATGGTTGGAAATGACTGAACAAGCGTTACCAACAGGACCACTCCCTCAAGCATGGCTTGATCGCTGGCAACCAGAAGCACCTGTTCCATTTATTCCAACATGGGAGGACCCAATTCCTTTATATGAGCACATTCCTCGTAAAGCAGAAATAGAGGAAAAGAATGCTCAAATGTTAGCAAAGTCGCTACATATTATTCGGAATGAAAAACGAGATTAACCTCTTTGCCTCACGACATTCGTGGGGCTTTTTCTTTGGATTGGAGAGCTATCCACCGCTTTTGGTGGTATATCCATCCATTCTTGCGTTCTATCCAGCACTTTTGAACTGCTATCCTCTATTTCTGATGTTCTTTCCATCAATCAATAAAAAACACGCAAATCCTTCAGAAGCGATTTACGTGTTAGGAATCATTATTTACTTTTGACAGATTGTCGATGCTCAATACGGTGTGGTAAAATTACCGCCTCATCCTCGACTGCTTCCTTGCTCATTAACTTTGTCAGCAGGCGCATAGCAACAGCACCAATATCGTAAAGCGGTAGTGCGACACTTGTTAGCTGTGGGCGAACCATTCGTGCTAGCTTTGAGTTCTCAAAGCTGATAACTTCAATATCCTCTGGAACATTTTTGCCAGCGTCTTGTGCACCATGAATTAAACCGATGGCCAACTCGTCACTACCTGCAAAATAAGCTGTTGGCGGCTGTTCAAGAGTAGATAAAATCTCCCAAGCCTCTAAGCCCATATCATAACTGGACTCTTCTGCGGCAATTAATGCTTCATCTATTGGTAAACCAGCATCCTGCAATGCTTTCTTATAGGCTGCTAGCTTGAATTTTCCGTTAATTGTATACGAAAGTGGGCCAGTCACGAAACCAATCCGTGTATGTCCATTTTGAATAAGTAATGAAATTGCTTCATAAGCTGCCTGGAAATAATCGATATTCACAGTTGCAATTGTTTGGGATTCATCCACTGAGCCTGCAAGCACAATCGGTACTGGCGAATGATCCATCGTTTGCTGCATTTTTTCTGTGACCTCATCACTCATCATGACAATACCATCAACCTGTTTTCCAAGCATTGTATCCAGTAGCTGTAACTCTTTATCTTCATGTTGATCTGAGTTGGCTAAAATAATATTATAACGGTACATTGTGGCAATATCCTCTACACCACGAGCCAGCTCCGCATAAACATTGTTTGCAATATCTGGGATAATCACGCCAACTGTTGTTGTTTTCTTACTTGCTAAACCTCGCGCTACTGCGTTCGGACGGTATTCTAATCGTTCAATTACTTCTAGTACTTTTTTTCGTGTTGCTGGTTTTACGTTTTGATTACCATTGACTACACGAGAGACCGTTGCCATGGAAACATTTGCTTCTCTTGCAACATCATAAATTGTAACAGTCATCGTACGTGCCTCCCTTTTTTCCTATTATAGCCTTATCATACGATAATTTTCATATTATTTTCAAGAAGAACTACGTAAAAACCAAGTACTAATAGTCCTATTCTAGACATTATTTTGTCACGATATAACAAACACCGCCTGCCGAAATAAGCAAGCGGTGTTCGCTGTTAACAATTACGCATGAATTTCATGATTTTTCATGAATTTTTGTAGTGTTTCATAGAATGCGTCAAATGTTGGGATATCCATTTGTTGTTGTGAGTCAGACAATGCAACAGATGGATCTGGATGTACTTCTGCCATGACGCCATCAGCACCGATTGCAATAGCTGCTTTCGCACATGGTAATAATAAATCACGACGCCCTGTTGAATGTGTAACATCTACGAATACTGGTAAATGCGTTTCTTGTTTTAAAACTGGTACGGCTGAAATATCTAATGTATTACGAGTTGCTTTTTCATAAGTACGAATACCACGTTCACAAAGGATAATGTTTTCATTTCCTTTAGACATAATGTACTCTGCCGCATGAATAAACTCATCAATTGTTGCAGCTAAACCTCGTTTTAATAGGACAGGTTTATTTGTTGCACCTGCTGCTTTTAATAATTCAAAGTTTTGCATATTACGTGCACCGATTTGGATAACATCAATATAATCTAATGCTTCCTCTAAATGACCTGGTGTCACGATTTCAGTAATAACACCTAAACCATATTCCTCTGACACACGTTTTAAAATTTTCAGACCTTCTAACCCAAGACCTTGGAAGTCATATGGAGAAGTACGTGGTTTATATGCACCACCACGAATTAACTTTTCACCTTTTGCTTTAATAGAAGCGGCAACAGCTGCTACCTGCTCATACGACTCAACCGCACAAGGACCAAATACGAAAGATGGTTTTCCTTGTCCAATTAATTCACCATTGATATTAATAATTGTATCTTCTGATTTCTTCTTACGAGATACAAGCAACTCTTTCTTCTTATCAGCTTCAAGTTGTTTTAAAGCTGTTTTAAAGATTTGCTTAAATATATAATCAACCGTCATTTGGTTTAATGGACCTTGATTGTGTTCTTTAATAAGATCAAGCATGTGTCTTTCACGCAGTGGATCATAGCGATTCACACCTTGTTTTTCTTTAATTTTACCGATTTCATCAACTACAGCTGCACGTTCGTTAATTAGACGAAGAATTTCTAAGTTTAAACCGTCTATTTGACTACGTAAGCTTTCTAAATCTTTTTGGCTCATGCTTTCTTGCTCCTCTCCTCATGACAGACACTTTCAGAACTCTGAAATGTATGTTACATTTTTAGATAATAGCATTATTATAATCAATGTTGTTCAGAATGTCACGCATTTTTAATTTAGCGCTTCAACTCGCTAAATTATTTTCAAGTATGACGCGAAAGGAAGCGATTACATTGAGTTCTAAACTATTCGCACTTGATATTGGCACACGCTCAGTGGTCGGGATTATTCTACAAGAAGAAAATGACCATTTTCATGTGGAAGATATTCTAGTAAAAGAGCATAAAGAACGTGCCATGGTAGATGGACAAATACATAATGTCATGTATGTGGCAGATTTAATTAATGAAATAAAACGTGAACTTGAAGAGAAACACGGGCCTCTCACAAAGGTAAGTGTTGCTGCAGCAGGTCGATCTTTGAAAACGGAACAGGCTAGTGTGACCATCAATATACGTAATCGACCAATTTTTACTGAAGAAGATATTAGTCGCTTGGAACTTCAGGCTGTGCAACAAGCACAGCAACAACTCTTGCAACAAAAAGAGGATGCAAAAATTAGCCACTATTATTGTGTAGGCTACTCAGTCCTCTATTATCGCTTGGATGGCGAGGAAATTGGCAGCCTCTTGGATCAACAAGGGGATGAAGCCCAAATCGAAGTGATTGCAACGTTTCTACCTCGGGTAGTGGTGGAATCACTGATTGCCGCTCTTAAACGGGCGGATTTAGAGATGGAAGCATTGACATTAGAGCCGATTGCTGCCATTAATGTGCTAATTCCTCCAACGATGCGTCGCTTAAATGTGGCACTTGTTGATATAGGAGCTGGGACATCGGATATTGCCATTACGGATAAAAGTACAGTTGTGGCTTATGGCATGGTACCAACAGCTGGCGATGAAATAACAGAAGCTTTAAGCGATCACTATTTGCTAGACTTCCCTGTAGCTGAAGAGGCAAAACGTCAACTACAAACAGCAGAGGAGATACTGATTCAAGATATACTAGGCTTTGATCAGTTCTATCCCAAGGAGGAAGTTTTTTTAGCGATTGAGCCTGCAGTGAAACAGTTGGCAAAGTCTATCGGAGAAGAAATTTTACGACTCAATAACCGAGTAGCACCCAAAGCCGTTATGCTCGTTGGTGGAGGTAGCTTAACACCAAATCTAACTACAGAACTTGGCCAAGTTCTGGATTTACCAGCAAATCGTATTGCTGTTCGAGGTATTGATGCTATTCAAAACTTAACAAAGGAAGAACATATCAAAGCCTCACCTGAATTAGTCACGCCAATCGGTATTGCCATTGCTGCTAAAAAAATGCCGATTCAATATATGAGTTTAACGGTCAATAATCAAGTGGTTCGCCTTTTTGAACTAAAAGAAATGACTGTGGCAGATGCTTTTTTAGCTGCGAATATTCGCGCAAAGCAATTATATGGAAAACCAGGTCATGGGCTTTCTATCAGTGTCAACGGACAGGATATTTTTATACCAGGTGGGCATGGCCAGCCAGCAGAAATATTTGTAAACGGGCAACAGGCATCAACAAAAAGCCTGATTAAAACTGGAGATGCCATTCAGCTAATAGAAGGGCTAGATGGGCAACAGGCAACGGCTACAGTAAGAGATCTTATAGATGAAGCAGCAATAAAGACGGTGACTATTCAAAATACCAAATATGTGATTGAGCCGAAAATTACTGTGAATACCTCTTCAGCATCTCTTGAAACGGTTTTAAACGATCGTGATATTGTCGTTTTTGACATAGCCGAAACAATCGAGGATGTATTTAAAATCACAAATAATTGGCATTTATTAAAGCAATTTGAATCCTATACGATTCAAGTTGATGGACAACCTTTGTATTTACCAGAATTTTCATCACAGCTAATGATTAATGGAAAAGTAGCCAAACTGAGCTATGCTGTACAAAATGGAGATGTGATTAGCTTCCAACAACCATCTTTACCAACCGTACAACATATAGCAGACCAAATGAACCTTTTGCTAGAGGATAAAATCATCATTCATTTTCAACAAGAAGTTTTGGAACTAAGGAAAACAGCAAATGAAGCGATTGTCAATAAAATGGTTGTGTCACCACAGTCCACTGTACCAAATGGGGCGACTTTAGTATTTAAAGAAAAGGATCGCAGTCGTTGGATTTATCAAGATGTTTTCCGTTTCTCTAATTGGCAGCTACCAAGCGCCTTTAAGGGGAATTTTACGATTTTAAGAAATGGTCAGCCAGCAAGCTTTGATACAGAAATATTCGGTGGTGATCAATTAGAAATACTATTAGAAACTTCACCAATCATTTAAAAAAGGGATACGTTACAACTTTATCTTGTAACGTATCCCTTTATATTATGCACTAAGCACGAACTTCTTCATTTGTCTCTTCTTTTTGTTGTGTTTCTTCTGTCGTCTCTTCGGCTTTTGGTTCCTCACTTGGAAGAAAATCCTCTAGCGGTTCTTCCCCTTCAAAGGAAACCGTACCATCATCAAAAACAGTTGGTGCTTTTGCCGTTTTTAATGTTTTTACTTTCTCCACTAATTGTGTAGATTGCTCTTGAATTTGTTTAGAAAGTTGAACTGTTTTATCTTTTGCAGTTGTCGAGAAGTCTGCACTCTTATCTTTTAACTGAACAGCTTGTACAGCCACATCACTCCGTAAATCTTTTCCTGATTTTGGAGCTAACAGTAGACCTGCAGCAGCACCTACGATTCCTCCAACTAATGCGCCAATCACAAAATCCTTCATGTTTACACGCTCCTCTTCATAAATCGAGTCTTGCGGATGATAAAGCTGAGGCAATGAACTTTCAAGCTGTTGTTCCTTTACTTCGTTAAAATTTGGCTTTTGAGTTGTCATGCAACAATTCCTCCCCATCTAATTATCAAATTTGTCTAGACTGGTTGTCCATCTACTTTCACAGATGCATCTTCAACTTATGTCTAAGACTTTATTTTTATTCAGTCAGCATGGAATACTTACTGAATAATCATCATTTTTTACGACCCCATTTTCTTTTTGGTGTTTCTTCTACTTGCACAGTTTCAAATGCATAGGCATCAGGTGATACCGATTCTTGCTCAATGATTTTGCGTTTTTTCCATTTATCTGCAATACCCATCGCAACATTACTCCATTGTACAACTTGTGCAATTTTTTCTTCGTTCTGTTCTACGCTTTTAGAAACAGAAGAAGTAATCTGCTGAACAGAATTATTTAAACCATTCACGGAGTCACCAATACCTTTAACAGCTTGAACAACTGAATTTAATTGTTCAGATTTATGTTGAATATCCTCTGCTAAGCTATTTGTTTTTGATAATAAAGACGTTGTTTCGCGTGTAATGCCTTCCATCTGGCCTTCAATCCCAGATAATGTCCCAGCTAAGCTGTTTAGAATGGACTTGAGTGAGAATAAAGTCATGCCCACGCTCACACATAAAATTAAAAAACCGATTGCAGCAATAATGGCTGCAATATACAAAATCACTTCCATAAGTTGACCTCCTGCTAGTAAATTGTCTTTACTATTACTTTCCCTATCTTCGACAAAAAAAACGGAATTCCTGCTTAAATTTGAGAAAAAACAGCTTAACCCCTACGGACTAAGCTGTTTCATTGTTTTTAAGCACGTCTTCAAAAGCATCTTGGAACTTGTGAACATCACCAGCGCCCATAAATAGGAATACCGCGCCATTATGTTTTGTTAATATATCAATTCCTTCAGTGGTAATCACTGCACTGCCTTCAATAAGTGATGCTAAATCATGAATAGAAAGCGCACCTTGCGTTTCTCTCGCAGAGCCAAATATATCACATAAATAGGCTGTATCCGCAAGGCTCAAACTATCCGCAAAATCTTGTAAAAAAGCTTGTGTACGTGTAAATGTATGTGGTTGGAAAATTGCAACTAGCTCACGTTCAGGAAATTTTTGTCGTGCTGATTGAATTGTCGCACGAATTTCAGTTGGATGGTGTGCATAGTCATCTATTAAAACATTATCCCCTATATCGGTCTCAGTAAAACGTCTCTTTACACCTTTATACGTGTGTAAGCGATCCTGAATAATGTCTGGTGAAATGCCTTCATATTCACATAGCGTAATCACCGCCAATGTATTTAAAACAGCATGATCTCCAAATAACGGGATAAAGAAAGTGCTATAAAATTCATTACGTACAAAAACATCAAATTTTGTACCCTCAGTTGTTTTTTCTACATTACGAGCTTCAAAATCATTTTCAGCACCAAATCCATAATACACAACTGGCACTTTTGCTTGAATACGCTGAAGCTGTTCATCATCGCCACATGCTATAATTGCTTTTTTCACTTGTAATGCTAATGATTGAAAGGCAGAATATACGTCCTCTATATTAGCAAAGTAGTCTGGATGATCGAAATCGATGTTCGTCATCACAGCATAATCAGGATTATAGGCTAAGAAGTGACGGCGGTATTCACATGCCTCCATGACAAAGAAATCCGAATTTTCATGACCTGCACCAGTACCATCACCAATTAAATAAGATGTTGGTTTATAACCACCTACCACATGTGCCATTAAGCCAGTCGTAGATGTTTTACCATGTGCACCTGTGATAGCAATGGATGTATAGTTGCCAATATATTCACCTAAAAACTTATGGTAACGAATGACTTCTACACCGATTTCTCGAGCACGTACTAATTCAGGATGATCGTCGGAAAATGCATTTCCTGCAATCACTGTCATACCTTCTTTAATATTATCTGCATTAAATGTAAAAATTGGAATATTACGTTCACGTAACGGTTGCTCCGTGAAGAAATATTTATCGACATCTGAGCCTTGTACTTGTTCACCAGCATCAAATAAGATTTGCGCTAGCGAACTCATGCCAGAACCTTTAATGCCTGTGAAATGAAAAACTGTCATTAATTAAACCCCCCGGGAATTTCAATATCCCATCTATCATCTATTAGGTGTATCGTATTATTTTACGAATGGTTAGGTATTAATACCTTCACAAGTGTTAAAAAATACGTACTATTCAACACATCTTGTCTATTATAGCACTTTTTATGCATAAGGATAGATGTGTAACTTTTCTAAAAAAACTAAATTCGACTTAAATTAGATAATCTAGACGAAAACAATGCAATTCTTATTCAAACATAGTAATTAAATCTTCTTCTGTAATGTAACTTTCACGCGGCTTACTTCCTCTCGCTTCCGAAACAAAACCATGTGATTCTAACATATCAATTAAACGAGCAGCACGATTATAGCCAATATGATACTTTCGTTGAATCAATGAAGTAGAAGCGCCCCCTTGCTCATAGACAAATCGGCAAACATCTTCAAACAAATCGTCCTGTTCTGCGGACACCTCTGTTTTCTTCAATAATTCCTCTTGATCGAAAATATAATCAGGCTCTCCTTGTTCACGAACATGCTCAATAATCGCTTCAATTTCATCGTCTGTAACAAATGTTCCCTGTAGGCGCACTGGCGCTGACATACCATTACCTAAATATAACATATCCCCTCGACCAAGTAACCTTTCTGCTCCCTGCCCATCTAAAATGGTACGGGAATCAATTTGAGAGGAAACAGCAAAGGCAATACGTGTAGGGATATTTGATTTGATTAACCCTGTAATAACATCCACAGAAGGTCTTTGCGTTGCAACAATTAAATGAATACCACATGCACGCGCCTTTTGGGCAATACGGCAAATAGCTTCCTCTACATCTGCTGGAGACATCATCATTAAATCAGCTAACTCATCAATGACAATTAAAATATAAGGCAACTTCAGACTATGTTCATTATTTTTATCCGCTATTGCGTTATAACGTGTAATATCACGTGCACCTGCATGTGCAAATAGTTGATAGCGACGCTCCATTTCCTCTACAGCCCATTTCAGTGCAGCCGTTGCAGCCTTTACATCGGTAATGACTGGACTAACTAAATGTGGAATATGGTTAAATGGCGCCAGCTCCACCATTTTAGGGTCGATCAGCATGAGTTTTAACTCGTGAGGTGCAGCTTTATATAATAAACTAACCAAAATAGAATTAATACAAACCGATTTACCCGAACCCGTTGCACCAGCAATTAAGCCATGAGGCATTTTTCGTAAATCTAACGTAACAGGCTTTCCAGTTAAATCAAGACCTAAAGCTGCCTCTAATGGCGAATCCGACTCAACGAAAGAGGCACTATTTGTTACCTCAGATAATCGAACAGCTCGAGATACTCGATTTGGAATCTCAATACCTATTGAGCTTTTCCCAGGAATTGGTGCCTGAATACGAATATCTTTTGCTGCTAAGGCAAGTTTTAAATCATCTGCTAAGTTTCGAATTTTACTAACCTTCGTACCATGACTCACCGTTATTTCAAATTGAGTAACAGCTGGGCCTTGCATAATCGATTCAATTTGCGCAGAAACTTGGAAATAAGATAATGCTTCGACTAATGTATCGCCCTGTTGCTCCATCCAATCCGTATCCTGTGTTTTTTCCTCTGGTGGCTCTAGGTATTCATCCGTTGGCTTTTGATAGACATGAACTGGCTTCGCAGGTATTACAGCTTCCATTTCTACTACTTGATCCTCAACCGATTCTACTGGAACAGCCTCTACAATTTCTGAAACTACTTCTATGTCGGGAGCTGGTACTGGTTCAAGATCTGGATCTAGCTCAAGTTCTGGCTCTACCTCAAGTTCCGTATCTAGCTTAAGTTCTGGCTCTTGTTCCAGTTCCGAATCTAGTTCTGGTTCTGGCTCTAGCTCAGGTTCAGGCTCTAGCTCAATAGTTGCTGAAATTTCATCAGCGGTTGCTTTTTCGATTGCTATTCTTTCTTTCGTGGAGATACCTGACATTGATGTAACAGGGGCCATTGTAATCACAGCTACAGGCTCTTCAGCACTGTATTTTGAAGTGACACTTTCTACATCATCTTTAATATCAAGTTGGACTGGAAAATCTGCTTGTGATTGAACATTCTCTGTCATAAGCAAATCAATGTCCTCTTCTGGCTTTGTTACGCAAGTTTCATTTGTTGTAATGCTGTCTAAGGAAGATGATTCTTCTGTCGTCACATCCACTAGCCTATTTTTCACTGCTTCAGGCTTGCTTTCTACACGGATAGGCTGCTGGGCCACCTTTAATTGCTGTTGAATTCTCCATCTTTCTTTATCTGTTTTTAACATGAGTACATTAAATGGAATTCGACTTTTTTCTTCCCTCGATGCAGTATCAGGAGATTGGTCATCCATTGACGGTTGAACGACTGTAACTTCTCCAATATGGATCGTAGAATTTTCGATTTGTACTTGTTCCACAATCATTTCCTTGACATGGATTTCAGATGAATCTGCAGAAAGTTGTTGAACAGTTTGATCTTGCACAACAGCTTCCTTCACTTGATCTTCAAAATCCATTGCAAAAGAAGACGTTTGAGGTACAGTTGCATTTGATGACAAATTATCCATTTCATCTTTATGCTCAACCAACACTTCGTCCTCAAAAATAATGGGTTCATTTACTGTCGATAGCTCTTTCGGTTGAATGATTTCATGATGCTCTGTAACAACCGTTTGGATTGTGCTAGCCGGCTCTTTTTCTTCTATTATATTTTCATTTACCTCATTTGTTGTCGCTTCTTTTAAAGGCTTTGCAGCAGTTATCTTTTCAACTGCCTGTACATCCGTTTCTTGCTTCTCATATTCTTCTTTTCTTTTATCTAATAATTCTTTGATTGGACTTGGTTTTGCAAAACCATAGACGGGTGAAGGCACATCTGTTGGCACAAAACGCTTACGATTCTCAGGTAAAATATTTTCAACTTTTTGTTCTTTCCGCTGACTCTTTTCTTTTGGTGCAGGTGTAGGGTTTATATTAGCAGTCTCATTTTGTGCATCTCGAAACACTAAGCTTGCTCTTGAACGATATTCCTGTTCTAAAGGCTGACTTTTCATCATTGTTTTTCTACCTGTTCGTTTAGACCGGTTTGCTAGTAAATCCCGAATCCCTGAAACCTCTACATCATAAACACTAGAGTCGACAATATGATGATTTAAATGCTTTGGTAACGATAAATCTCCAATTTGTCCATAATCATCCTCATCCATTTGGTCAAACATTTCTTTTGATGGCGTGTATGATGTCCCACCTTCATCATCGTCAATCAAAGGGAAACGGAAAGTCTTTTGCTTAGCCATTGGTGGTTCTTTATGTGTATGTAATTGCTCTGACTGTACTTCTCCATAGTCCTCATAATATTCTTCATACTCATAATCTTCGTCTTCTTTATTAATAAATTTACTAATTTGTTTTTTAAACCAGTTCACTTCGTTTCACTCATTTCTCTTACACTTCATTTATAGCATTGTCTAGTTTTCTATTATTCCATAGCTCAATGTCTACATGAAAAAGCATACCATAAAAACGGTCTTGAAACTTGCATTTAGAGGCTCATTCTAAACAAAAAAATCGTTATGCTACTAGCATATTAGTAACATAACGATTTAGGGCATTTCACCTTGATACAAGGAATAATATCATGATAAAACATTTAAATTTTAATAATTTCTTTTTAAAATAGAGGAATTTTTATTTAGTTGGTGCTTCAAAAGCACTACCAACAATAGCATCCTCTGGTAATACTAAAATTCCTTTTTCAGATGGTGCGTTAGGAATCGCTAATTCACGTGCTGAACAAAGCATGCCGTAAGAATCAACACCACGTAAATTTCCTTCTTTAATAAGCATTCCTGAAGGCATTACGGCACCAATTTTCGCAACAACTACCTTCTGACCTGCATCTACATTCGGAGCACCACAAACAATTTGTAATGTCTCATCTCCTACATTCACTGAACAGATACTCAATTTATCAGCATTAGGATGCTTGTCCTTTGTCTCTACATAACCAACAACAAACTTTGGAGAAAAATCAACATCAAGATTGATACTAGCTCCATTTTTTTCGATTGCTGCTGTTAGCTGCGCTACTAATTCTGGTGTCACTTCCACTAAGCCTTTTGCTTCAGTTTGGATGTAACTGCTTGCATTAAATAAATTAAAGGCTTTAATTTCTCCTGTTTGAGCTTCCTTTAAAATAGCAATATCTCCAGCGCGTTCTACTACTGTTTTCACAATAGCCTCCGTTGCTAGTTGAACTAGTAAGACATCTCCTACATGCTCTTTGTTGTAAAATACGTTCATTGTTATTCTTGCTCCTTTTTCACTCTGTTTTTGGCTAAGATAAAGATCGGTTCTAGTTCCCCATCTTCATAAATAAAAGATAATGACGTAATCGGTACCGTACCGACAGCAAAGAAATGCATCGTCATCTGTGCTAATACATCATACCCTGTTTCATTGCGAATATCACCTATAATTAATACATCTTGATGTGGCACAGATAATGTCATATCACCTTCCACTAGTGCATGCATTTCTTTCAAAAAGCTATCATTTAAAATACGGCTAGCATCATAGCCATCATTCACATTGACAAAATAAAAAATATTACCTGCTACCTCATCTTTTTTATAAGCGGTTGGTAATTGCTTCACCGAAAAGCGTGCCATTTCTCTAATTTGCTCGACAGTTAATTGTAATGTTTCTAGCATGGATTCATCAATAAAGCGATAGGTTTTACCTAAATCGAGTGCATAAAATATACGTGTTTCAGCTGTATGCTCAGTTGTTATAAAGGCATGTCCTTCTTTCGATGCTTGGGGATAAGAAGTGGCACGAATAACTGGATAAATATGTGTAGTCGTTTGGAAACCCTGTTCTTTTTCTCGCTCCATCGCATTAAAGGTTTGCTCAATCGTGTATACGACTTCTTTAATCGCCGCCTCTTGCTTCTCATTATATTTTGCTAAGATTCCAGGCAAGGAAAGCTCCATCCCTTTTTCAATCGTCTTATGATTCAAACGTAATTTATCATGCTTTTTATCAAAATGAAATTCATATTTTTCTTCCGTTAATTGCTTTTTTAATAGCTCGACTAGTTGTTCGGACTTCATTTGTTTCATCTTTTTCACATCCTAACTTCAAAATGAAACGGCTCACATGTTTGTGAACCGTTCTGTTCAATCCTTCTATTTACTTCATCTTAACCGAATGAACGATTTTCGTCATCTCACGCAAATTATTTTCAATTTGTTTAGCCTTTGAAATGGTTGTCATCTTCACACCACCACTACTAACAATGAGCTCCATTTCATTTTCTTCGTCTGTTTTTAGAACCGCAGTGAAGCCAAAACGACCGTCCTTATCATAAGTTGACTCTTCGATAATTTTGTCAGCTTCATTTTCTTTTAAAAGACTATAATAAAGCTTACTGTCTTGTGCTTCACGATCATTGATAAAAAGAATATAGCTTTCTTTTCCTTTTGAAATCACAATATTATAAGCATCTGAACTGTCTTCAACTTTAAAGTTTGAAGGTAAGTATAATTTAATATCCCCAATTTCCACTGTATGTTCTTCTGGCTCTTCAGCAAAAACCGTCTCCGTTAATTGGAGGCCATTAGCAATTTGATCATCTATAGATTGATTACAGCCAGAAAGGACAAGAAGTAAAAGCATTAGGCCAATAGCTCTTAGCCATGAAAACGACATGTCTCTCTTCCTTTCACTACGAACTTTTTTCTATTTTAAAAAAATTATTCATAAGATGCAACCTAACTATCCTGTTATCACTAATTCTATTTAACTATTTTTGTGAAAATGTGAACAAATATTGTCCGATCAAAAGTGATACAATATGCTCAAACATCATCTGTCTACTCACTAAACCTTGTGTAAAAATACCTACAGCACCTGTACCTTGACGAATATCTCGGCGTTTTGTATATTGTTCCATAATAGGGCCAAGTTCTCCCCCAGTTCTTATTTCCCGGGCAATTTCTTTTGGTAGTATAATTTGTGCACCAGCAGCTGTAAACATTGTCCCGTCTGACACCGTTAAGGCACCCCAGTTACAAACATACATGTCACCATCGATTTCAGTTACGCCACCTTCTAAACCGAATGATAATTCTGCACCTGTTAAAATCAAAGCATTTTTAGCACGATTCATTGCCCCTAATCGGGTTTCTTCATTACTTATTGGTTGATCTGATACTTCAGAAGCAGCTTTCACATGAGTAAAGATAGAACCCTCAAAGTATTTTCGAGCAATTACTTCAACTGCTTCTGTTTTGGCTTTATTGGTTGTGCCAATTGCTATCTTCATCTAATCCCTACTTTCTTTCCATAGAAAAAGATGCCCCTAAAAGGCATCTTCCTAACTTCTTATACATTAGCGCGAATTGTCTCTAATGTCGAACGATCTGCTTTTTTCACTAATTCAAGAATTAACGCTTTGGCAGCCGCATAATCATCAATGTGAATAATAGACGCTGAAGTATGAATATAACGTGAGCATACGCCGATAACTGCACTTGGAACACCATCATTCGCTGTATGCACTCGTCCAGCGTCTGTTCCACCTTGGGAGACAAAATACTGGTAAGGGATATGATTTGATTCGGCAGTATCTAAAATAAATTCACGCATACCACGATGTGTAACCATTGTACGATCTAAAATACGGAGTAAAGTTCCTTTGCCAAGTTGTCCAAATTGACTTTTTTCTCCTGACATATCGTTGGCAGGAGAAGCATCTAACGCAAAGAATAAATCTGGTTTAATCATGTTTGCTGATACTTGTGCACCACGCAAGCCAACTTCCTCCATTACATTTGCACCTGAATATAAATGCGAACCTAGTTTTTCGTGTTGTACTTCTTTCATTAATTCAATCGCTAGACCACAGCCATAGCGGTTATCCCAAGCCTTGGCCATAATTTTTTTCGGATTTGCCATTGGTGTGAATGGACAAATTGGTATGATGGATTGTCCAGGACGAACACCCATAGCCATTGCATCTTCTTTATTGTCAGCACCAACATCGATGAGCATATTTTTTATATCCATTGGCTTCGCACGTTCTGCATCTGTTAGTAAATGTGGTGGGATGGATGAAACAACACCAGGAATTGCACCATTTTTCGCATATACTTCTACACGCTGTGCAAGCATAACCTGGTTCCACCAGCCGCCCAATGTTTGAAAACGGATCATCCCATTATCTGTGATGGACGTAACCATAAATGCTACTTCATCCATATGACCAGCAACCAAAACTTTCGGTGCATCCGCAACATCACTGTGCTTAACACCAAAAATACCACCTAAATTATCTTGAACAATTTCATCCGAGTATTTTTCTAACTCAGAACGCATGAACGCACGTACAGCGTGTTCATTACCCGGAGCGCCTGGTAATTCTGTTAATGTTTTAAATAATTGTAATGTTTCCTCATTCATGATGACTCTCTCCCCACGAAGTAGAATATTCTTCCTTGCCTATTGTAACACAATTATTTCCGAATTCGAAATATTGATACATTTCCTAAATCCGCTAAATTGTGAACGTGCATTCACTCTATAGGCTATGCTAAAATAAGGGTATAGAAAAAGGAGGAAAAAAGTATGAAATTACGTGATTTTTTAATTGGTGTCGCAACTGGCTTAGCTGCCGCAGTCATTATTAAAGAAGCTAGTGAAAAAGTTTCTCCGTTCGTACCTGCAGGACAAGTACTTGAAAACATAAAAAGAGAATTTAAAAAGGATTCGCCGATTGATGGTTCTTGGATTTTTATGAAAACTGAAGATTTCACAAATGGTATTATTACCATCCCAGTATATCGCGGGGGGATCTCGCGTATGCATGAAGGTGAGATGCAGACATTCGAATTTGCTGCCGATGCACGCTCTGGTGTTGTCGTGGAACTAATAGAAGTTTAATCATGTATAGACAATAGAAGCCATCTCATTTATTGGAGATGGCTTCTTATAATGTTGAAAAACAAAATATTTTTGTGAAAGGTGAAAAGGGATTTACGTTGCAGGCTACTTGCTTTCCTGTGGGCGACCCCTGGAAAGGACACTGGCGGAACGGAAATCAACCTCTCGCCTTATGAAAAGGTCTTTTTCTGCTAGTGATACTTATCTATTTCAACAACATAAGAAGCCATCTCACGAATTGGAGATGGCTTCTCTATGTTATTCGGATAAACCTTTATTATTAAAGTATTTTTTATACTTACGATAATAATTTAAGTTATTGAGCGTTAACTTCACCCAACGCTTCGCATTCATATCCTCATTATAATAAAGAGAATTTGTGTATTTGCCCTCACTAATTAATTTTTTCGCCTCTAGTTTGAGCTTTTCATTCGATGCATATTTGAATAATACACCTTTCGGAATAATCATCCATAAATGCTTGTCCTGCACATATGTGACTTCTTGCTCGATATTTAACATATGATCATCCGCAACATACTTCATTAAATTATGACCACTTGCCGTTACATAGTAGCTAGATCGACCATTACGTAAATTAATTTCAAATAGCTTATATTGCTTGTCCCGAATATCATATTTCATATCGAAATTCGCAAAGCCTGTATAGCCAATATCCTCTAGGAAGAATCGTACTTGATCCATTAATTCTTTATCATAGGTTGTCACAATGGCTGCATAACTTCCGATCCCTTCAGGAGAATGTTCTTCTAGAATAGGATTACCTAGACACATCAGCTTCACTTTTCCATCTTTCCCTACATAAGCATTTAACACGCGCATATAGGAATCATCCCCAGGAATAAATTCTTGAATAATCATTGTATCCTGATAAGACGAGCTATAAATTGCTTTTAATATAGCCGTTTTTTCCGATTCATCATGTGCAACAAATACTTTTTTCTTTCCTGGAAATTTACATGCCCAATATTCTACAGAATTTGAAGCCTTTAAAATAATAGGGTAAGCAAATGGTGGTGTAAAGTTTTCATAGTTGTCAGCTGTCACCGTTGTTGTACCTGGATATTTAAAATTATATTGATCACACATTTTATAGAAATTTTCTTTCAATAAAATTTCATCCATCAACGATTCATCGATATAAGGTACGGTAAAGTGCTCTTGTAACGCTGGCTTATTTTTGATGATCAGCTTGGCATAATCGTCCCCACATGCTAACAATAATAGTTTTTTATCAGCATATTTTTTTGCAACTTCTGCAAGAGCAGGTGCAAAAACATCCTGTTCATTTAAACGGTCTATTTCTTGAAATTGTAGGATATGGCTATCTTGTGTTGCTGTTAAATGAGAACGTCCTAAGACAAGTGGTTTAATACCATATGCTTCATAAAACGCACGTGCCATACCATATGCATTCATATCCGATCCTAGTAAAACTGGTAAAAATGGTTGTTCAGTTGCCATGTTTATTTCAACTCTCTTTTGTATTTTAGTTTCGTGTTAAGTGTATCATATTTTCTATCTTGTTCACGAACAAAAACGCGAGGCATTGACATTTTATGTGCCAAATACCTCGCCTTTGCTTGCTCTATTAAAATGTAATAACAGCTTGTCTACTACGCTCTAGTTTATCCACCATCTCTTTGCCTGATTCATCCCATCTAATCATACGGTAATAAGCATCGTGATAGAAAATAAAGCCATAGTTATTCGCTAGCGCTTCTTTCATCAGTCGCTCTTTTGCAAATACACTTGTCATTGGATAATCGTCATAGGCTAATACCCATAGTGGATTTTGGTGAGCATGGGTCGGCATAATATCTGCCATGTGCAATAACACTTCATCATTTTGCGTTAGCTTGATTACGGCATGTCCCTCACTATGACCACCCGTATGAATCATTTCGATTCCAGGTACTACTTCCAACGATCCTTCGTAAGTTTCAACTAAATGCTGTACGGGCTCCCAATTTTCTTTCCAATAGGTATTTTTAGAACGAATATTTGGGTTACGCATTTCATCCCATTCAATTTTCGTTACAAAAATTTTAGCATTCGGGAAAGTTGGTACAAGTACATCCCCTTCCCATTGCGTTAAACCACCAGCATGATCAAAATGTAAATGCGTCATTAACACTACATCAATATCTGCTGTCGTTAAGCCTAACTCTTGTAAGCTATCTACTAACGAAGATTCTTCTGTTACACCAAAGTTTCGTAACTGCTTTTCATTTAATTTGTTAAAACCAACACCCGTATCAATGAGGTAGTTTTTGCCCTCATATTGAATGAGGATCGGTTCTGTTGGTAATTCAATTTGGTTTTTTTCATTGACTGGATATTTGCGAGACCAAAGTGGCTTTGGTACAACGCCAAACATCGCACCACCATCTAGGCACGTGACACCCCCGTTTAGCCATGATAATGACATATTGTGAAACTGTAACTGATCCATCCATACTCCCCCTACAATTTAGTGATAAATTGCGATTCTAAGCGATAAATCGGCTGCCCCTTCGCAGAAAACTTCTCTTCATATTCTGTCATCACATTATCCTCTGGCATATTTGCATGTAGGTCGAGAGATACATACTTTAATAACATCCCATATTCAGACACACTGATTAAAGAATACTCGAACAGACCACGGTTATCCGTTTTAAAATGGACTTCCCCATTATCCACTAAAATCGACTCATATAATTTCAAAAAATCCCCGTGCGTTAAACGTCTTTTTGCATGTCGTGTTTTTGGCCAAGGATCTGAGAAATTCAGGTATACTCGTGATACATCATTTTTGTCAAAGAATTTATATAAATCTGCGCCATTTACTTTTAGTAAACGTAAATTCGCTGGAGATTTTGCCTCTAGTACTTTTTCTAATGCACAAACAATCACACTATCATAAAGTTCAATACCAATATAATTGATCGTTGGATTTTGCAAAGCCATACCTGTCACAAATTGCCCTTTTCCAGAACCTACTTCAATATGGATAGGGTTATCATTGCCGAAAACGGCCTGCCAATTTCCTTTAAAGTCTTCAGGATTTGGAATAATCACCTCTGGATGATCTGTAATCATTTCCTCTGCCCAAGGCTTATTTCTTAATCTCAATGTTGTTCCTCATTTCTTTCTTGTGAAATTATTGATTTTTTTATAGTATAACGTATTCCCTTATAATTCGCATGAAATTATTGCACAATGATATTTTTTATGAATCCTTGCTAATAACCTGCCAAGCATTTTGTTGTATTGTACAGTGGATATTGGTCCCTTGATTGACAATGCCAATATAATTACCATCCGCATGGCAATCAACCTTATCTGCTGCGATAAGATCAAAATTCTGTCCCTGTAAAAAAGTAACTTCCTTAAATTTTGTATGCTTTTCAAAAAACACAGTGACAAATACAACTAATAATTTGATACGTGAAATCCCATGTACAATCGTTATATCCACTTGGCCATCATCTGCTTTTGCGGCAGGTGATATTTTCATGCCTCCCCCAAAATAAGGTTGATTACTCATTGCCACAAACCATGTCTGCTGAAATTGCCATTCCTGTTCTCCTGAGCGTATCGTTATGTCAAAGCGTTCAAAGCGAAATAGCCCTCTAATAACAGCGACAGCATACGAAAGTTTTCCAAGTCCAATCTTATTGAGATAAAACTTAAGACGAGAAGTATTAATTGATTTTGTCACATACGCATCGAAGCCTATGCCAGCAT
Source organism: Lysinibacillus sp. PWR01 (assembly GCF_043359455.1). Lineage (NCBI taxonomy): Bacteria > Bacillati > Bacillota > Bacilli > Caryophanales > Bacillaceae > Lysinibacillus > Lysinibacillus sp. PWR01. Next base: position 78,362 of record NZ_JBHERJ010000089.1, on the reverse strand, counting down.
TATTGACAAATATTTCTTTTCGTCTATTCCCAAGCTGAACGATTCCTGCATCCATCCTCACATTGGCCAAGGAAGTTTTTACATAGTCCTCGATTTGCTGAGCATTTGAAAATGAGTGAAAATAGCGTGCAAAGTCATTACCTGAGCCAGCACGAACAACACCAATTATGATGTATTCATTATGTACAACGCCACTAACCACTTCATGGATGGTGCCATCACCACCAACAACGACAAGTAACTTTTTATCTTGCTGCTGATGTGCCCATTGTTGCGCGATTTCCTGTCCATGTCCTTCATATTCCGTAAAAGCCACTTGATAGGGAATCGTTAGTTGCTGTTGAAGTTGGAGCCAAACTTTTTTTCCTTTTCCATTTCCTGCTGCCTCATTGACAATAAATAGAATGTTCATACATCAGTCCTCTGTTGGCTGAGGAGCTTGCTGCCAAATATCTCGGTTAAAGGAAGTCGTTTGGACTGTATTTAAAATCGTCTGTGCAGCTCGGATTTGCATATGCTTCATAGGAGAGGAAACTTTTCTTAAATGCTCTATCCATTCATGGTAATTTCGACGATCAACAAAGCGAACCCCAAATGGTGAACCAGGATAATCAAAATATCCATTACGAGTTAGCACAACCTTACGGATAGGCATATCAATATCCTCTTGTTTAAATAACTGCGACAGTACCGATTCCATCCGACCTAAATTAATCGTTGGATTCAAAACTTTAGAATCCTTCGTCCCTACTTTTTTAATCCAGAAGCGATCACTGCCACCTACGTAAACAGCTTGATTGTCAGCCTCTAAGACCGTAATACAAATACACTCAGTTGGGGACATTAACACTACATCCAGCTCTATAGGGGCTTTTCTAATTTGTAGTATCGGATAATAAAACAATAGATAATTATCTGGTAATGTTTGCAATAACATACGAAGCAATGAGTCACGCATAAAACGAGGATCTACATATGATTTTTCTCGTAATGTTGAACTGGCCCATTTCATTTGAAAATGAAAAAATTGATCAATAAACATTCGTTTCAGCTCATGGATGGATTGTGGTGCATACACAATTTTAGGTTCAAATGTGAGCGTTGTTTCTTCTTCTGGAATGATATCCTCATCACTGACAAGCTCATTTGATATCTCTACTTCTTCAACATCCTCTGTTATTTCCTTTTGCCGTCCAGCAAACCATTTTTTTATGAAGGAAAATCGTTCTTTTTCCTCGTAAGCCTCCGCTTCTGCCTCATTGTCGACATGTTGCCACTCGCTAATATCTTCTCCCAATTCCCACTGTCGCTTAATGCGCTCCCATTGGTTTTTCTTTAGGCGCACAAACTGTGTTGGGTATCTCGCTAAATCAATTTGATAGCGTGAAATATAATCTTGTAATTTCACCAATTGTGCCATGTAAAGGTCACTCCATTCTTACTCACCATATCTATAGTTCTCTTTTTATCTTGATTGCTTTGGTAGAAAAGAGGCATTGTATTCAATACATCGACAATTATTCTACAAATTTCAATCTGTAAAATTATTCATTACTATCCTTTTTATTTTACATGACGACACCAAACATTACATCCATAAAAAAGAGAACTACCCTTATCGATAGTTCTCTTAAACGATTCTTTTATTTTGTATTCAAAGAAAGTGGTAATTTCGCCTCAAAAGCTTGTTGCAATTTACGCGTCCATTCACCTGGCACTCCCGCACCAATTTGGTTACCATCCACATCAATAACAGGTGTAACTTCAGAAGATACAGATGATACAATGATTTCATCCATTGTTAATAAATCAGCTTTTGTCATTGGTTCTTCCACGACAGGTAAACTAATCTCCTCTGCACATTTCAAAATCACTTGACGAGTAATACCGTTTAAAATGAAGTTATTTGCTGGATGTGTATAAAGCTTACCGTCTTTAATCCCATAAACATTTGCTGATGAACATTCTGTTACGATATCCCCACGATGTAAAATCGCTTCATAGCAGTCCTTTTCAGCAGCCTCTTGTTTTGCTAATACTGCACCAAGTAAGTTTAACGATTTGATATCACAGCGTAACCAACGAATATCCTCTACAAACGTAGCCTTTACCCCTTTTTCAAAGTTCTCATATGCACGTTCACCCGCTTTTACATTACCTGTTAATACAGCTGGAACACTTGCATCTGGGAAAACGTGATTACGTGAATTGGCACCACGTGTGATTTGGAAATAAACATGCCCTGTATCTAGATTATTTTTTTCAATTAGCTCATGTAATAATTTGTGTAAAACGTCTTTTGTATAAGGAATAACAAGACGAATTTTTTCGGCGCTTGCATAGAAACGATCAATATGCTCTTGTGCTGTAAACATATTTCCGTTATAAACTTTGATTACTTCATAAATGCCGTCACCAAATTGATAGCCTCTATCTTCTGGTGATACCGCAATGGATCCTTCTTCCACAATTTGATCATTCCATAATGAATATGCCATGTTTTGTTCATCCTTTTCGTCTTTGAGTTATTTTTTTCCTGCAAGTTCAACAATTGCTTCAGCATAAATTGCCGCTGCTTTCACGAGGTTTTCAACGACAACAAACTCATCCGCTCGATGCGCTACATCTGGCTCTCCTGGGAACAGCATGCCAAATGCCACGCCTTTTTTCATCACACGTGCGTACGTTCCACCACCAGTTGATAATAAAGGTGTTTCTGTATCTCCCGTTTGACGTCTATAGATAGCTGCTAATGTCTGGATAAATGGATCATCCTCGCTGACATAATGTGGTTTCGAGTCGTCTTGAATATCAAGAGAAAACCCTTTTTCTACCGTTAAGCGTTGTGCTGCCGTTATTTTTTCATCGAATGGATAGGAAACAGAATAGCGCATACTAATTACTAAACTGCCACCTTTATGAACATCATAGCTGACGATCCCTGGATTTAATGTCGTTTGTCCTGACATTGCATCCTCAAACTGTAGGTCGAGCTGACTGCCATAATGATCCTGATAAAAAACATCTGCAATAAAGTCGACAAATTGTTTACTTGCTTCTGTCGTCAACTCTTGTTGTAAAAATGCTGCAAGATAAACAGCTGCATTGACACCTTTATCTGGTTCCATTGCATGGGCTGCTTTACCTTTGATAGTTATTATATAGCGAGAGTCCTCCATTAATAAAGAGCCTTCTAGCTGATTTTTGCTTAAAAATGTTTGAAAATTCTGTTTGAATGATGCTGATACATGCTGAATCGTTGCTTTTGCAAAATCAGGTACCATATTTGGGCGCTTTCCTGCATTAAATAGTAATAGTTGTTCTTTCGTTCCATCACCCACTTTATTTTGAGAGAACACAAGCTCTGCAATGCCTTTTTCTGCATTGATGAGCGGGAAATCCGCATCTGGTGCAAAACCAATTGTCGGCATTTCCTCCTGTTTAAAATAGTGGTCGACACAGCGGAATCCTGTTTCTTCGTCCGTACCAATAATCATTCGTACTCTTTTTTCTAATGGAATACCTGCATCTTTCACAAGCTTCATGGCCATCCATGCCGCAATCGTAGGTCCTTTATCGTCAATCGCACCACGTGCAAATAATTTACCATCTGCTACTGTGCCGCTGAATGGAGGGTATGTCCAATCCGCTTCCTCTCCAATTGGAACAACATCAACATGACATAAAATACCTAATAACTCTTCACCTGTACCCATTTCAATATGTCCAGCATAATTATCAACGTTTTTCGTGAGTAAGCCTTCATTCTGACCTTTTGCTAGTAACCATTTAAGTGCTTGAAGTGGACCCTCTCCAAAAGGTACTTCAGTAGTTGTTGTATCCTCATCGAGCACACTATTAATTTGCACAAGCTCCTGTAACTCTTGTATTAATTCATCTTGCCTTTCTTTTGCAGCTTGTAACCAATCCATACCATGTACCTCCTTCAAAGTATTAACATTATTCTACACCTTACAACATATATGACAATCAGCTTTCTGACAACTATTTTCAGTAACTTCTACTGTCACTACCATATATAGCATGTTTTTCACGTATTCCCACAAAATACAGTATAAAATTTATATGTCAATTGTAAATTTCTATTGCATTCACTAGAAAATCAAGTCGTTTTTCTATATAATAAAGTTATCAGAATAATTGTTCTGACTATAAAATTAGAAAAGGGGATGTCTAAGGCAGCTACTTATTAGCCTAAGTGCACTCCGCACATATTGTCGTCCGCTAGTCTTTGCCAAGAGAATTAAGATGAAGGAGTGGTTCATTTAATGAAACCAACTACTGATCGAATGCTTAATCGTATTAAAGACGTGTACATGTTTATTTTAGACAAAGGAACCGTGTCTACACAGGATTTAGTCGAAGAGTTTAGTATCACTCCTCGCACCGTTCAAAGAGATTTGAACGTGTTAGCCTTTAACGATTTGGTGACAAGTCCAAGTCGAGGCAGATGGACAACGACGAAGAAAAAAGTAAAATTGACGTCTTAGTTTTACGTCTTGTACGTAAAGCATTGTGTATGGAAAAAGAATGACCTTTCGTCGGGGTCATTCTTTTTTGTCGTTAGAAGATTATTAGATTTTTTCCCTATTTGGAAGAAGAGACGTATTTACTGACTTCTTCAACTCGCTACCGCTCATCTATTTGGGCAATGTGATCATATTCTTCTGTATTCCGCTCATCTAACTGTGTAAAGTGATCATATTCTTCTGTATTCCGCTCATCTATCCGCGCAAAGCGATCATACTCTTCTGTTCTTCAATCTGTGCCTCACTTCCGTAGCATAGAAACATAAATATTTGCGCCATTATCTTTACCGTTCACACTGAAAAAGGGTGCATTGTTCTCGTTCAAGATTATTTTGACTATTTACAGTTGCTTAACAATCCGTTAAACTCGAAACATTCTAAATGTTGAGAGGAGGATTTGATATGACATTGTCAAAGTTGTTTCATCCATTAGTATGGATCATTTTAGGTGGAACAATATTCACACGTATTGCAAGCTTTATGGCAATGCCCTTTTTAGCTATTTATTTACATAATGAAATTCAAGCCTCTCCATTACAAATTGGATTGACCATTGGTATTGCACCACTCATTTCCACAGTAGGTGGATTTTTTGGTGGCTATCTAACCGATCGTTTTGGTAGAAAAAGCGTTATTCTATTAACGATTATTGTTTGGAGTCTGGTGTTCTTTGGCTTTGCAACGGTTCATGTTGTTTGGCTTTTTGTCCTATTCAATGCTTTGAATGGGCTTTGTCGTTCATTTTTCGAACCTTCCACACAGGCATTAATGATTGATTTTACACCTGCTGAAAAACGAAAAAGACTATTTTCCTTACGTTATACGGCCATCAATATTGCAGCGGTTATTGGTCCTATTATTGGTGTGTATATCTCACAGCTATCCAGCCCGAGTATCCCTTTTATGCTGACAGGGATTATGTATATTATTTACGCTGTCTTTTTATTTTTTGTGTTAAATCGCTATCAAATGCAGCAACCCAAAGCTGTCACTCAAACAAAGATACTCAGTACATTCACGATTCTTTTGACAAATCGTGTGCTGCTTAGCTTTATTTTGGGCGCCATTTTAATCAATATCGGCTACTCGCAATTTGACTCAACGCTACCACAAATTATCGAATTAAAAATTGATGAAGGTGCGAAACTATATTCGTTATTAATCTCTCTCAATGCAGCGGTTGTGTTACTACTACAATTACCAATTAGTATAGTATCAGAGCGCTTTTCATCCACAGCAACATTATTAGTAGGCGTACTGTTCTTTGCTATTGGACTATTTATGTTTGGATTCTCCACTAATTATACGCTCTATATCATTGCCATGATTATTTTTACCATAGGTGAAATCTTTGCCTTCCCTACGATGAATGTCATGATTGATGAAATTGCGCCAGATACTCAAAAGGCAACTTACTTAGGTGCTGCGCAATTTAAAAATTTAGGTGGCTTTATTGGCCCCATAATAGGCGGTTGGCTATTGACTCATTATATGAATGCTATGTTTCCTGTCATCGCTGTTCTTGTTTTATGTAGTTGTATCTTTTATAGAACCAAAACAGCGGCTCATTAATAAACGCCCCATTGCTATCGATAGAATGGGGCGTTTTTTTAACTATTATAACCCTTCGTCAGCAGCAACCTCTGCATAACTAGAGTATTGATCCTTACCAGCATTTTTCGATTGATAAAGCGCTTTATCGGCCCGTTCAAATAAGCTCATTTCTGTATCTTCATCATGGTTATAAATGGCTCCACCCATGCTTACAGATAGTACAGACCATTTCTCGCTAGCATGGCCATCATATTCAACGGACCTTATTTGAGTCAAAATGGCCTCTGCCATGTGCTGCATCTGTTGCTCTGTTGTATCGTATAAAACAATGGCAAATTCATCCCCACCGAAGCGTACGACAAAACCACTTTGTTTCACAACATGCTTTAAAATTCTCGCTGTTTCTATCAGGATGTGATCTCCTTCTACATGCCCAAATTGATCATTCACTTGTTTAAAGTTATCCAAATCGATTAACAATAAACCTGGCACATTCATTTTTCTTTTCCTTAATAAATTATCAATCTTTCTAATATAGGTAGCACGGTTATAGACACCAGTTAACGGATCGAAAGTAGCTAGCTGTATTGTTTTAGATAAAATTTTATTAATGACGAGCAGCATAATAAAGGATGTTAGTAAGGCGATGAACAGTAAGCTCCAAAATTGTTTCGTATTTTTTTGGAGTGCTTCCATTTTAGTGAAATTGATAAATTTCACATAGACAATTCTTTTTGAAGACTCCCCTCTCACTGTCTCTGCTTCATATGGCAGAAAACGATGTGTTTCTAGATAACCATTGGCTAAAGCCTTTTGATACTCAACTGGCTCCATTGTTTTCTTTGCCAGCTCAAAGTATTTTTGGAACTGTTTGGATTGATCTTTTACAGTAATCTTCTTTAATGACGAATCATCAAAGAAAACTCCCCCTGCATTAATCGTCTGCACTTCTACTAAATCAGCATATTTACCAATCAAGTACTGTGCAGTTTTTTCAAAATTAAAGGTTTGAAAAACAGGATCATTCAGTAAGTCTAAACCTAACTCAAGCAGATATTTTTTATCCTCTGTTGCCAGATAGCCAAATTTCCGGTATTCTCCTGTCGATGTTGAAATATCGATTCCATCTGTAAAAAATTCGCCACTAGCTCGCCGTTCATCTAATAAAGCAGAAAAACGTTGACAGCAACGCGAGAAATCCAAGCCAATATCTTTGGCAAAAGTCGTGTAAACCACTGTATTGGATTGATCCACTATGTAAATATCCATACCATGTTTCTTTTTCATTTGCTGCAAATCCCAAGTAGCTACAGCAGGGTTTTCAAGATAATAGTTTTTTAACTGTCTAAGCTCCTGTTCCATTTTGTCTGAAATATTATTATCAAAATAAAAATGGGCATTATCGACAGTTTGCATATCTGTAAGAATATGGTTTTCAATTAAAACTTTATTCATACTCACTTGCTTTTCAATTTCCGCTATCAATATTTGTCGGTTCACATATGAAATAACAGCAACGAGTATGACTGCAAAAGCTATTAAAGATAGTAATAATTTAATACGCAGGTTCTTCATTTAATTGTCCTCTACTTATTTATACCATCGTCTTTTCGTAAACATTTAGAACATGATACGTTCTTTGACTATATCACAATAACTCATTTCATATTATACAGTTACTGTTATATTACTGTATATAAAAATCCCCGATGCTATGTGAGGCATCGAGGAATACTATGTTTAATGATTGTTTTGTAAACCGTTTAGCTCTTCTGTAGTTAGCTCGCGATATTCACCTAACGCTAGATTTTCATCTAATGTCAGGCTTCCCATAGAAATTCGCTTTAAATATGTTACACGTTTACCTACAGCCTCAAACATTCGCTTTACCTGATGAAACTTTCCTTCTTGAATCATTAGCTCTATTTCAGATTGCTGTGCAGACTTTAAGATCACAAGCTTTCCAGGCTTGGTAACATAGCCATCATCGAGTTCAACACCATTTGCGAATTTCTCGACATCTTCTTCTGTCACAACCCCTTCAATCTGTGCGTAATAAACTTTTGGCACATGTTTTTTGGGAGACAATAAATTGTGAGCCAATACACCATCATTTGTTAATAAAAGCAAGCCTTCTGTGTCTTTATCTAGTCGACCAACAGGAAACGGTTGAAAATGCTGCTGTAATGGCTCTAATAAATCAATAACTGTTTCATCTCTTAAATCCTCAGTGGCAGAAATAACACCAGGCGGTTTATTCATCATAAGATAAACAAATTCTGTATAAACAACGCGCTCTCCAAACACTGATACCATTTGCTGCTCTGGGTCTACGTGTAAAGCTGCATCCTTGACATAAGCACCGTCTACTGTGACAGCTTTTTGCTTTAATAGCTGCTTCACTTCCTTACGAGAGCCGTACCCCATATTTGCTAGTAATTTATCTAAACGCATCGTTCCACTCCTATTTCAATCCCAGTTTACTCATCATACGGGTTAATCGTTCACCCAATAGCTTTTGTGCTAAACCTAGGCGTAATGATAAAAAGCCATAGACAGCCGCACCGACACCCGCACAAATAATTGAGAATAGTAATGCTGAGAATTTACTATCAACTGGACCCATTAGTAATTCCAATAATTTATGCACAATCAGCACGCTAATGGCCATTGCCATTGTCAATAAAGCAATTAGCATGACACGACGCACAACCATTTCTGATCGATAATTCAACGTTTTTCGTAACACAAGCATATTAATGATAATCGAAACACTATAACCAATAGCTGTTGCCACTATAGCACCATCTGCCTCTAACCAACGAATTAATGGAATATTTAATGCTAGCTTCACGAAAATCCCTGATAATAAGCTGAAAACAATCCACTTTTGAAAATCAATTCCTTGAAGTAAGGCTGCTGTAACTTGGAATAACGCAAATAAAATCGCAACAGGTGCATAATGCGCTAAAATGGTTGCCCCCATTTCACTTTCAGAATATAGCATGAAGTAAATTTCATTGGCTAATAGAGAAATACCAACCACAGCTGGCAATGTAATAAAGATTAAAATTTGATAGGTCTTATCCATTGCATGGCGTAGCGCTAAATACTCACCCTGTGTAAAATACTTTGTAATCGTTGGTACAAGCGCCATTGAGAATCCAGTCGCTAGCATAACGGGAATGATGACAACCTTATGTGTCATAAAGTTAATCATCGATAAATAAGTATCTGTTACTCCTGCTAAACCAATGGACGTCATTGCTCCATTAAACGTAAGCATATCGACTAATTGGAATAACGGATTGGCTACCCCTACAAACACCATTGGGATGGAATAGGTAATCACTTCTTTATAAATATTGGACATTGGTAGCTGTGTGGAAGTCACACTTTGACTACGTAATAGGTTAAATTCAGGCTGATATTTTTTCCAGTAATAATAAAGAACACCTAATCCACCGATTGCCCCGATAAATGCAGCAAACACAGCAAAGGAGATGGCTGTCTCTGGTTTCCCTTTAAACACAATAACCACTAAGAACGATCCACCAAGTAATACAACAATTCGCACAATTTGTTCCACCAATTGTGAAACGGCGGTAGGTTCCATTTTGTCATAGCCTTGGAAGAAGCCACGCCATAAACTCATAAATGGTACAACGATTAAGGCAAAACTAACCCATCGTATTACTGAAGCAATCTGTTCAACTGTAAAGACCTGTTCCTCACTCTTAATAACTAGCCCTGCTATTGGCGTTGCAAGTAGAAAAAGGGCAATAAATGCTGCGAAGCCTGTCACCATCATAATCAGAATGCCGGATTTCATCAGCTTGCGACCTGATTGATAATCCCCCATTGCATTGTATTTAGAGACAAATTTAGAGACGGCAATTGGCGCACCTGAAATGGCGATTGCCAACATAATTGAATAGGGAATATATGCATATTGGTAAAGCGCAATGTTCTTCTCGCCGACAATTGCATAAAACGGAAAAATATAAATTAATCCGAGTACCTTCGATAAAAACATCCCCATTGTTAATATCGCAGTACCTTTCATTAAATTGGACATCATACCCATCCATTCATTGTAAAATCAATATTATTATCGTAACACTTCAAAGGATACTTATAAAACTTTTTCGTTTTAACATAACATATATGCAAGCGCTATCACCCTAAGAGCAATAAAAGTAAACCATCTGTAATCTTAACATATTTATAGGAAATGAGACGCATAAATACATCAAAAAGTTCATTCCAAAGAAAATCTGATGAAAAAAGACCTTAAAATAATCGGTGAGGAATGGCACATCCCCACCGATTCAAGTATTTCTTTATACCATGTCCACAAAGAACTTTTTATACCATACTAGGAATACATAAGCCGTCCAAATATAACGACCACGATTTGCTTTTCCTTCATAGTGCTCATCTAGATAACCAACTAATTGTTTTGTATCAAAGAATTCATTCGCAAAGTCAGTTGTAAACATTTCTTTTACCATGCTGTAATACTTTTCTTCACGTAACCAGTGACGAATCGGCACTGGGAATCCAAGTTTCGGACGCTTTGCCCATTCTTCTGGTAATTCCTGATGTGCAGCTTGACGTAGAACATATTTTGTATCGATATCATTCACACGGTATCTTGATGGAATCTCTTTCGCTAACTCCATTACTTCTTTATCTAAAAATGGTACACGTAATTCAATCGAGTGCGCCATACTCATTTTATCTGCCTTTAATAAAATGTCACCAGGCATCCAAAGATTTAAATCTAGATACTGCATTTTTGTCACATCATCATCGCCAGGTACTTCATCATATATACGTTTTGTAATCGATTTTACAGATGGCGCATTTTTATAAGCTGGCTTCAAAACATTAATGGCATCTACTTCATCCCATACTACCGCTTCCCCAATAAAACGCTCTTCTACTGTTTGAGCACCTTTAATAAGGAAGTTCGTGTATTGATTTTTCGGTAGGGCTTCTGCCATTCCACGTAATGTTTTACGTAGACCTAATGGTAATTTTTCGTATTTTTGCATTCTTCCTGAGTTTTGATACCAAGCATAGCCACCAAAAATTTCATCGGCACCTTCACCTGATAGGACAACCGTTACATCTTTTGAAGCAAGTTCGGATAGGAAGTAAAGTGGCACTGAAGATGGATTGGATTGTGGCTCATCCATATGCCATTGAATTTTAGGAAGAGCTTCAAAACACTCATCCGCAGTAATATATCTACGTTCATTTTGAATATTCAACGTATCTGATAAGTCTTTTGCAAGATTTGTTTCATTGAACATATCTTCATAGTCAGCAAACCCAACTGAGAAGGATTTATCTGGGCGTAATAAAGATGTAATATAACTAGAGTCAATACCACCCGATAAGAATGAACCCACTTTTACATCACTGATTTGATGAGCCTCTACCGATTCTTTAACAGTTGAACGAATTTCCTCGATATATTTTTCAATCGGCGCTTCTTTTGCATGGAATTTTTTATCCCAATATTGCACGATTTGCTTTTGTCCATTTTGAATCAGCATATAGTGAGCTGGTGGTAATTTAAAGACACCTTTAAAGAATGTTTCATCCATAGATGAATATTGGAATGTTAAATAGGGGCGTAGTGCCTGTTTATTTAACTCTTTAATAAATGAAGGGTGTGGTAAAAACGATTTAATCTCAGAGCCAAAAATAAATGTACCGTCTGTTGTATGCTCAGAGTAGTACAATGGTTTGATTCCAAAGCCATCGCGCGCAATGAATTGTAAATCATTCTTTTTATCCCAAATACAGAAAGCAAACATCCCACGCAGTTTCTTCACAAAATCTACGCCATATTCTACATAGCCATAAATAATGACTTCACTATCTGACTGAGTTTTAAACGTATGACCCTTTTCAATAAGATCTGCACGCAGCTCTTGGAAGTTAAAAATTTCACCATTAAATACAAGCACAATATTGCCATCTGCACTATACAATGGTTGATTCGCTACGTCAGATAAGTCAATAATACTTAATCGACGGAAACCTAACGTCACTTTATCGTCACTATGAATACCACCGCTATCTGGTCCACGGTGAATAATTGTATTCATCATATTTTCTATTGTTTGATGATGATCAATCACATTTGTTCCATTAATATAACCTATAAATCCGCACATTCTATTTTTCACCTCATAATTTAGTGCATAACCTTTACCATAATAGCATGAAAAGACATTCATTTCATGCCGACAATGCTAATAAAGGAAAACTTTCATTAATCCAATTGTATAACAAAGAATATTGTGTTTCATTCTACTAGAAATGCCTTTCATCCTGAAAGATGAGATAAAGAATTATAAAACACTTTTCTATTATTTTCAACGTCAAAGAAAGCCCCTCTCTATATAGACTTCATGTATAATAGGAAAGATTCCTAATTTGAACAGAAAGTGAGTTTCTAACTATGTATGATGTAATCGTGATTGGTGGTGGCCCATCTGGTTTAATGGCGGCGATTGCTGCTGGAGAGCGTAAAAAGAAAGTGTTATTGTTAGAAAAAGGCACAAAACTAGGCAAGAAATTGGCCATTTCTGGCGGAGGACGTTGTAATGTGACAAATCGTTTGCCTGTTGAAGAAATCGTGAAGCATATACCCGGTAATGGTCGTTTTCTCTATAGTCCTTTTACCGTTTATAATAATGAAGATATCATCGCATTTTTTGAAGGGCTTGGTGTCGCCCTAAAGGAAGAGGACCATGGCAGAATGTTCCCTGTATCCAATCGCGCCCAAGATGTGGTTGATGCGCTGATTAGACAGCTTCAACGTCTTCATATTGAAGTTCGTTTACACACAGCTGTTAGCAAGCTTCTGATGGACGAAGATAAAACTTTGGGTGTACGTCTTGCAGACGGCTCCGAAGTCCGTAGTCAAGCAGTCGTTGTAGCCGTTGGTGGCAAGGCAGTCCCACAAACTGGTTCAACAGGTGATGGCTATCCTTGGGCTGAGCGTGCCGGTCATACAATCACAACCTTATTCCCAACAGAAGTACCTGTTATTTCAAAAGAGGACTTTATTCAAGACCGTGAACTTCAAGGGCTAGCGTTACGTGATGTTGCTGTCTCTGTGCTAAATAAAAAAGGCAAGACACTCGTCACCCATCAAATGGATATGCTTTTTACCCATTTTGGTTTAAGTGGTCCTGCTATTTTGCGTTGTAGTCAATTCGTTGTGAAAGAATTAATGAAGACTGGCTATGAGCCTGTGACAATGCGTATTCAAACACTGGTTCATTATAATGAAGAAACATGTATGCAATATTTAAATAAATTAATGAAGGAAGATCCGAAAAAGGCTGTGAAAAATGTTTGGAAAGGCATAGCCCCTGAACGATGGCTCTTGTTCTTATGTGAGCGAGCACATATTGATGTTCAATTGACGGGTGCGGAATTATCCCAAGAGAAAATCCGTCAGCTTGCACGTTTATTAGTAAACTTCACATTAACAGTGAGCGGCACACAGTCACTTGACAAAGCATTTGTTACAGGTGGTGGTGTCTCTGTAAAAGAAATCGAGCCCAAAACAATGGCCTCAAAGAAAAAAGAGGGGCTGTTCTTCTGTGGAGAAATTCTTGATATTCATGGCTATACAGGTGGCTATAATATCACTTCAGCCCTCGTAACGGGACGAATTGCAGGAATGCATGCTGCATTATAATAGAAGAAAAAGCGTGTCCGTGGAAAACGGACGCGCTTTTTTAGCTTTCACTAGACATATAAACTTCTTCATATGGCTGGATAATGACAAAGCCCTCACCAGAAAACGCCATTTGGATGGATTCTCCACTGCCTCGACCGATAAATGTACGGAAGCTAATATCAGTTTTAAATTCAGGTGTTAAGTTGCCTGACCATGCGACAGTAGCATGTGGATCGGTATATACTGTTTCACCTGGTTTCACTAATAATGTCAATGGTTCAAAATGTGTAGTGATCGCAACTTTGCCTGTACCTTGTAGCGTTACATTAAATAAACCACCTGACATGATGCCAGCCATTTTCCGCATTAAACGGATATCCCATTCGATGCTAGGCTCAAAGGCAAGTAAATCATTGCCGTTGACACAAATACTGTCGTTTTTCAAATCAAAAACCGTTACTTTTTTTCCTTGGTCCGCTAAATAGAGTCGGCCCTTTCCGCTAGCTTTCATCAATTGCGTACCTTCACCTGTTAAAGCCTTTTTAAACATTTTGCCAAGACCATGTTCCAACACGCGCTCACGTTCAAATTTAATATCACCTGTATAGGAAATCATAGCACCCATTTTTGACCATACTTCACCGTTTAGATTAACCTCTAATACGCGTTCAGTTTCCAATTCAAAATAATCATTCTCATTATCATCCTGCTGTGTTTTATGAACAAATTCATCTAAAGAAAATTTCCCCATGATTGATCCCTCCCTAGTTACTTTATATACGTTAGTCTATGAGAAAAGATTCAAATTTTAACGGATTGTGCATTTCGTTACAAAATTTCTCTTTTAATTACGAAATCACTTTATTTCCAGTAATGTTATTGACATCAGACATGTGCTGTTATACATTAAACAAAGAAATCATAATTGTTATATAACAATCGTTTCAAAAAAATAACTATATAAGTGCCATGTACGAAATGACACCTATATAGTAAATTGAAAGTTCAAATTATTGAGTAGCGGAAACGTCTCCAACATTTTGCGCTGCTTTTAAAGCTGTTTGCTTACGTACATCTGCACGTAACGTTAAGGAAATAATTAACGAAGCTGCGATTAACCCAGCAAATACATAGAATACAGGAATATAGCTTCCATAAGCATTTTTGATTGCGCTTACTAACAATGGTCCGAAAACTCCACCCAATGACCACGTTGTTAATAAATAACCATGAATAACACCAAGTTGCTTTGTTCCAAATAAATCACTTGCAAAAGCAGGTAGATTTGAGAACCCACCACCATAGCAACTAACAACTAAGAAAATAAGTGCTTGGAAAATAATCACGTTAGTTGTATGTGGTAAAACGATAAATGTGATTAGCTGTGCTGTAAAGAAAATAACGAAAACGTTTGAACGACCTATATAATCAGACACAGCAGCCCAAATTAAACGGCCACCACCATTAAATAACCCCATAATTCCTACCATTGCTGCAGCACCTGCAACAGATAGACCGACAATTTCTTGTGCCATTGGTGAAGCAACAGAAATCATCATAATCCCTGCTGTTACATTGACTAAATGCATTGACCAAAGCATCCAGAAATGCTTTGTTTTAACAGCTTCTCGTGCTGACATAACAGCTAAATCTTTCTTCACTACATTCTTGCCATTATTGGCAGCTGCTTTCATATTAGCAGGCATATAACCTGGCTTAGGTGGTGCTATATATGAAGCCCCTAAAATCATTAACGTGAAGTAACTTGCCCCTAGAATAAAGTATGTTGTAGAAATGCCAACTGCCTCCATTAAGTTGGCTGCGACTGGTGCTGTAATAAGTGCACCCGATCCAAAACCAAGTACGGCCATACCTGTTGCTAGTCCACGACGGTCTGGGAACCATTTTACAAGTGTTGATACAGGTGCAATATAGCCAATCCCCATTCCTAATCCACTAAGAACACCATATGTTAACCAGTACATGACAACAGAATCCATTGAAATGGCTACACCAGCACCAGCTTGTCCTGCTCCAAATAAGACAGCTGCTACCATCGCCGATTTACGTGGTCCCATTTTTTCTACTAAACTACCAAATAATGCGGCTGAGAAACCAGCTAACCCCATCATAATGGTAAAGGCAATCGTTACCTTTGTTTCACTCCATCCCATTTCTGTGACAATCGGTAGCTTGTATACACTGTATGCATAGGCTCCACCGATTGAAAGGTGAATAGCGATTGCAGATAATGCAATTAACCATCTATTTTTATTCATAAATTCTCATTTCTCCCCTCATTTGCTACCTGTGAAAATTCTATGAACGTCCATGTTAAACAATTTACCACTTAGAATTATTCAAATGCAAGATGTTTTTCTAAAAAATATTATTTCTCCAAAAAGTTTTTCTCTTTTTTATTATTACGTTCTATCCAGAAAACCTTACAGCCTCTAAGTATAACTACGTTTATCTTACAGAAAACATAACACCTTTTAGCTAATATTACTTTTCCGCTCTATTACACAAACAACATTTAATTATATTGATATAATTAAATTTGTGCATATTTTCACATTCATCAAATGTATACGTCTTATTTTGCCAGCAGGATTATTATGTGTATCTCTCATAAGAAGAAGCACAGTAAATCAATAGTATATAGAAATTTATAGAACAAAAGAGCATTTTACAAATGTAATAGACGAAATTTTTATATTTAGAAATGGTTCGCATTTTTCATAAAAAAATATATTTTTACTTAAATTAATAAAAAAATAAATTTTTTACAATACAGCGGATGCATATTTTATAAAACGCTTTCAATACCTCAAGATTTTTATTATCCAAATATATATTTTTAATACAAAAAATTATAGGTAAAATTCTATTAATTCAGTATCAATTGCTTCTACATGATAGAAATATTCTAAAAGTGGATATTTTTGAAGTAATATTATTTTTTCAGAAAAACAATACATACAGCCTACAAAAAAAACAGCATGTTAGAAATCATTTCTAACATACTGTACAGAAAAGTGCATTTTTTAATTTATTTTTCTTTTCAGCAAAAGCAACATTTTAATTTCTTTATAATAAATACAGAGCAAAATTCCTACTAAAATTAATAAAGAGCCATATATTTGAACACTTGTAGGGAATTGTTTTAAAAATACCGCACTCAATAGCATAGCTATAGCCGGCTCAAAGTTTAACAACAGTGACGCATTCGTCGAGCCGATTTCCTTCATTTTTTGATTCCACATTAAATTACTTACCCCGTGAATAATAATCGCTGATAAAATGAGCAAAAACCAGTAGGGCTTTGCAACTTGCCAATTCGTCTGTGGCAAAATAGTAAAAGAAAATGGTACAAGCACTAGTAAACCAATTAAATTTGTATAAAACGTAATCGACTGGGCTGACATTTTCAAACTAAGATGATTGACAATAATGAGGAACAAAGCAAAGCTTAGCATTGTAATTAAGCTCAGCACCTCACCCTTACCGATGGAAATGGTGATAAGTGCTCCTTTTGTAATGATGAGACCAACACCAACAAATGAAATTATCGCACCTAACCAAAATATGCTGTTACGTGATTCATGATAAATCATTTTATTCAGTAGAGAAGTGACAATCGGTGCACAGGCTAATATTAAAGCCGCAGTGATAGGAGAAGTGTGTTGGAGACTAGCATAAAAGCTATAGTGATTAATGGAAACACCCAGTATTCCTGCAAGGACCAACAACAATAGCTCATTGCGCGTAAATGTTGTTCTGCTAATTGCTTTCCAACTAATCCCCCCTAAAAACAGAACTATGACAATCAATCTAAAGATGGCGACCGTTAAAGGGTCCCAATGTTCAATTAAAATAGAGCCAATAATGAAGTTACTGGCCCAAAAAAATACACAGCTAAATAAAATCATATAGATTGTAAGTTGCTTCATATTTTATCGCACCTGCATATAAAGAGACTTCTATATAAGTTATGGATCAACTAATAAAAATCTACTTCCCTTTCCTTTATTCATCTTTTCTATTAAAACATAAGTATAGCAAACTAGAAATTTTCTAGTTTGCTATGTTATCTAAATAAGGGGGATTTAGATTAATACTTAGTTGATAAACTTACCTTTAGACATAACCACTCGGTTGGATGGTTTACGCGCAATGACTTCAGCGCTTGATACTGCGTCAAAGAATACAAAACTTGCTTCATCTTTCACATTCGGCCAAACCTTCTGACCATTCGCATCCAATGGTGTAACACCATTTGTAATATATTTTAATGTTTGTCGAATCGAACGTTCATCAAGCTTGCGAGAAATGTCTGCAAAAGTAGTCGCTTTTTCTAAAATATCTCCTGAGCCATTGGGACTCCAGGAATCATAAAAGCCATCGCAACCAAAGTGGACATTCACGCCGTGCTCTGTCAGTAATTCAATCGGTGGAATTAATCGTCGCAAATCAAATGGCACAGTTGACATTATTTTTACTTGTTGTTGCGCTAAACGATCTGCAATTTTATGTTGTTCCATGATCGATACATCACCAAGTGAAAAGGCATGACTTATTGCCGTTCTACCCTGATACTTGGCATCCTCCACGATATCAATCCATTTATCGATTGTATAATACCCAACGTGGCCACCATCATGTAGGTGAATATCGACATCTACATTAAATTCCTGTGCGATATCCATCACTTCATATAGAGAAGGCTCAATCGAGTTATCAATGCCAGCTGGATCTAGGCCACCAATCATCGTCGCTCCATTGCGTAAAGCTTCACGCAATAATTTAGGGACATCATCTCTTAATAGGCCGTGCTGTGGAAAGGCAATCACTTCGGATGTCACGACATCTTTATAATCGTCCAATGCTGCTAGTACACCTTCTAAATTTTTTAATCCAATGTATGGATCGATATTAACATGTGTACGAATATGATTTGCACCATTCTTAAGGATTTTTTCAATCATTGCAGCTGCACGTTGTTTACCAGTTGTAGCAAGAACGGATAACTCTTGTGCTTCACGATCAAGTCGTTCCTTTAAATTCTTTACGGGAACACAAGCCTTCCACGGTAAAGATAAGTATGTTTTATCTAAATGATTATGCATTTCCTTAAAGGCAGGTAATAGCAGCTTTCCATTCATATCTGTAACTTCATTTGGTGAATCGATTGCCTGTGTTGCAGGTACAATTTGAGAAATAAAGCCATCTATAATTTCAAGGTGAAAAAGCTCCACTTTCGTACCAACTGTGTCATTTTCCTTTAGATATTCTCCTGTTTCAAGTAGAACATTTGTAAGCCATTGCTTCATCTGAATTCTCCTTTCAACTCTCCTACATCCTGTTGGTGAATCATTTTGCCTTGTGAAATGACCGTAGTAATTGGGCATCTTCTTGCTATCACATGGGCAGTGCTCACGCCATCCACTAACAGCATATTGGCTTTATCACCAACTTGTGGCCAAACACGTTCTCCAGCATCATTCAATGGCGTGATACCACCAGAAGCGTATTTCCAAGCCCGACTTAATGAATATTCATCAATAAAACGGAATCTCTCCGCCATCACATTTAATTTCATAATGGTATTACCCGTACCATATGGTGACCAATGATCTGTTAAACTATCATGCCCCACAGATACCTTTACACCATTGTTATAAAGATAAGGAATTGGTATCGTCGAACGGTTCAAATCTATTGGTACAGTTGTTGTTACATCCATTTGTACCTCAGCCATTGCTTGAACTAAATTTTCTAAGCGTGACTGTTCTAAATCAGCAAGTGCCATCGCATGGCTAATTGTGACTTGTCCTTCTTTTTTTGCCTGTTTCGTTAACGCTATCAGCTTATAAAATTCAAATTCACCTAGTGTGTTAGCAGTGTGAATATGAATATCTATCCCTGCATTATAGTCTTGAGCAATGCCCATTGTTGTTTGCAATGACTTTTCGATATTGCGATCTACAATGGATGGGTCAACGCCCCCAACAAGCGTTGCTCCCATTGCCATTGCCTCACGGATTAGTCCCTCTACATTGGAGCGTAATAAGCCATGCTGTGGAAAGGCCACAATATCATAGGTGATTTGATCTTGATATTTTTCTAAAACATGTTTTGTAATTTCAATATGTCTTGTCCCAATTTGCGGGTCAACATTACAATGTGAACGAATATGTGTGTGTCCTTGTGAAATAAGCCACTTCACCATTTCCTCAGCTCGATAAGCAGCTGTCGGCAATTGCTTTGGTAGTAGCGTTCTTTCTTCTTCAATACGTGTTAAAATCCCTTTAGTAATGGGTCTTGGCGCCTGCCATTCTCCACCAAAATACGTTTTATCGATATGAATATGCATCTCTCGGAATGAAGGGACTAATAGTTGCTGTTGCGCATCTACTACTTCTACATCTCCATCAGCCACTATATTCTTATCCACTTGTTGAACATGCCCATCTTCGATTAGGACATCATAAATACCTGTACGAGTTGCAACAATGTGTTCATTTTCGCGCTCATATGCTTCTTCTAATCTCACATTTTTCAGCAATAGTTTACTCATAGTTTCCTCCCAATTGGTATTTTACATCTATCACCAAATTCGATTATTCTACAATTTCAACGCCACTAATCATCGTGTAGTTAGATGCATCTAACCAGAAACCTTTTACAGCATTGCTATAGACTGCTAAATGCTCATAGTTACGCACTGGGATATACACAGCTTCATCTAACTCGATTTGCATTGCTTTTTTGTAGATTTCATTACGTGCCTCTTGGTTTGCTTCAGAGCGTCCTTGCTCAATTAGTTTGTCAACCTCTGGATTTGAATAGTAGAAATGGTTTCCAGGAGGTCCCATAGAAGCAGTGTGGAATAGATTAAATTGGTTATAATCAGCATCCCCAGTAGCATTACCCCAGCCACTAATAAATATTTGGTGCTGTTCTTTCGTGATTTCAGAAATAAATGCACCATATTCCATTACTTGAATTTCAACATCTAATCCGATTCCTTTTAATTGAGATTGAATCACCTCAGCCATATTGATACGTTCTTTACGGTCACTTGTCAGTAATTTAACTTTTGTTCCTTCTTTCACGCCAGCTTCTTTTAATAATTCTTTTGCCTTCACTACATCATAGTCATATGGTTTCGTTTCACTAGAATAACCAATAATTTTTGGACTCATTGCCGAATTCGCAAGTGTTCCTACATTATCATAAATACCGCTGATAATCGCTTCGCGGTCAACAGCATAGCTAATTGCTTGACGTACTTTTACATCTGATAATAGGGTATCTTTCACATTGAATCCGATAAATTCTACTGCAAGTCCTTCTGCACGGAATAAAGTCATCGTTGAAGAATTTTCAATACGATCAATCTCTGTTACAGGTACTTGTTCAGCAATATGCGCTTCTCCACTTTCAATCATTGCTAGACGCGTAGAATCCTCCGGTACAACTTTAAATGTTACTTTATCTACTTTCGGTACAGTTCCCCAATAATCTTTATTCGAATTTAATGTAATTTCTTGACCTGATTTCCAAGATTCAAATACAAATGGGCCTGTCCCTACTGGATGTGTTGCTAATTCGTCAGCCGCTTCAGCAATAGCTTTCGGACTCATCATACTACCTTCTTGACTTGCTAAAATAGATAGCAGCGGTGCATACGGTTCTTTTAATTTCAATGTAACAATATACGTATCATCTACTACTACTTCACTAATCATTGATAATTTATCACGTTGTGGTGAACCAGTTGCAGGATCTAAAATACGGTCGAATGTAGCTTTAACAGCCTCTGCATTAAAATCTGCACCATCATGGAATTTAATACCTTCATTCAATGTAAATGTCCAAGTGACATCATCTTTTTGCTCCCATTCTTTTGCAAGTAGTGGAACAATTTTACGATCTCTATCAAAAGCAACAAGTGTTTCATATACCTTGCCATGAATAATATTCGCTGATGGAATATCTGTAATGAAATGAGGATCTAGGCTTGTCGCATCTGCTGCTCTTAGAACGACTAATTCTCCTCCTACACTTTTCGATCCCTCTTTGGAACCTTCCGTACTATTATTGCTAGCAGTAGAACATGCTTGCAGAATAAGTACTATCATTAGTGCCATGAATAAAAACAACTTCATTTTCTTCATCAACATTTCCTCCTTGTGTGATTTGTTCCTTACATTTCGAATTATAAAGAAATAAATTTCACTTGTTTTTTAAAATCTTTACGTGTTTTTTAAATTTTCTGACTAATAAGCCATAAAATATTTACATTCTTTACGCTTTTCACTAAATTGAAATCAAATCAAATAGAAAAGGAGTATTCGATATGAATAAAGTAACAACTACTATCGATCATTCTGTTTTAGTGAATGCACGCAAGGCATCTAGAAAAAAGAATCTTGTTTCTTTCCTAAACAAAATTAAGAAAAATAAAGCAGCTGTCGCAGGAGGCATCATCATTCTTCTATATATATTGATGTTTCTTATCGGGCCCATTTTAGCCCCTTATGATCCATACGACGTGCAGTTAGATCAAAAATTACAAGGACCCAGCTTAGATCATCTAATGGGAACAGATGACAAAGGGCGAGATATTTTAAGTCGAATTTTATATGGATCACGTTTATCAATTGGTGTTGGTATTTCAGCTGTTTTATTCGGTGGTACAATCGGCACTTTCTTAGGACTTATTGCTGGCTATTATGGCAAATGGGTTGATTCTATTATTAGTCGAATTTTAGATATCATGCTTGCCTTCCCAGGTATCTTGCTAGCTTTAGCTATTGTTAGTGCATTAGGACCAAGCCTTATCAATGTCACAATTGCTGTTGGTTTTTTCTCTATTCCTATGTTTGCTCGTATTGTACGTGGCTCAACAATGGAAGTTAAAAAATTAGAATATATCGATGCTGTCAAAACACTTGGAGCAAATGATATGACAATTTTAATTAAGCATATTTTTCCAAACATTTTATCACCTATTATTGTACAAGCGTCTATGCGCTTAGCAACGGCTATTTTATCTGCAGCCGGTCTATCATTCTTAGGTTTAGGTGCTCAGCCACCATCTCCTGAATGGGGTGCCATGCTATCTAACGGACGTGATTTCCTATTTACCGCTCCTTATATGGCGCTATTCCCAGGTATTATGATTTCCATACTTGTATTAGGCTTTAACTTATTTGGTGATGGTTTACGCGATGCGCTAGATCCAAGAATGAAAAATTAAAGGAGAGAAGACATATGACATTATTTATCTTAAAACGACTAGCTCAAATTATTCCTGTGACACTTGGTGTAACGCTTGTTGTTTTTCTAATTATGCAGATGATTCCTGGAGACCCAGCGATCATTTTAGCAGGAGAAGGAGCTTCTCAAGAAACGGTTGCAGAATTACGTGAAAATTTAGGGCTCAATAAACCATTAGCCGTTCAATATACAGAGTATATTAAAAATCTTCTACAAGGAGATATGGGTCATTCATTAAAAAATAACCAACCTGTCTTTGGGGAAATTACGTCTCGTTTACCGATTACAATAGAGCTTGCCTTTTATAGTATTTTAATCACCATTGTTTTAGGGCTTATTGCTGGTATTATCTCCGCTATCCGTCCTTATTCGTTTATGGATGTAGGATTAATGGTTGTCGCTTTATTAGGGATCTCCCTTCCAAGTTTCTGGTTAGGTATTTTATTAATGTATGTATTCTCCGTACAGTTACATTGGCTTCCTGTAGCAGGTTGGGATAGTGCCAAGCATATTATTCTTCCTGCTGTCACACTTGGTGCTGGTGGAGCTGCCATCGTAGCACGTATGACTCGCTCTAGTATGCTAGAGGTTGTAAACCAAGACTATATTCGAACAGCGAAAGCAAAAGGCTTAAAAGGGTACATTATCATTTTAAAGCACGCATTACGCAATGCCTTGATTCCAGTTATTACAGTAGTAGGCTTACAATTTGGTAGTTTACTTGGTGGAACAGTTTTAGTTGAATCTGTTTTCGCTGTGAATGGATTAGGACGAATGATTGTAGATGCCATTCGGACACGTGATATACCTGTCGTTCAAGGTGGCGTGCTTGTTGCCTCATTAATATTTGTTTTCATTAATCTTTTTGTAGATATTTTGTACCGAATCTTTAATAAACGAATGGATTTAAACTAAGGAGGGGAAAATCGGATGAAACAAGAAACCGTGTTGGAAGTAAAAAATTTACAAACCTATTTTTATTCGAGTGAAGGTGTTGCCAAAGCTGTGGATGGGGTGTCCTTTACTCTTCAAAAAGGAGAAACACTAGGCATTGTTGGTGAATCTGGTTGTGGGAAATCAATGACTTCCCTGTCATTACTTCGTTTAGTACCATCTCCTCCTGGTAAAATCATCAATGGTGAAATTTTATTAAATAATACGGACATCCTGAAACTATCAGATGAAGAGCTACGTAAAATTCGAGGCAATAAAATATCAATGATTTTCCAAGAGCCTATGACAAGCTTAAATCCTGTATTATCCGTTGGAGAGCAAATTGCTGAATCCATTCGTTTGCACCAAGGCTTGTCACGGAAAGAAGCATGGCAAAAGGCTGTCGATATGATTCGCCTCGTTGGGATTCCTGCACCAGAAAAAAGAGCGAAGCAGGAGCCTTATCAGTTAAGTGGTGGGATGCGACAACGCATAATGATTGCCATGGCACTAGCATGTACACCAGATGTGTTAATTGCTGACGAACCGACGACTGCATTAGATGTAACCATTCAAGCTCAAATTATTGATATTATTCAAAACCTGCAAAAACAATTAGGCATGAGCATTATCTTCATTACCCACGATCTTGGTGTTGTAGCAGAAATCTGCGATAAGATTGCTGTTATGTATGCGGGGCAGGTTGTAGAAGAAAGCTCAACAGAAAGTCTCTTTGAAAAACCGTTACACCCTTATACAAATGGATTAATTCAATCACTACCAAAGCTATATGAGGACCAAGAAGAATTATCTACTATTCATGGGACTGTCCCAAGTCCCTATAATTACCCGATTGGCTGCCGTTATGCAGAACGCTGCCCATTTGCTACGGATTTATGTCGTGAACAACAGCCTGAACTTTTGACTGTTGAGCAAGGCAAAAAGGTAAGATGCTGGATGTACAGTAATGAATGGCAAGGAGAAACACTTATGAAGGAGCTGACAGTATGACAACTACGCAACACACTCAACCACTATTAGAAGTAAATGATTTAAAGCAGCATTTTTTCTTAAAAAAAGAAAAGCTCTTCGGTCCACAGCAAGTTGTAAAAGCTGTGGATGGTGTGTCTTTCGATATTATGCCTGGTGAGACACTCAGCATTGTTGGAGAATCTGGCTGTGGAAAATCAACGACAGGTCGTTCTATTTTAAGATTAGATGAGCCTACTGCTGGAGAGGTATTGTTATTTGGTAAAAATTTAGTGAATATGAACAAAAAAGAGCTTCGTGCTGCGCGCAAGGACATTCAAATAATTTTCCAAGATCCCTATGCGTCCCTTAACCCACGAAGAACGATTCGTAAAATGCTAACAGAAGCCATGTCTATTCAAAAAATTGTACCGCCTGAGCAACAAGAAGCACGCATGATTGAATTAATGTCCCTTGTTGGGTTACGTCCTGAGTATTTAGAGCGTTATCCACATGAATTTTCTGGTGGGCAGCGTCAGCGTATTGGCATTGCAAGAGCCCTTGCTGTTAATCCTAAAATTATTATTTGTGATGAGTCCGTTTCTGCTCTAGATGTTTCCATTCAAGCTCAAATACTCAATTTACTGAAGCAACTACAAAGAGATTTAGATTTAACCTTTTTATTTATCTCACACGATTTAAGTGTTGTTCGACATATCTCAGACCGTATTATGGTGATGTATCTCGGGAAGGTCGTAGAAATTGCTGATAAGCATTCCCTTTTCACACAGCCACATCATCCTTATACCAAAGCACTGTTTTCTTCTATACCAGTTATTGATAAGCAGCATCGTAAGGAGCGTATTATTTTAAAAGGTGACCTACCATCCCCTCTTAATCCTCCTACTGGCTGTAGCTTTCACACACGTTGCCCATTCGCAACAGATAAATGTAAAGCAGAAGTGCCATCATTACGAGAAATCTCTTCAACACATAAGGTAGCTTGCCATTTCGCAGAAAATTTAGTTTAATGTATCATACACTTATAAAATAAACGGAGAGGTCATTATGTTACAACTAGAAACCTTCAACATATATATTCTCCTATGTGTAATTGCTCCAATTATTGGAGCTTTTCTGCTTACTTTTATATTTATTTTCGAAAAACAAATCGATAGCCTTGAGGAGGAAAAAAGAAACTTAGAGCTTGAGCAGGATTTACAAAGAGCGAATATTCTCCAGTTAAATCAGCAAATACAGCCACATTTCTTTTTTAACGCATTAAATTCATTACTTAGCCTAGCCCGCATCAATCGAAAGGAAGATTTGGTTGCGGGCATTGAGGCTTTGGCAACATTCTTTAAATTTAAATACAATAATCATGAGGTTTTAATTGCGTTAAAGAACGAGGTACAATTTGTTGATAGTTATTTAAATATTCAACAGTTACGATTTGGACATCGTTTGACTGTAAATAAATATGTTGATGATGAAGCTCTTTCTGTTCAAATACCTCCATTTATTCTGCAGACCATTATTGAAAATGCATATAAACATAGCTTTGAAAAACATATAGGAGCTGCAGAGCTATCCATTACAATTAAAAAAATGGAGAATGTCTTATTAATAGAAATAAAAAATACACAACCATTAGAAAAAATAGAAATGACTACTGAGCAGGTAGTAGACGAATTGCAGCAAGGTTATGGTCTCGAAAATATTAGAAAACGACTTGAGCTTATTTATGGTCTCGAAAATATTTTATTCTCGATTCAAAACAATGAACAGCATTACACTGTTACCATCCATGTTCCCGCTTAGGCTTTCTATCAATTTGAATAAGAAAGGAGAATCTCACCATGAATATTTTAATCGCAGATGATGAGCCATTAGAGCTTGAGCAAATGATTTATTTATTAAAGCCACATTTTCCGAATTGGACATTCCATACTGCTCAAGATGCCTCACAGGCCCTGCAATTAGCTAAAAAGCACCGTATGACTATCGCCTTTTTGGATATTCAAATGCCTGGGAAAGATGGAATCACGTTGAGCAAGGAATTAAAAGCGCTTTATGAGGTAGATATCATTATGGTAACCGCTTATCAGACCTTTGAATATGCCCAAAAAGCATTGCGTATTGGGGTAAAAGATTATCTTACAAAACCTGTCATTGCAAGTGAATTAGATGCAATCGTGGAGAAATATAAAGTATGGAGTTCTAACCATGATGCGATTCAAAGCGCGCTTTCCTATATCCATGAAAACTATCATGAAAAACTGAGTCTAAATATCATTGCTGAAAAAATTCATTTGAATCCAAGCTATTTAAGTCGTAAATTTTTGGAGGAGCAGTCTATCGGAATTAATGAGTATATTAATAATTATCGCCTAGAAATGGCCGTAAAGAAAATCAATGAAAATCTGGATGCAAGTATGTCTGCGATTGCTGAGAGCTGTGGTTTTAATAGTCAACACTATTTTAGTGTAGCGTTTAAGAAAAAATATAATCAATCACCGCGACAATATAAATCCTCTAAAATGAGTAAAGGGATTTGATTGTATGCTAAGGAAATTTTCATTGCTCGTACCATTTGCAAGTTTAAGCACAGCAGCAGGTGTCATTATTCTTTTAGCCAGATGGATTAATGGTAACTTATTATTGTCTTCTCCTTCAGCCCTTATTTCTTTTGGTTTTATGGCAGGTATTTGTTATACATTAGCAACAGCTATTTCATTTATCGTACTTGGCTCATTGTTGAATAAGAGTGATTATACGCAACACCAGCATACCCAAAGTTTTTTGCTCTTTACCATACAGCGAAAATTATCTGGTATGAATTTAAAGGTTATACGGCTATTTTACCTGCTGACAGGTATTGAAATTTGGCTCATTCAATTAATAAGTATTAGTGTATTGTCTGAAATTATGTTAAATATCCCAGTACCTATTACCCTTTTCTTCTTTTTAATTGGTATGTTACTTCTTGATCGCATCATGTCTGTGAAAAGTATACTATGGCTGGAAATTTTATTTATTATTGCTCTTTTTTCGTTACTTATTTTTATCCCCATTTATTACTTTGTACAAAATGGAGCAAGCACCGTATATGAGGGGATTCGCTTATACCACCCTTATTTATTTTATTTTAAAAATAGCGAAATCCTGCTGTTCTATGTCATTATTCAACTAGCCGTTTTAGGACAAGTATTTTTTGATAAATCAACATGGTATTTAATTGCATTTATTAAGCCCAAAAAAGTACGACGTAGCCTGTTTTCCTCAGGTGTGATTTTAGCGTTATTAACACTATCATTTACTGCGATTTTAATGATTGCCTTATATAGCGGATCCTTTGGCCAGTTTCAAGTGCTGATTTTTACGTTTTTATATGAAGTGCAACCAGGCTTTCTTACATTTGCTTTTCTCGTCATTGTCCTATTAGCCATTATCACAACCTTGCTTGTAGACATGCGGGCAACGAAACGTTTTTTTGTAAAGAAAAGACCCTATTATTTCTATTTGATTGGCCTTATGGTGATTTTATTTACCTGCTTCTTATCTATAGATCTAACAATTTTAGGTGTTATTTATTCTTTTGCCTTCCTGCACATTACCTTGCTACCGTTTATGTTAATCCTTTTATTTACGAATCGCCGTATTCATAATCATAGTTGGCTTGTCATCCTGCTATCCATCATCATTGGAATTGGCGTAGGTATAAGTTTCAATGCGCTATACGGTTTAGCTGCCAGCTTTATGATCTCGAGTATTTATCAATTAATGCTTCAGACTGAAACTATAGAAAAAAATGCCTGAACTCGAGATTATTCGGGTTCAGGCTTATTCGTTTATTTAACTGCTATAATAAATGAATAGGATTAGGAATAGCACTCCGATAAAGGCTGAACTAATGGAAAGATAATGTCTTTTTTCCTCTCGACCGTAGTAATAGTCGATAAAAATAGAGCTGAAAAGGATAACAGCTAAATATCCTCCGATGATAACAGTAAATAAAATCCATCCTTTTAACATAAGTAGCGGAAGCATAATGATATTCAAAATTTTAATAGCCCAAACAGCACGTCGATGTCCTCTATTGACGTAGTCCTTTGGTATATTAAACTTTTTCCTCATTAGTTTATCGACAAGTAGTTGGCTAGCTAAGAGAATAACTAGCATAACGATTAAACCTGTCATGCCAAATTTAGCCTCATCTTTGAGAGCAAGATCTAAATAAGCCTTTGCCAAATCTCTATTATCTACTTTATAAAATGAATGGTTATCATAATCAACAATTCCGATATCCTCCTCGTTTATGAACATCTTCAGCTTAATAACCTGCCCTTTTTCAAATTCTACCCAGACATCACGTTGTAATCTAAAAAAAGTGCGCTCATTCGTTTGTGTCACTGTAGCTTGCTGTAATAGTTGTTGTAACAGCGCTTTTTCTGAACTTTGCTCCATCACCTGTTGACCAATGACCCACCCAGGTCTTCCAGCCTTAAAGATTTCCTCATCCGAATTGAAAATCATTGTATATTTTTTTATGGTCTCCTGCTGTGCTAATTGAACAATTGAAGCATGTTTCGTTTGCTCCATCTGCCCTAACGGACCCATTTCTATTAACAATAGAAGCATGACAATCGTGCCTATGATGATCAATGGATAAGACCAGCGTCTTGTCTTTTTTGTTTGCCGCACTTGCCGTAAAATATCCTCCTGTAAGGACTTCGTAAATCGTGGTGCTTCGCCAAGTTCTTGATCCAACTTCTCTTTAAAAGCTGTCATCCACTAACACCTCCCACTCACTATTCGCTAATCGTTCCTGTAACATTTTCCTTGCCCGATGCAATCTGGTTTTAACCGTATTTTCTGCACATGGAAGAATATCTGCAATTTCTTTAACCTTCAATTCCTGATAATAATAAAGAATGACGACTTCTCTATAAGTAATAGGTAGCTCAAATAACGCTTTCGTTATGGTTGCCCGCTCATCCTGGGCTAGTAACATCGTTTCTGGTGTTTGTTTACTTGCACCAATATGTAATTTTTCCAACAGTAGATGGCGTTTATTTTTCCAACTTCGCAGATAATCATGACTTTTATGTACCGTGATTTTAACTAAATAGGTCTTTAGGGATGCTCTTTGTTCAAAGCGATCCTGTTGCCGATAATAAGAAAAAAAGACATCCTGGACTATTTCTTCAGCTATCGCCCAGTCCTTTACATAAAGATAAGCCACTCGTAAGCAATATTCTCCGTGTTCTTCCATAATGGCCGCTAAATGCTCACTCACCCAAACACCTCCTATTCACATTATAGTCGTAACCCAATCTTAGTTGGTTTCAAAAAAAACCAAAAAGTTTCATCAACACGATGGTCATAAAATGAAAAAATCTTCACACAATAAAAGGGTATTTTATTTTGAATTATTCTGGCAACCATAAATATGGATAGTCACTATCAAAGATAGAACGAACATTTTTTACATTGAATTTATTCGTATGCCATGTCGCATACTTTTTTTCTATTATCTATTGAATAACTAGCGAAAAAACTGTTATAGTGAGATTGTTTGTCTGACGTCTGACTAATTAAGATCTTTAGCTGTTCTTCTGAAATTGGAACATCAGGACAAAATATCACAGATACTTATGGAGGAACTTATGAGATACTTAATATCCCTTTGTGGATTGTTACTTGTTTTTGCCTTAGCTTTATTAATGAGTAAAAACAAAAAAGAAATAAAATATAAATATATAGTGATTATGTTGATCATCCAATTTTTATTGGCAGCTTTACTACTCAATACAACAGTTGGTTATGTTCTAATCAAAGGAATCACCAAAGTATTCGATCACTTATTGTCTTATGCAAATGCGGGTATATCCTTTGTGTTTGGTGGCCTAGCAAATGAAGGAGAATCTCCCTTCTTTTTAGCTGTTTTATTACCAATCGTCTTTATATCCGTCCTGATTGGGATCTTGCAACATTTCAAAATTCTTCCTTTCCTAATGAAATGGGTAGGATTATTTTTAAGCAAGGTAAGTGGCATGGGGAAATTGGAATCCTATAATGCTGTTGCTTCTGCTATGGTAGGCCAATCTGAAGTGTTCATTACTGTAAAAAAACAATTAGATAAAATTGCACCACAACGTATGTATACACTATGTGCTTCTGCTATGTCGACTGTGTCGATGTCAGTTGTTGGAGCTTATATGACGATGATTGAGCCAAAGTATGTCGTTACAGCCATTGTGTTAAACCTGTTTGGTGGTTTTATCATTGTTTCCATCATTAATCCCTGTACTGTTGATGAAAAAGAAGATATCTTAACAATTGAAGATGAGCATAAGCAAGCGTTCTTTCAAATGATTGGTGAATATATTATGGATGGCTTCAAAGTAGCCATCATTGTTGGTGCTATGCTGATTGGTTTCGTAGCATTAATGGATTTAATCAATTCACTATTCGATATGATAATTGGTATATCGTTCCAAGAAATATTAGGCTATATCTTTGCACCAGTCGCTTTCCTAATGGGTATCCCATGGGCAGATGCTGTTGCTGCTGGCGGTATTATGGCAACCAAATTAGTGACAAACGAATTTGTTGCTATGATCAACCTTGGTGACGTTGCTGAGTCCATGAGTGAACGTACACTAGGCATTATTTCTGTCTTCCTCGTATCCTTTGCCAACTTTTCATCAATTGGTATTATTTCAGGAGCTGTAAAAGGTTTGAATGAAAGGCAAGGAAATGTGGTTGCTCGGTTTGGTTTAAAATTATTGTACGGCGCTACACTTGTAAGTATCCTAACAGCTATTATTGTTGGATTGATTATTTAAATTGAATAAGGAACTATTATTTGAACTGCACTCAGATAGCTGGGTGTAGTTTTTTCCTCATTTATCGCTATAAGGTTACTCCGAATTAAAAAATGTACATCACTAAAATTGAATTTAGTAATGTACATTTTTAATTTATATTTCTTTATTTCACGACAATATTGACAAGTTTGCCTGGAATAACGATGATTTTCACTAAGTTCTTTCCTGCCATGTATTCTTGAACTTTTTCATCAGCAAGCGCTACTTTTTCGATATCCTCTTTTGACGCTTCTTTCGCTACAACAATTTTCGCACGTACTTTACCAGCCACTTGCACGGCAATTTCCACTTCATCATCTACAAGTTTCGTTTCATCATAGGTTGGCCATTGCTCGTATGAAAGTGTTGATTTATGCCCTAATAGTTGCCATAGTTCTTCTGCAATATGCGGAGCGATTGGTGCTATCATTTTAACAAAGCCTTCAGCATAAGCCGTTGGAATCACATCTGCTTTATAGCAATCATTGATAAAGACCATCATTTGTGAAATAGCTGTGTTAAAGCGGATGCCTTCATAATCCTCTGTCACTTTTTTCACTGTTTGGTGGTATGCTTTTTCAAGTGATTGATCGTTAGACACTTGGATTTTTGCTGACATTGCGCCATCTTCTTCATTGACAAATAGACGCCAGATACGGTCTAAGAAGCGGCGTGCTCCATCTAAACCATTTGTAGACCATGCAACAGATGCCTCAAGTGGTCCCATGAACATTTCATATAAACGTAATGTATCAGCACCATGTGACGTAATGATTTCATCTGGGTTGACGACATTGCCTTTCGATTTAGACATTTTCTCGTTACCTTCACCTAGAATCATTCCTTGGTTAAATAATTTTTGGAATGGCTCTTTCGTATGAACAACGCCTAAATCATACAGAACTTTATGCCAGAAGCGAGCGTAAAGTAAATGCAATACGGCATGCTCCGCGCCACCAATATAAATATCAACTGGTAACCATCGTTTTAGTAACGCTGGATCTGCAATGGCTTCTGTATTTGTAGGATCGATATAGCGTAAGAAGTACCAGCTAGAACCTGCCCACTGTGGCATTGTATTTGTTTCACGACGTCCTTTTTTGCCTGTTTCTGGATCGACAACATTCACCCATTCAGCAATATTAGCTAGTGGTGATTCACCAGTACCCGATGGACGAATATTATCTGTTTTTGGCAGCATTAATGGTAATTCTGATTCTGGAACTGGCGTAATCGTGCCATCTTCCCAATGAATCATTGGAATTGGTTCACCCCAATAACGCTGACGAGAGAATAACCAGTCACGTAGACGATAAGAAGTTTTCTTCTCTCCTACACCTTTTTCCTCTAACCATTCAATGGCTTTTGCAATGCCATCTGTTTTATTTAAGCCATTAAGGAATTCAGAGTTAATATGTTGACCATCACCTGTAAACGCTTCTTTACTAATGTCTCCACCTTCAAGTACAGGAACGATGTCTAAGCCAAATTCAGTCGCAAATTCATAGTCACGCTCGTCATGTGCTGGCACCGCCATAATAGCACCTGTACCATAAGACACTAACACATAGTCAGCAATCCAAATCGGCACTTTTTTACCGTTAATCGGATTCACTGCATAAGCACCTGTAAATACGCCTGTTTTTTCTTTCGCTAAATCTGTACGCTCTAGGTCAGATTTCATTTTAACTTTCTCTAAATAAGTCTCAACAGTTTGGCGTTGGTCAGCTGTTGTAATTTGTTCCACTAATTTATGCTCTGGTGCAAGCACACAGTATGTAGCACCAAATAATGTATCAGGGCGTGTTGTGAAAACGGTGAAGTTTTGATCTGAACCGTCAATGGTAAATGTCACTTCTGCCCCTTCTGAACGGCCAATCCAATTGCGCTGCATATCTTTAATAGACTCAGGCCAATCAACTTCTTCTAGGTCATCGATTAAACGATCAGCATAGGCTGTAATTTTAAGCATCCATTGCTTCATTGGTCGGCGTTCTACTGGATGACCACCACGCTCTGATTTCCCATCAATCACTTCTTCGTTAGCTAATACCGTGCCGAGTGCTGGACACCAGTTAACAGCCACTTCATCCACATAAGCTAAACCTTTCTTATAAAGCTGGATAAAAATCCATTGTGTCCATTTATAATACTCTGGATCAGTCGTGTTAATTTCACGATCCCAATCATAGCTGAAGCCTAGCTCTTGAATTTGACGTTTAAATGTCGCAATATTTTTAGCTGTAAATTCAGCTGGATCATTCCCTGTATCAAGCGCATATTGCTCAGCCGGTAAACCGAAAGCATCCCAGCCCATTGGATGTAGTACATTGTAGCCTTGCATACGTTTAAAGCGCGATAGAATATCAGTTGCCGTATACCCTTCTGGATGGCCTACATGGAGTCCTGCGCCAGACGGATATGGGAACATATCTAATGCGTAAAATTTAGGCTTCTCTATTTCATTTTCAGTTTTGAATGTTTTGTTATCAGCCCAATATTGCTGCCACTTTTTTTCAATTTGTTCATGATTAAAACTCATTCTTTTTCCTCCTTCGATTGATCATGCTGCTCTCCATCATAATTGACAAAATATTTAAAAAATAAAAAAACTCGCCCCATTCTTAAAGAAGGGACGAGAGAATTTGTACTCCCGCGGTACCACCCAGATTAGTGATTACACTCGGCTCAAGCTTCCTTAACGCGGAAGAAACGACACACGCTGTTTCACGCGGGCAGACTCAGAAGGCGAGTTCAACTTGCTTTCTTACTAGCTCCCACCAACCGCTAGCTCTCTAAAAAGAACCACAAATCTACTATTCCTCATCACAGTCTTTACATGATATTGCATTTATTCTAATGGAAAGTATTGAAAAGCACAAGCCTTTGTTTACAGCTTACCCATTACTGAACAATTAATTCCTTTTTTTCCTTAGGCTTTGATAAATCCTTGCATTCATGAAATGCAAAATGCTGACATCCGATACATTGATTTGCGTTTAAATAATTGAAAGCCTTTGTAATCGCTTCTCCAGTATGTTGATAAAAATGTTGCGCACCTATTTTATCGTAAAGACCATTGTGCTGAAGAGCATCCTTTAAATCACCTTGCACACCCGTTACCAAAACAGTACCGCCCTGTGCTTTATAGTTTTCAATGCTATTGCTAAAATATGCCTCTCCAGTAGAATCCATAAAGGGCACTTTCCCCATTCGTAATATCAAAACTCTTGGTTGCTGATGCAAAGTACTTTCAATTGTTTGT
The DNA here is from genome assembly GCF_043359455.1 of Lysinibacillus sp. PWR01. Taxonomy (NCBI): domain Bacteria; kingdom Bacillati; phylum Bacillota; class Bacilli; order Caryophanales; family Bacillaceae; genus Lysinibacillus; species Lysinibacillus sp. PWR01. The sequence goes on along the minus strand of NZ_JBHERJ010000089.1, from coordinate 43,217 downwards.
TCAAACATTTGTGCAGCACCAAAGAACAACGGCCCTTCAATTGTGTACATACTAATTTGCGGGCAATCATGCTGCTGATGCACAACATGTGGCTGTACCTTCTCACTTTTATTCGAATGGTCTGGAAGTACCTTCGTGACAACAAGCTTTTCACTCATGCGTTTCGCAAATAATAGCACAGCCAGCACAAGCCCCACTTCAACTGCTAATGTGAGACTAGTGAATACCGTTAATAAAAAGGTAATCAATAACACCAGTGAATCGCCTGATTTTAATTTTACGATATGTGCAAAATGATGTCGTTCACTCATATTCCAAGCTACGACCATCAATACCGGAGCCATACTTGCTAACGGAATATGAGATGCATATGGAGCTAATAACAATAATGTGACTAAAACAAACACACCATGTATGATACCCGACATAGGAGATACTGCCCCTGTTTTTATATTGGTCGCTGTGCGTGCGATGGCCCCTGTTGCTGGAATACCACCGAACAAGGGCGTCACAATATTAGCAATCCCCTGACCAATTAGCTCACGATTACTGTTATGCTTACTATTTGTCATCCCATCCGCAACAACTGCAGATAATAGAGACTCAATGCCACCTAGCATCGCAATGACAAACGCTGGACCAATAAGTTGTTGTAATCGTTCAAGCGTGATGTTCGGTAACGCAAAATGAGGTAATGTATTAGGAATTTGACCATAAGCTGTTGCAATGGTAGCAACTTGTCCTGAAAAGAAGAAAGTTGCCACAAGTGTAGAGACAACGATACCCGCTAATGCACCAGGAACCTTTGGAAAAAATTTTGGTGTGATCAATATTGTCACCAAGCATAGGACGGCAGTAAGAATACTATACATATTTGTCGTACCAAGCTGCTTCATGATTTCCTGAATATTGGCGATAAAATACTCGTGCCTTTTAACATTTGATAGTCCTAAAAAGTTGGCAATTTGACCTGTAAAAATAATCACAGCTATACCTGCTGTAAAGCCAACTGTTACAGGACGTGGAATAAACTTAATTAAAGTCCCTAGCTTAAAAAAGCCCATGACACAAAGCATAATCCCTGCCATTAAACCCGCAAGCAATAAATCTTCATAGCCATAAGTAAGAACAATGCCCAATAGAATTGGCACAAACGCCCCAGTTGGCCCACCTATTTGATATTTGGATCCACCAAAAAGAGAAATAAGAATACCTGCAATACATGCCGTATAGATCCCATATTCAGGTTTCACACCCGATGCGATGGCAAAGGACATGGCAAGTGGAATAGCAACGATTCCGACAATAATTCCTGACAATAAATCCTTCTTTACATGATGAACTGAATACCCTTCAAAGCGTCCTGTAAACAGTGACTTCATAGATAAATCTTCCCTTCGAAATAATAAGCAAAGCCCAATTTTTCATCACCATTGATTTACTTATTCTCTTCGTCACCTTCATTACTTGTCATTTCCTCTAATCTCGAAATGGTATGAACCAAATGGTTATTAAAAATATCCTTTGCCACCCCAAGTAATGCACCAATCATTGGGTCACTTAAAGAATAATAAACTTTTTTTCCTTCCTTCACGCCATAAACGATATTTTTGGCACGTAATACACTTAATTGCTGAGAAACTGCGGAACCCTCCTTCTCTAAGCAATCTTGAATCTCATTGACACTTTTATGACCATCCACAAGGAGTTCAAGTATTCTGATGCGTAACGGATGTGCTAATGCTTTAAAAAAATCCGCCTTAAACTGTTGTAAGCCCTCTTCCATAAAAACCCCTCCACATAACTACATATTCAAATATTTGAATATGTATGATTGTAATCCTGTCACAAGAATTTTTCAATATCTACTATTAAAAAAAGAGCAAAACCAAGTGCTTAACACTCGTCTTTGCTCTTTTCATTGCGACACGATTAATCTGTTACTATTTTGTTCTTCTTTAAAGGGTAATCGTAAGTTAGACATGGAATAATTGCCAATAGTACAATGACCACTAATGTTAAAACAAGAGGAATCATGCCAAATTGATCCACCATAATACCGCCAAATAGTGGACCAATCATCCGTCCTCCAGTGGCAGCGCTATTGATAATGCCTTGATAGAACCCTTGTCGACCCTTTGGTGCCAGTTGATTAGCAATCGTTGGTAATGCCGGGGTATAAAACATTTCGCCAAATGTTAAGACAAGCATCGCTACTCCAAACATTTTAAAATCACTCGCAAAGGCAATAATGCCGAAGGAAAAAGCAATCAGCGTTACGCCAAATACTAACTGACGCTTTAAATTGTTTTCCCAACGCTTTACGAGCGGTGCAATGAGTGGTTGCCCAATGACAATCAGAAGGCCATTTATTGTCCAGAGTAGGCTATATTGTTTTAATCCTAATCCTAAATCTTGTGTATAAGATGAAATGGTTGCACTCCATTGAGAATACGCTAGCCAGCATAAAACGGAGGATGCACTAATTATTAACAAAGCATAGAAAGGTGCCTTGTTTACGATTCGTTTACTTTCGCTCAAGACATTTTTAGGTGCAATACTGCCTGCCTCCAAACGCTTAAATGTAAATAAGGCAATAAAAAAGAATAAAATATACATGCCTAAATTAACTTTAAACACATAGTCAAATTGATAATCTGCCACTATACCTGCAAGTGCTGGCCCTACTGCAACACCGACATTTTGTGCTAAATAGATAGTATTAAAAGCTTTACGTCCACCTTCTGGCCAAGCAGCTCCAGCCAAGGCAAACATTCCTGGGAAAACAATGCCCCCACTAAAGCCTAGTATCGTTAAAAACCACACATAATGTGGCCAGCCATGCCAAATTGTTAAGCCAACTAATGAAGCAATCGTTAACAGGATGCCAAGCATAATAGCTTTATAGCCACCAATTCTATCAAATAAGTAGCCACCTAATAGATTGCCTAGTACTCCAGCAGCAGAATTCAGCATTAAGACAAAACCAGCCATTGCTAAAGATTTGCCTAAATAATCATGCATATAAATGGCATTCAAAGGCCATAAAAAAGAGTTGCCTGTTGTGTTCACAAGCATTCCGATAATTAAAAACCAAACACGTTTTGGCATAGGATGACCTCCATTATTTCGCTTCTCTAAATAGTTAGTGTATGCTGAAATACTTAAAAGCACAAGGAAAATAATTTTACCTTTTTTACAAGACTCCCATCCTATTTTCATTCGTATTTAGTTGCCCCCCTGCTTTTGTTCCCTCCCATTTTTCTTCATCCAAATCATGATAATATCCTTCCCCCATGACGGAACGAAAAGCACATGATAGAATAGAGCGTTAGAGGAGTGAAATAAATGACAGAGATGAATTTTCCTTTTCCTTCAGAGGGGAAAAGATACTATACATGGAATCGCTATTTACGTAATCAATTTGGTCATAAAGTATTTAAAGTGGCATTAGACGCAGGCTTTGATTGCCCTAATCGTGATGGTACAGTCGCTTTTGGTGGCTGTACATTTTGTAGTGCTGCAGGTTCTGGTGATTTTGCTGGCAATAAGGTAGACCCAATCGATGTTCAATTTGCTGAAATCCGAGACAAAATGCATCAGAAATGGAAGGATGGCCAATACATGGCTTACTTCCAAGCCTACACAAATACACATGCCCCATTGCCGGTTTTAAAAGAAAAATTTGAAGCTGCTTTAGCGCAAGAAGGTGTTGTAGGTCTTTCTATTGCTACCCGTCCGGACTGTTTACCTGATGATGTTGTGGAATATTTAGCAGAGTTAAATGAGCGAACGTATTTATGGATTGAGCTTGGTCTTCAAACGGTGCATGAGAAAACGGCCACTCTTATTAATCGCGCCCATGATTATGCAACCTATGTAGAAGGCGTTGAAAAATTGCGTAAGCATGGCATTCGTGTTTGCTCACATATCATTAATGGTTTGCCTCTTGAAGACTATGACATGATGATGGAAACGGCACGAGCAGTCGCACAATTAGATGTCCAAGGCATTAAAATTCACTTACTTCATCTATTAAAAGGGACGCCCATGGTGAAGCAATATGAAAAAGGTATGCTAGAATTTTTAGATCAAGATGTGTATACAAAACTAGTAGCAGATCAATTAGAAATTTTACCACCAGAGATGGTCATTCATCGTATTACGGGTGATGGACCGATTGATTTAATGATTGGACCGATGTGGAGTGTAAATAAATGGGAAGTTTTGAATGGCATTGACGCTGAGCTTGAACGACGTGGTAGTTGGCAAGGGAAGTTTTATAAGGCTGAGGTTACGAAATGAAACTACAACGCGTTTTACAATATGCCCAGCAGCTACTAACAGATAGTATAGAAGAAGGAGATACGGTTGTTGATGCGACTGCAGGAAACGGTCATGACACGTTGTTCCTAGCACAACTTGTTGGGGATGAAGGACAAGTGTATGCCTTTGATGTCCAAAAAGAGGCGGTTGATGCGACACTCCTTCGACTTTTAGATCATGGTTTAGAACACCGCGCACTCGTTTTAAATAAAGGTCATGAAGAAGTCACACAGTTTGTACACAAGCCAGTAACTGCGGCTATTTTTAATCTTGGCTATTTACCTGGAAGCAACCATGATATTATTACAAGACCTAATACAACAATCCAAGCGATTGAAAATCTATTGAAGCTCTTGAAAGTGGGCGGTTTGATTGTTCTTGTTATTTATCATGGTCATCCAGGTGGAAAAGAAGAACGTGATAAGGTCATTGAATATGTAAGTCAGCTTCCACAAAAATATATCCATGTCTTAAAATATGCATTTCTTAATCAACAAAATGATCCACCATTCGTCATTGCATTAGAGAAAATGAAAGAATATTCTATTTAATGATGACATGCTAAAAGGCGATCAACTAGTTTCTATAAAACTAGTTGATCGCCTTGCTCTTTATCTACTTGTTATTACGTTTTTCATTATAGTCAACCCAGAAATCTGCACCTTTAATTCCTAGTTTACGAGGATCAAAGACTGGATCTTTTCCTTCTTTTTTCTGTTTCTCGTAATCTTTTAATGCGACAATAGCTGGTTTCATAATAATTAAAATAGCTATAACGTTAATCCAAACCATCAAACCAAGCCCTACATCGCCCATTGCCCACGCTAAACCAGACGTACGGATTGTACCATAGAAGGCTGCAACTAAAATGGCAATCTTCGCAATCCAAATGAAAATCTTTTCTGTACTACCTCTAAATAAATAAGCGACATTTGTTTCTGCAATATAGTAGTAAGCCATGATTGTTGTAAAGGCAAAGAAGAATAACGCAATGGCTACAAATGGAGCGCCAAAGCCAGGTAATGATGAGTCAACTGCATATTGTGTATACGCTGCACCTGCTTCAATACTTTTTGCAAAAGTCATTTGCTCATCGCCTGCTAATCCACCACTATTAAATTCTCCAACATGAATAAATGGATCTGCTCCTTCAGCTGCCTTCTCATCGTGTACATTGTACATACCAGTAAATAAAATCATAAATGCCGTAGCAGAACAAATTAATAATGTATCAATATACACAGATGCTGCTTGCACAATTCCTTGCTTAGCAGGATGCGATACTTCCGCAGCTGCTGCAGGGTGAGCCCCCGTTCCTTGACCAGCTTCATTGGAGTAAATTCCCCGTTTCACACCCCAAGCAATCGCTGAACCAATAATGCCGCCAAAAATTTCTTGAGCCCCAAAGGCACTAGAAAAAATTAAACCAAAAACTGTTGGTACTTGTGAAATATTCATAAAGATAATGACAATTGCCATAATGATATAGGCTAATGCCATAAACGGTACAATGATCTGGGCCGCATTTGCGATTGATTTAACACCCCCGATGATAATGGCACCTAATAAAACAACAATAATAAGTCCTGTGATCCATGTATCCAAACCGAAAGCGTTTTCAACAGCACCTGCAATGGCATTTGACTGCACACCAGGCATCAAAATTAACATTGCAATTAAAGCAGCTACAGCAAAAATAACTGCAAACCATTTTTGACCCATTCCTTTTTCTATGTAAAAGGCCGGTCCACCACGATATTCTGTATCTTTCTCTTCTTTATAGATTTGAGCTAATGTTGACTCTACATACGCGGTTGCCGCACCAATGAAAGCGATTGCCCACATCCAAAAGACAGCACCAGGTCCTCCCATTCCAATCGCTGTCGCAGTACCAGCAATATTACCTGTACCTACACGTCCTGATAATGCGATAGACATTGCTTGGAAAGAGGATATTCCCTTTTCCGATTTCTCCCCTTTAAACATTAAAACAAACATATCTTTGATGTGTCGTACTTGTAGGAACCTCGTGATGATTGAGAAAAATAACCCAATCAATAAAATACCGTAAATAAACCATGGTCCCCATAAAATCCCATTCAATTTCTCCACAATTACATCCATTTTACCCCTCCAATTTTGAAATACCTTACTTTAAGTCATTATAGTATTACACTTTTCAGAAAATTACAATATTATTTTCAAGTAACAATATTTAAGTAAGTAACCTAGTAAATGGAAGGGTATAAACCTATTTAATTATATAGCCAATTCTTCGAAGAGCATTATTAATAAAATCACGTATATACATAAAAATCTCTTCACGCTCTCCCTCATGAAATAAATTATGATAACAATTTTCCCATTCTTTAAACTGAAATTCCGTAAATTCTTGTTGATGTAGCCAGTTTCGAGTTTGGCGTGTGTCCGTAATTTTATCTTTCTCAGCCGTCATAATGAGCATAGGCATATTTGGCATTTCACCTTTAGGCAGCATCACTAAATTTTTCATCATCTGCTGAAGCTCTCGATACCATTTCACAGAAACAACAGACATGAGCGGTACATCATCTTTCATTTCTTCTCTACCTTCAACATTACGCGTTAATTTCTCTAAAGTAATGTCATGTGTCAATTTGACATTGGCTGTTAATGCACTTAAACTCGTTAAAGCATTTGTTAATTTACCTGGTAATAGCTTTAGTTGCAACCAAGGTGATGTTAAAATAATACCCGCACATTCATATTGCCTCTTTTGCATTGTATGGAGAATTAATGTTGCGCCTAGCCCATGCCCTATTACAAAAGTTGGTAAATTATATGAAAAAGCATTCTCAATCAGGTTTCTTGTATATTTATTGTACAATTTGAAGTCCTCATCATGGACACGGGCAAACCTTGCTTCCACCCCATGATTCGGTAAATCTCCCATGACTATGTGGAAGCCTTCCAATCTTAATTTTTCTATCAGCCATGCGTACCAACGGTGATTTTCATAAGCACCATGAAGAATAGCAATCACAGCTTTTGCTTGTCCATCAGCTTCCCATTTCCACATTTACATAGTCCTCCTAAAAAATAATTACACTTTAATTATAGCGAAATAAATAGCACATTTTAATTTTATATTTCCATAAAGTTGCGTATTTGATACGATAATACTACATTATAGAAAGAAAAGAGGCGATTTTCATGATTTATCCATTTAAAGATAAAATGCCAAAGATCGATCCGTCTGTTTTCATTGCTGATTACGCAACTGTTACGGGCGACGTAACAATTGGTGCCGAAACAACTATTTGGTTTAATACGGTTATTCGTGGTGATGTTTCCCCAACGATTATTGGTAAACGTGTCAGTATCCAGGATCTTTGCTGCTTACACCAAAGCCCAAAATATCCACTCATTATTGAAGATGAGGTAACAGTTGGACACCAAGTCACTTTACATAGTTGTACAATTCGCAAAAATGCCTTAATTGGTATGGGTTCCATTATTTTAGACGGAGCTGAGATTGGAGAAGGTGCATTTATTGGAGCAGGAAGCCTAGTACCTCCTGGTAAAGTCATTCCTCCGAATAGTTTAGCATTAGGTCGTCCAGCAAAAGTTGTCCGTGAATTAAATGCAGAAGATAAAGAGGATATGGAACGCATCGTACGAGAATACGCAGAAAAAGGTCAATACTATAAATCGCTTCAGAAATAACTAACATACACAAAAAATCAATACTAACGAAAAAATCCCTCGCGTTTCCGTGTAACGAATTTGTTCACGAATCCTAGCGAGGCATTTTTTGTAAAAAAACAAAAGGGGCAATGTTGCCCCTTTTCTTATTAATACATTAGAATAATTTTCTAACGACTTCATTACTTTAGTTCAATAGTTTATAAACGTGCTTTTTCTCGTAGTGCATCTGCTTTATCAATTTGTTCCCATGGTACATTTAAATCTGTACGACCAAAATGTCCATACGCAGCCGTTTGTTTATAAATTGGACGACGTAAATCAAGCATTTTAATGATACCTGCTGGGCGTAAATCGAATAGCTCGCGTACCCATTCTACGATCTCACTTTCTTTCGCTTTACCTGTACCAAATGTATCTACCGCAATAGAAACAGGTTGAGCTACGCCAATTGCATAGGCAAGTTGTACTTCAGCACGTTCTGCTAAGCCAGCCGCTACGATATTTTTCGCTACATAACGTGCCGCATATGCCGCTGAACGGTCTACCTTTGTTGCATCCTTACCAGAGAATGCACCACCACCGTGACGTGCATAACCACCGTATGTATCAACAATGATTTTACGTCCTGTTAAACCAGCATCTCCTTTTGGCCCACCGATTACGAAACGGCCAGTTGGGTTGATGAAGTATTTCGTGTTAGCATCTAATAATTCACTTGGCACGACTGGAGCAATAACAAATTCTTTTAAATCCGCTTGAATTTGTTCAAGTGTTGCTTCTTCATCATGCTGTGTTGAAATAACAATTGTATCCACGCGAACGGGTACATTATTGTCATCATATTCAATCGTTACTTGCGTTTTCCCATCAGGACGTAAATAGGCAAGTTCACCTGATTTACGTACTTCTGTTAAACGGCGTGCTAATTTGTGTGCTAAGCTAATTGGTAATGGCATTAGCTCTGGTGTTTCATTACATGCATAGCCAAACATTAAGCCTTGGTCACCAGCACCTATTGCTTCAATATCCGCATCTGTCATAGAGCCTTCACGTGCCTCTAATGCTTGATCAACACCTTGTGCAATATCAGGTGATTGTTCACCAATCGCCACAAGCACCGCTAAGTTTTCAGCATCAAAGCCATATTTACCTCGTGTGTAGCCTATTTCTGCTACAGTGTCACGAACAATACCTTTAATATCTACGTACGTAGAGGTAGTAATTTCTCCTGCTACTAATACTAACCCTGTTGTTACAGTTGTTTCACACGCTACACGTGCATTTGGATCTTCTGCTAAAATAGCATCTAAAATGGCATCCGAGATTTGGTCACAAATCTTATCTGGATGTCCTTCTGTTACACTCTCTGATGTAAACAGTCGACGGTTTGTCATTTGGTTTTCCTCCTAAATACTCTTACAATAAGTAGTTGTGTATGAATACGGTACTCATTACCCATGTCAAGTCCGCTCCTAAGGATTGAACTCTCAAGCCGTTACTGCTGCTTTTAACACGAGGATTTCGAAAGATCCGTCATTATAATAAGGAAAGAACTACATATACTTACCTTTACATTGATTTTTAACAATAAAAAAATCCTTTTCTCACGTTACTTTACATGAGGAAAGGAATAATGACTGCGTAACCTTTCACTCTTATCGTTCAAGGGATGTTCCCTTGCATCAGGTTGGCACCAACGCATGTCGTGAAATAGTTCATGCAGGTTGCCGGGTTTCACAGGGCCTGACCCTCCACCAGCTCGGGATAAGAGTATCCGTTCAATCTCATGTTACTGAAAAGGTCGAACGTTGTCAAATATTTTCTTATGTATTACTGTATAAAAAGGAAAGAACAGATTAAACAAAAACTTTTCATACTTGGATGATGATGTAAATAGAAGCAAATTAATCCCTACAACATACCTAGCTACTTGTGGTAACATATGTGTGGCTCAATTTTCGCGCCTAATTACTGTAGGATTGATGGTATTCTACTCGAAAAACATTATTTTTTGTCAGTTTATTGAAAAGTGATAAAAACTCTAAAATAATTTCTTAATTAGTATAGATTATTTAAGCAATTGTGTTATACTATTTTTGAAATTAAGAAAAAATCCCTCTAAATCAAGGGAATACTATAAAAAAGGATGGTATTTAATCGATGAATTCAGTAGAAATTGCAAACGAACTGAAGGAATTATTAAACGGCGGTAACATTAATGTTCAACTTTCAGTACCACAATTAGCAGAAAAAGCTACCTCTCGTGGTGAAGCAATGTTAACAGTAGATGGCGCAGTTCGTGCAGAAACTGGCAAATACACTGGTCGTTCACCTAAAGATAAATATACGGTAGAAGAAGAAAGCACAAAAGATCAAATTGACTGGGGTAAAGTCAACCAACCAATCTCCTCTGAAGTGTTCGATAACCTATACGTAAAAGTAATAAAATATTTAAAAGAACGTGACGAGTTATTCGTATTCAAAGGCTTTGCAGGTGCTGACAAAGATTCACAATTAAGCATTCAAGTCATTAATGAATACGCTTGGCACAATCTTTTTGCTCATCAATTATTTATCCGTCCAACAGCAGATGAATTAGCTTCTCATGTTGCCGACTTCACTGTCATCTCAGCTCCTAACTTTAAAGCAGATCCTGCGGTTGATGGTACTGCTTCTGAAACATTCATCATCGTATCACTTGAAAAGAAAATTATCTTAATTGGTGGTACTGAATATGCTGGTGAAATGAAAAAATCTATCTTCGGTATCATGAACTACTTATTACCACAACAAGGTATTCTTTCAATGCACTGCTCAGCAAACGTTGGTGAAGCTGGCGATGTGGCATTATTCTTCGGTCTATCTGGTACTGGTAAAACGACATTATCAGCTGATCCAGATCGTAAGCTAATCGGTGACGATGAACACGGTTGGTCTGCTAATGGTGTGTTCAACATTGAGGGTGGTTGCTATGCAAAAACAATCAACCTTTCTGCTGAAAAAGAACCAGAAATCTACAATGCAATCCGCTTCGGCTCTGTTTTAGAAAACGTAGCTGTTGATCCAGAAACTCGTATTTGTGACTATGATGATGGTTCACTAACAGAAAATACACGTGTAGCTTATCCAATCCAATACATCGAAAATATTGTTGATCCTTCTGTTGCAGGTCATCCAAAAACAATCATCTTCCTAACAGCTGATGCATTTGGCGTGTTACCTCCAATCAGTAAATTAACAAAAGAGCAAGCAATGTATCACTTCCTAAGTGGTTTCACTTCTAAACTTGCTGGAACTGAACGTGGTGTTACTGAGCCAGAACCAGTATTCTCTACTTGCTTCGGTTCACCATTCCTTCCACTTCCTGCAACAGTATACGCAGAAATGTTAGGACAAAAAATTGACGAGCACGGCGCACAAGTATTCCTAGTGAACACTGGTTGGACTGGTGGCGAATATGGTACAGGTAGCCGTATGAAACTTTCTTACACACGTACAATGGTACGTGCAGCAATCGATGGTAAATTAGCAGGTGTTGAAACGACACAAGATGCTGTGTTTGGTTTACACATTCCAACAGCGGTTGAAGGTGTACCTTCAGAAGTGTTAAACCCTCGTGAAGCTTGGGCAGATAAAGCTGCATATGATGCAAAAGCTGCTGAGCTTGCAGGCTTATTCAACGAAAACTTCAAAAAATTCTCAAACGTTTCTGAAGCTATCACTACACTTGGTGGCCCATTAAAATAACGACTAAATAAAAGACAAAGGGAACAAATTATTCGTTCCCTTTGTCTTTTTGTTTTCTTCTATGCTTTATTGTTGTTTCATCCACTTGCAAAGAGCACGAACAGTTTCACGATTTTTTGCTGGTGGATATTGATGTGCGTAGTTAAGATCATACCACGTTTCGAATGATTTATTTGCATCCTCTAAAAAAAATGCCAATTGTCTGGCATGTTCTATATCCACATTTTCATCACGATAGCCATGAATGATCAGTACGGGGGCTGTTATCTGCTCTATCTCAAATAGTGGCGTTCGCGCATCATACGCTTCTGGGACACGATTCGGTGTTCCTCCAATAATGCGCTTCATCATCCTTCGCATATCTGTGCGTTCCCAATAAGTGGCCGTTGCATCCGAAACACCTGCCCATGTGACAACCGAGGTAATATCTTTTCTTAAAATGGCTGTCCAAAGAGCCATAATTCCCCCACGAGAAAAGCCAAAAACATGGATATTGTCATTACAGTATTGCTTAAGTACATCTACGGCATAGACAGCATCATAACGATCTGCCCCTGCAAACTGGTCGCGACCCTCTCCACCACGATTTCCACGATAGTATGGGGCAAAGACGATAAAGCCCTGCGCCGCAAATTGGGCAATACGAGAGGGTCTTACCATCCCAATGCTTTGCATGCCGCCTCTTAAATATAAAAAGCCATCATATGTACCTTCTGTCTTTGGTTCCGCTAATAATCCTTTTATACGTAAGCCCTGTGATAGATAGGTTATTTCTGTTAGTCGTATGGCTGGATTGGGTGAGGGATAGGCACGTTTTTCCACAATTTCACCATTGTATGTCACGGTCTTTCAACTCCTCCAGCATTTTCTTCATTCCCTCATCCTTCATATGAAAACTCAAGTTAGGATGCTGGGTAAATTCTTCATCTGTTAACCAAAGCATGCCTGACGTTTCTAAATCAAATTCTATGTCCTCTTGCGCTAAAAATTGTGCAGTGAAAACGGTTTTACAAAAAACGATTTCATCATGCACTGCATACTCTGCGAACCATTGAAGATTTTTCACATGAACACCCGTTTCTTCAAAAACTTCTCGAATCGCCGCCTCCTCTAATGTTTCGCCCTCTTCTAATTTCCCCCCTGGTACTTCTACACCACGTCGTTTATGAACCGTACATAACCATTTATTTTCATGCTTTAAAAGGACAAGGACGTGTTTAGGTTCTACTTTAAATTCGCCTCTTGTAAAACTCAAATCTACTTGTAGGCCATGTAAATCTGTAAATGTTAACATCTCTTCAACCTCACGTTCTTTCTTGTTGCAAAACAAAAGTTAATCTCTTCTTCATTACTTCTATATTTATGGACAGAATTTAATCATCATTCCTATTCCTATCTATAATAACTATAGTGTAATTCTACAAAGACAAGCAACTCTAAACTACAGTCTGGTAAAGCATGTAAAAAGGCAACTTTGCAAGGCGAGGGGTTGATTTCCGTTCCGCCAGCGTCCTTTCCAGGGGGCGTCCGATGAGCCGCTTCACTCACTTTCGTTCGCTCCAGGGTCTCCTCTGTGACGCTAAATCCCCTAGGAGTGACGCTGGCTCCACTCCAATCAACCATTCTGCAAAATGTCTTTACTTTTCATAGAGATTAAATCTCCCATTATCTGTATTCTTAGAGGGGATAAGCTCTTATTTTCAATGTGGTAAAGTGAAACCATCAATGAACTGGGTAGTGAACACTCCATTTTATTTGTGTAACCTTTGCCAAAAAGAAAACTTTTTTGTGGGTTGGAGTGGAAGGCTACTTGATTCCCGTAGGATAGCGAGACAGGCAAAACTCTAAACGGAGCGGTAGCGGAGGAAGCGATTCGGCGCTCGCCCCAGGAAAGCAAGTAGCCTGCAACAGAAATCCATTTCTACCTTTCAGTTGACTGTTTTGTTTTTCAACAATATAAAAAAGCGTGCTTCCTAGGAAGACACGCTTTTCTTTAAATTACTTGCTGACCGTCAAAGTAGACGATAGGGCTTTTCACAACACAGTCGATATGAACATCTGACGCATTGGCTCCACCGAATGGCGCATTACTGCCAAAAGCAATATGGATTGTCCCATATACCTTCTCATCCTCTAGTACATTGCCACATAGGATGGCACTTTTATTGGCTCCGATGCCAAACTCTGCAATGATTCTACCATTTCCTTCACCAAGTAAGGACAGTAGACGTGAACCATCAGGACCAATTGCTTCTTCTAAACGACCATTCTTAATTTTTAATAATAATGGCTCCTTTAAGACACCGATATTAGCAATAGAACCATCTACTAAAATCTCTCCATTTGCAGATGTTTCAATTGGCGCAATATATGATTCTCCTGAAGGAATATTCCCGTATTCACCAGGTTGACGAATAACACCTGTGGATCGAATTCCTAAACGGCCTTCTACACTAAATGTCAGCTCATGGCCATCCTTGACAATGCGAATATCTTTTGCCGTATCAAGTAAAAGGACATATTTTTCTACCGTGGCTTCAATCTCCTGTGCATCCGCATGAAGGGCACCTTGCTCCAGCATCTCTAATGTCACACCTGGCATTGTCGCTACACGTCCGCCCTTTTCACAGGCATATTTACGAGCCATTGTATGTGTTAAGGAGTGGGAGGTAATACAAAGTGTAACATCCGCATTCGCCATAAGCTCAGAAACTGCATGGATGGGCTCCTGTCCAGATTTGTCTAACAGGGGCATCACCATGAGCATTGTATTTGCTGTAATTGACATTCCAGCTTCATAAAAGATTTTTGCGATGTCTTGTTTGTGACTATCTGTCAAAATTAATAGTGACTCTGATGATTGAACATTTAAATTGCCTTTTAAAACATTTAGTGCAATGTCATGTAAATGCTGCATAATAGGACTCCTTAATTAAAATTCAAATGATATCTACGAATAATTCCTTCTATTTCATTTCTAGCTTCCGTCAGAGGTCCCAAAAACTCTGGAACACGTTGCTCTGTAAAACGATAGATTGGTCCAGAAACGGTAATAGATGCTACGACCTGTTCCTCACTATTGAATATAGGCATAGCTAGCGCCAATACATCAACAGAATACTCACTATTACTAAGTGCATAGCCGCATGATCGAATTTTTTCTAGCTCTGCCCGTATTTCTGTAGCATCTGTCATCGTATTATTCGTATAAGCTGTTAACGGTTCATCTATGACCTTTGCAATTTGCTCTTCATTTAAAAAAGCAAGCATCGAACGATAAGATGCTCCTACATAAAGTGGTGATCTACTTCCTCTTGAAACTGTAAATTTCACCTTATTTACAGGTTCTGCTTTTAGTAATGTTAACGCTTCCAGTCCATTCAGTACGGTAAAAATGGCTGTTTCGCCAGTGACATCCTTTAATTTATCAAGAACTGGCATACATAGCTGATCTATGTTTAATGAATCATACATATTCATACCTATTTCCCATAATGCTATACCAAGTGAATATTTTTTCGTTATAGGATCTTTTGTAATAAACCCATTATTTTCGAAGGTTTCAAGAATGCGATATAAATTTGTATGATTCATATTCATCGCCAGTGCTAACTCTCGTCCACCCCATGTTGGCTTTTCCTTTGTAAACATTTTTAAAACCGCAATTGATAAATTTAATGTCTTTAGCATATCTCTCATCCTTCTGATCTATTTATCTGTACAAACGGCTGCAAATCTCTCTCTTAAGGGGGAAATAATCGACAGATTTAGCAGCCGTCAGCACCTGATATCACTTTATCAAAAGTAAGAGAGTAGCTAATCTCTTACTTTTGATATAGGAAATCAACAGCAGCAGTTATATAAACTTTTGCACAGCGTACGATATCCTCAACTCGCACTTTTTCATTATAACCATGAATACTTGGTAAATAAGCTGGGCCGTATTGCAATACAGGAATATCATATTGTCTGAAATGACGAGCATCACTGCTTGCCCATTGCATGACACCATATGCCTCTTGCCCTGTGACGTACGAAATATTTTCCACTATCGATTGGCACACAGGATTTTCAGCAGGCGTATAATTGGCTACACTTTTGAAGCCAAAACGTTGGATCGAATAATCGATAGCCAAACCATCTAGTTTATTTGTCAAGATTTCTGTTACTTCTTCTTGTGTAATACCAAATGGTAAGCGACAATCGACCTGAACCTTACAGTAATCTGGGATTACGTTGGACTTCGTACCTCCCTCAATTGTACCAATATTTACAGTAATTTTCTCTAAAACTTCTTGATATTTCAAGCGATCTTTCTCCACTTCACGCATGTATTTTTTTGATACCTCGATAAGTGGCTGTACCTCTTCTGGAATCGTAATTTCTACATCCCATAGTGTACGAATCTCTTGAATAGCTCGAATAGCATCGACAATGGCATTTCGTCCAGCCAAAGGTGATAGACTTCCATGTCCAGGTTCCCCACGCACTTCTAATTCAAACCAGTAGGAGCCCTTTTGTCCAATTGTTGGATTTAAAGGTGAAGATGGCTCAGCGATTAAACAACCATCTCCCTGCACATAGCCGCGCTCTAACAGCCAAGGAACACCGAACTCGCCGCCCGTTTCTTCATCTGGTACGATCGCCAAAGTTAATTTCCCTGGTAGTTCAATGTTCAGTTTCTTTAATAGCTTTGTTGCAAAAATAATACCCGCTAAACCGGCTTTCATATCACTTGCTCCACGGCCAAGCATCCAGCCATCCTTCACTTCTCCTGAAAACGGATCAAAATCCCATTTTGATAAATCACCGACAGGTACAACATCTGTATGACCACAATAAACGAGTTCCTTTCCTTCACCATTCCCAATGGAAGCTACTAAATTAAACATTTTATCTGCAGCTTCATATTTTTGATAAGTAATGCCAACATCATTTAAATAGTTTTCAATAAAAGCTGTTATTTCAGTCGTATCCCCTGGAGGATTGACACTAGGAATTTGAATAAGTTTCGAGCAAAACGCTATCAATTCATCTTGATGATTTTCAACTGCATCTACTAATTGAGCTTTAAGTGCTTGTAAATCATTCATGTGTGTGTACCTCGTTTCCTTTCGTTTGTAAATGACTCATGCTACCATATAAGCCTTTCATATGTGTAAATTGTGTTTCATCAAAGAAAGAGCATTTATTAGCACCATAAGTTTTTGCTACCTCTAACACAAATCGCACAACATTTTCTACATCCGTGACATGTGTTGCACCGGTTGCACAGCCTGCCACAACAGATTCAGTTGTAATCGCTACACCTACAACAGGGCTAGATGTTGCAACAGCCGGTTGTAAAATACTATTGATATGGAATAAACCATTACCATATGGTGTAATGTCTTGCATCGTAATCGGTAGAACAACTGGAGAAATGCCAGCTGATTGTGTATACACTTGCAATAAATCATCACTAATTTTTAATATGTAACCTTCTTTGACTGTTGGCGTAATAGCAAATCCTTTATGGTTACATACTTGATTGCCTTTTGTTGTATCAATGGATAGAATAGCATCCATTGTATCTTCTACTTCATTTTCGTTCATGACACTAATATCCACTGGAGAGTTCATAAATGGCACTGGCTCATGTGGTAAGGTTGGAGCTGTTGGACAAATATGTGTGGAGAAAATAACGTCACCCTCTAATTGATCACCCTTTAAGGCCATATCAATAGCTTTTGCTGCCCCTGCCAAACATGCCAGTGCGCCATCTCCATCTGATACAAAGCCTGTCATTTCAGGGCGCGCTCCAATACCACCTAAGCGTCCAATAATTCCTAATGTAGGTGCATTCCCGCCTGAGGATTTGCCGTTCTTTCCTTTCACGAGGACGCGAACAAAATCAGTTGAGCCGCTTTCGCCTTGAATAGTTTTTACCTTGACATCTGCTGTGGAATCAATATTGTGTAAATATTCTTTAATCGTGGCTCCGTTTACATAAATACTATCCATTACCTCGTATAATTCAATAACATGCTTCAATGACATAATCAGTCCGCTCCTTTTTCTGCTTCAATAAAATATACATTTCGTTAAATCGATGATACTTCTTGCTGTATTGACGTAAATAAATGACATGATACTTGATGTGTAGCTGTTACTGTATCAAGTGTCGGTTGAACGTCTGCACATTTTTCTGTAGCGAAACGACAACGCTTATGGAATGCACAGCCACTAGGAGGATTTACTGGGCTTGGAACATCGCCAGATAATATAATGCGTTCCTTTTTATCAAAAGGATTTTCCTTAGGAATGGCTGATAACAAGGCTTGTGTATAGGGATGTTGAGGGTTTTCATATATTTCCTTGTATGTGCCAATTTCCACTATTTTCCCTAAATACATGACGGCAATCCGATCACACATGTAGTTCACGACATTTAAATCATGTGAAATAAAAATATAGGTTAAGCCGAATTCTTTCTGTAAATCTTTTAATAGATTGATCACCTGTGCCTGTACAGAGACATCTAATGCTGAAACAGGTTCATCACATACAACAATATCTGGATTGAGTGCAAGAGCCCGAGCAATATTAATGCGTTGTCTTTGTCCACCAGAAAACTCATGTGGATGGCGCTTTGCATGGTATGCACTTAATCCAACTGTTTCAAGTAATTCAATAACACGCTTTTTACGTGATGCATCATCACCAATACCATGGATAACTAGTGGCTCAGCAATAAGGTATTCAATCGTTTTCCGAGGATCGAGTGATGCATAAGGATTTTGGAAAACCATTTGTATGGATTTTCGAGCAACGCGGATATCTTTTGTATTTAAGCTTGCTAAATCTGTCCCCTTAAATTCAACCATTCCCTCTGTTGGTGAGATTAGCTGGTTGATTAAACGAGCAACCGTCGATTTACCACAACCCGATTCGCCCACAATCCCCAGTGTCTCCCCTTTATATAATTCAAAACTTACACCATCTACCGCTTTCACAAATTGTGTTGATTTTTTAAAAGGAATTGAACTTTTAATGGGAAAGTGCTTTTTTAAATTACTTACCTTTAAGACAAGTTCATTGTGCTGTTGCATTAAAAATTCCCTCCTTCCTTGCGACAATTCGATCTTTTGCTTGTAAATGACAGGCTACAAAATGGTTGTCCTGTACTTCCACTAAATCAGGCACCGTACTACGACAAATATCTGTTGCTAAAGGGCAGCGTGCTGAGAAGTGACAACCACTATGTGGCATCGTTAAATCTGGCGGGCTACCTGGAATGGCTGGCAACCTTTGTTGCTCTTGTGTCCCCATTGTAATTTGAGACTCTAATAATCCCCACGTATAGGGATGTAACGGTTTTTCATAGAGCTGTCTTGTTGTAGTAGACTCTACTGTACGACCTGCATACATAACATTTACTTTGTCACATAGTTCCCAAACCACACCTAAATCGTGCGTAATCATAATGATGGCTGTATCGTGTTCTTGTTGTAACTTTTTCATTAAATCAAGAATTTGAGCTTGTACAGTGACATCCAGTGCAGTTGTTGGCTCATCAGCAATGAGTAGTTTCGGGTTACAAGCAAGGGCAATAGCAATCATGACACGCTGACGCATTCCTCCTGAAAATTCGTGAGGATACATTTTTAATCGTTTCTCTGGCTCAGGAATACCAACCATTTTTAACATATCAACGGCTTTGATAGCTGCATCTTTCTTCGATATTGTTTCATGTGCTTGAATGACTTCAATAATTTGATTGCCCACCGTTAATACAGGATTCAAACTTGTAATTGGATCTTGGAAAATCATTGATATGTCATTGCCTCGCACATTGCGCATTTCCTTTTCAGAAATTCCTATTAAATCGCGGCCATTAAATAGAATTTTTCCATTCGTTATTTTTCCTGGCGGAGATGGAATTAAACGCATGAGAGCAGTGGCTGTCACACTTTTTCCTGATCCTGACTCTCCCACAATACCTAGTGTTTCCTTCTTATTTAATTGTAAATTTACTCCATTAACAGCTTTCATTGTAGAGCCGCCACTTTTAAATTCTACTGTTAAGTTTTCTACATCCAGTAAACGTTCAGTCATGACTCCACCCCCTTCCATTAAACTTTCATTTTCGGATCTAATGCATCGCGCAATCCATCCCCTAAAAGGTTAATCCCAAGAACTGTTAATAAAATACAGATGCCTGAAAATGTCGCCATTTGGGGATTTAATACTAAAAAGTCTTTACCATCTTTTAAAATACTGCCCCATGAAGCTGTCGGTGGTTGAACGCCTAATCCTAAAAAGCTAAGGGCAGCCTCTGAAATAATAGCGCCAGCTGTACTCATCGTTCCATAGACAATTAAAGGAGCTAAACAGTTCGGTAATATATGGCTAAAAATGATTCTCGTATGTGTAGCACCTAAAGAATGCGTCACTTCAACGAATTCTTCCTCTTTTACACTTAAAACCTGTCCACGAACAAGTCGTGCGAAACCTGGAATATTAGCAATACCAATCGCAACAATAACGTTGACAAGTCCTTGCCCTAATACCGTCATTAACGTAATAGCTAGTAAAATAAACGGAAATGCGAAAAGACCATCCATTGTGCGCATGATGATCGAATCAATGCGACCACCAAAATACCCTGCTACTAAACCTAACAGTGTGCCAAACACAGCACCAAATAGCACCGCTGCAATCCCAACAATCATCGATATGCGTGTACCGTAAACTAAGCGACTAAACAAATCACGACCATAGTTATCTGTTCCTAATAGATGTCCTTCTGTATTCATTGGTAAAAATGATTTACCGACAATCATTTCATTCGGTGGATGGGTAGCAATCAATGGGGCAAAAATAGCAACAATACCCATTAAGGTGACAATGATTAACCCAATTGTCGCTAATTTATTTTTTAGCAACTTGCGCAATAACGTATTTCTTTTTCTCGTTTCATTGACGATTGCTTGAGTCATTGTTATTTTTTCCCTCCATCCGATTCTAAATTGACCTTAGGATTGACCACTTTATAAAGCACATCAACTACTAAATTAACAAGCACAAAGATAAACGCAATGAAAATAACAGTACCTTGTACGACTACAAAGTCACGTTTATCAATGGCATCTACAATTAATCGACCCATACCAGGCCAACTAAAAATCGTTTCTGTTAATACTGCCCCGCCCAGTAAATTAGAAATTTGCATTCCTAGCACCGTTAAAATCGGTGTTAAGGCATTTTTAAATGCGTGTTTACCAATCACTAAATATTCTTTAATACCTTTAGAACGAGCTGTTTTAATATAATCTTGCGAAATAACCTCTAACATACTTGAACGGGTAATCCGTGCAAATGTCGCCATTGGAATTGTTGCTAAAGCAAATGCTGGCAAAATTAAATGCTTCAAATAGGTCCATAGGCCATCGCTGATATTCCCCATCCCAGTCGCAGGGAACCAACCAAGGTTAACACTAAAGAATAAAACAAGCATGATGCCCAACCAGAAAATTGGCATGGATACACCAACTAATGACACAAGCATAACAACGTAATCAATCATTGTATTTTGCTTTCTCGCTGCAAATATTCCTGCTGGAATACCAATCACGACTGCTATTAACAATGCTGCCAATGCCAGTATCACTGTGTTAGGGAACCTTTCGAGAATAAGCCCGATGACAGACTCACTATAAGAATAGGAATATCCTAAATTTAACTGTGCTAGATCTCCTACATATGAAATAAATTGCGAAGGCATGGATTTATTTAAACCTAGCTCTTCTCTTAAATTCTCTACATCTTCTACACTAGCTTGTGGTCCAAGCATGACTGAAGCCGGGTCACCAGGAATCATTCGCGTAATAATAAAGACGATAATCCCTACTACTAGCAGTGTGGGGATGAGGTTAACTAACCTTTTTAAAATAAATGAGCCCATCTTAGCAAGACCTCCTTTTCATTATTAGAATCAGTGGTTCATATTGTGAATAACCACATACTACACCACTTAATAATTGTTTGTAAATATATTTTTTTCTGAATCTTTGTAATTTTTTATTTACTTTCTGTTTACAAGTGTGCTAATTTTATTCTCGAACCTACCATTTTTGAATCAACGGTTCATATTGTGAAACAAAAACTAAGGAGGCTAGTGCATATGAAGAAATTAAACGTAAGAAAGTCTTTACTACTTCTCTTGTTAACTTTACTAATTGGTGTTTTAGCTGCTTGTGGTGGGAACAATGAAAAAAGTACTTCAACAGATGAAAAAGACGGAGAAGCTACTTCAGGCGGCACATTAAATGTCGGTCTGTCAGCCAATGCCAAAACATTTGACCCTATCAAATACACGGGGGTTTATGAATCACAGGTAATGCGTCAAATGGGTGATACGTTAGTTGTTTATAACAAAGATCTATCCGATATCATCCCTTCATTAGCAACAGAATGGAATGTTTCAGAGGATATGTTAGTTTACACGTTCAAATTACGCGAAGGTGTAAAATTCCAAAAAGGTCAATATCAAGATGGCCGTGAAATGACAGCTGAAGATGTGAAATACTCTTTAGAACGCTCTGCCAAAGAATCCGCTATGAATCGTTTAAGTGGTGTGACAGAGGTGAAAGTGCTATCTGATTATGAAGTAGAAGTTCACTTAGCCACACCGAATGCTGCCCTACTTGCTATGCTAACGGATGCAGGGAATATCATTATTCCAAAAGAAGAGATTGAAGGCTGGGGCGATAATTTTTCTGAACACTTTATTGGTACAGGTCCATTCCAATTAACAGAGTGGAAAAAAGATCAAGAGGTAAAATTAGTTCGTCACGAAAATTATTGGGGTGATAAGCCGAATATCGATAACTTAACAATGAAGTTTATCTCCGATCAAAATATGATGACGAATGCATTACGTTCTGGAGATATTGATATCGCCATGGATGTCAAAGGCCAAAACCGTGAAATCATCAACCAAGATAGCAACCTTGAGCTTTTAACAAATCCAGGTCTATCCATTGTTTACCTTGATCTTAATAACAAAGTAGGTCCGACTGCTGACAAACGCGTTCGTGAAGCTATTTATATGGCAACAAATGTAGAGGAAATCATTTCTGGCGTTAACCAATGGGGTGGCGGTGATGTTTCATACTTACCATTACCACCTGGTTCATGGGGGTATGATAAATCGTTAGTTGATTTAGTACCAAAATATAATCCAGAAGAAGCAAAAAAATTACTAGCTGAAGCAGGCTATCCTGATGGCTTCAAGACAGACATTTTCGTATCAGAAGCACGTGTTCCTTACGCAACGATTTTCCAAAGTCAGTTAAAGAAAAACTTAAACATTGATGTGGAAATTAAAGTGCTTGAATGGGGTACTTACAGTGATACTGTCGCAAAGGGTAATGCGCCAATGAATATTGGTGGCTGGACTTGGTATCCAGATCCATATTTCTTCCTTTATCAGTTATTCCATACAAATCAAATTGGTGCGTTAGGAAATGGTAAAGGTTACAGCAACCCAGAAGTGGATAAATTATTAGAGCGTGCCGTATCTGAAACAGTGGTGCAAGAAGATCGTGCAAAATTATACCAAGAAGCATTAAAGCTGATTTTAGCTGATGTGCCACGTATTGAATTAGAGGCGACACAAACGGTTGCAGGTGTAAACAAAAAAGTACAGGGCTTTGAGGTTTCTGCTGATAACTCCGTACAAATTGTACATCCGAATGGTACAAACGTATCCATTACTAAATAATTGAACTGGAAAAGTGGAGATGATCGTCTCCGCTTTTCTCTTCATAAGGAGAGATCTGATCCAATGACTCGATATATAAATGGACTTGTTTTTAATTCCGAGACTCGTAGCTTTACTAAACAATCGTTTCAAGTACAAGGGCAATACTTTGAATCCGCTACTAGCCTAGCCGAAACAGAATTGGATTTAGATGGCTACTATATTACACCTGGCTTTATCGATAGCTGTTCACAAATCGGTTTAGCCGAAATAGGAATTCGTTGGGAGGGTGATGATAGCTATGAATTTGATTCACATCTGCAATATTCTGTAGTTGATGGTATTTATCCATTTGATACTGCATTTCAAAAAGCCATATCTCATGGGGTGACAGCCTCTCATATTGTTCCCTCTCCTAAAAGCTTGATCGGTGCAAAAACGGCTATTATTCATCATACACATACAACCGTTGATGAAATGGTCCTTTCAAAAGATGTGGCGTATTCCTTCTCTATTGGACATCAGGCAAAAAGTACATTTTTCGCTGAAAAGAAAAAACCACTCACTCGCATGGGCATCGCCAAAATTTTAAGAGAAACATTACAACAAATTCAGCAGCAAGAACCGTCGATTAAAAAAATCGTTATTCGAGCACACAAAGCCGTTGATCTTGAATTCATTAGCCGCCTTCAACAAGAATTTGCTTCGATTTTCGATTTTCATATTATCCATGGCACTGAAGTTCCGCTCCTTCAGGAGACATCCTTCAATACAATTATTGCTGGTCCAACATTTCGATATATCGAGCATAATGAGATGATGGCGCTATCACCAAAACTGTATCACCAGCTGTCCAAACACAATATTCCATTTGTTTTTTGTACAGATCATCCCGTTAGTAGCACCTCTCATCTAACGTTAGAAGGTTGTTTAGCTGTAAGAGAAGGTATGACACGTCAGGATGTGCTATATGCTCTAACAACAGGAGCTGCAAATTTCCTTGGTATCGCCCACAAAACAGGCGCTATATGTGATGGTCTTTTTGCTGATTTTGTGATTTGGGATAAGCATCCATTAGATTTAGATGCACAGGTTGTCGCAACCTATATTAAAGGAACAAAAGTTTATGCACGGGAAGAAGGGTTTACACAATGATTATTTATCATCATGCAAAGTTTCTTACAGTCAATGAACAAAACGATACTTGTGAGCAGTTATGGATCGAAGATGGGCGTATTGTCTATATTGGTCCAGCGAAAGAAATCCCCCCACAAGCAGAGCTAGTTGATCTACAGGGAGCTTATGTCACACCAGGGTTAATTGATATTCATGCCCATGTTGGAACGTGGGCTGAAGTTACTGAAGACATTAATGATGCCAATGAATATAGCGAACCCTTTACACCTCTTATGCACGCTTTAGATAGTGTAGATATCCGACACTTTTCCTTTCAACATGCGTTAGAAGGTGGCGTAACCACTGTACAAACCGGTCCAGGTAGTGCCAATGTCATTGGTGGCATTTGGAGTATTCTTAAAACAGCAGGACCTACCCTTGCCTCTCGAGTTTTAGTAGAAAGAAGTGGTTTAAAGGGCGCCCTAGGGGAAAATCCGAAAAACGTCTTTGGCAATCAGTATAAACGCAAGCCAATGACTCGTATGGCCATTGCACAGCTTTTACGGGATGGTTTCCAACGTGCCAGTCAACTCAATGAACAACAACGAGCAGAACAAATTAAACAAAATGCTGAGTTACGCCCATTTATTGAGGTACTTCGAGGCGACATGCCCCTTCGCCTTCACTGTCATAGAGCAGATGACATTATGACAGCTATTAGAATTGCCAAAGAATTTAATGTGCAGCTTCATTTAGAGCATTGTACAGAAGGCTATCTCATTGTCGATGCCATTAAAAATAGTGGGTTTCATGCAACGCTTGGCCCTTATATGTTAACACCATCTAAATATGAAACGCGTCATTCTACTCCAGCAATTGCAGCCATTTTTAAAGAGCATAATATTCCGTTCGCCATCATGACAGATCATCCATTCGTACCAATTCAATACTTAAAATATTGTGCCACAGAAGCGATTCGTTATGGTTTAGATGAAGACACAGCCCTCAAAAGTATTACGATCAACGCAGCTAAACTCGTACAGCTAGATCATCGCATTGGTAGTCTTGAGGAAGGCAAAGATGCTGATTTTGTTGTTTGGTCACATCCTATTTTTGAAACAGAAGCAAAGGTTTTACAAACTTATGTAAATGGACAAAAATATTACGAAGCGGAGTGAGCACAATGCAACATTCGAAAATTGCCGTTGTAACAATTGGTCAGGCACCACGCAAAGATATGGCAGAGGATATACAGCAATTAAGAGAAGCAGGTTTACATGTTCATGAATTCGGTGTACTGGATTCACTTTCCTTAGAGGAAATTACTACCCTTTCTCCTTCTCGTGAAGATACTGATGTGTTAGTGACACTTCTTACCAATGGTCAACAAGTAAAGCTCAGTAAACAAAAGCTTATGCCCTATATTCAGAGATGCATTGATGATCTACATGAATTCACTTGGATACTACTTATGTGTACAGGAGATTTTACGAATAAATTATCCTATAAAAATCTTTTACTGCCTGATCGTATGATGACGAATTTAGTGAAAGGGTTACATACAAAATTAGCCATTGGTTTAATAGGTCCCGAACCAGAACAACAACGAACAGTTGCAGAGAAATGGCAAAAAGCACAGTTCGATGTAACTTTTTCAGCTAGCTCCCCATACCACTTTGATCAGCAACATTTATTGGCAAATGCACAACAATTAGAAGAGCGAGGAGCGGATTTGCTTATCCTTGATTGCATGGGCTATTCCACAACGATGAAAAACATGATTAAAGATCAACTCACTATCCCCATCATCGTCCCTCGAGAGGCGGTTTTTACAATTTTAAAAGCCATTTGTTAATAGAAGAAAAGGTCACTTCTGAATTAGTGACCTTTTCCCTTATTCGCTAGACACGTTTATTAAAATAAGGAAGCTGCTCAACGAATGCCTTCGTATCATCATCCCCATATTCATGAACAAGTGCATAGATTTTCATTAATCTTTTATCTATTTCATCATTTTCCCTATCTAGGTGATACTGTATATACGGTAACTGTGCACGCCATGCATTCGAAATTTCCAACAGCTGCATTTGCTGAAAGATCCTCTCAAAAACATCTAATGCTTGTCGATCTACATTCAGTTCAAAATTCCATGGTCCTGCATATGGATTTGTATAATAAGTTCTATTGGCAAGTGAAAAATATACGCGCTGACGATCCATCTTTATGATTCACTCCTTTTTCCATAGTATGGAGTGATAGGTGTTGTTTTATTCGCTTTTATGTCAAACTTCCTTCACAATTAATAGGACCAGATAATTTATAATAGGTATGATGAATAAAGAACGGAGTGAATACTATGAGTTTAACTACGCTCTTAATAGTCGCAGTTATCATCGTTATCTTTATCACCCTTGCGACGATTATCAGTGTCAACCGTGCCTATGCCTTTAAACATACTGTTGATGAAAAACCGAAGCAAAGCTATCATCAAGAGGAGAATTAATTATCATTACTTGAATTTGGAGTGAAAGCAATGGGCGTACCTTTACCAATTATCATTATGATTGCCATGATGATGCTAATGTTTGGCGTTTCCGTCATTATCATTATGAAGAAAAAAAATAATATCTTTACACAAACAATTGATCCAAAGCCTGAACAAATCACAGCTCAGCAAAAGGAAGAGCAGCGATGAAATACCCCTTTATTTGGCTCATTCGGTTTTATAGAAAATTCATTTCACCTATGACGCCACCGACTTGTCGTTTTCATCCTACCTGTTCTTCTTATGGCCTCGAAGCTTTTCAAAAGCACGGTGCATTCAAAGGTTTCCTTTTAACGATTACACGTATATCCAAATGCCATCCATTTCATCCTGGTGGCTTTGATCCTGTGCCTGAAAAATGGCCTTCGAAAAAGAATTAATTTTCGGAGGGCATTTTTTTCTTGTACTTTTTTAAGTTGTGCGTTATCATAATAACTGTTCTAAAAAATAAATCGTAATGATTACTATTTAAGAGAGGTATCTTATTATATGAAAAAACTGTATTTAGTATTGCTAGTCGCAGTTCTTGCTTTATTTACTGCCGCCTGTGGAGGTGGAGACAAATCGTCCACAGCCCAAAAGACTGAGGAAAAAGATAAGTTAAACATTTATACAACGGTTTATCCGTTAAGCTATTTTGCACAGCGCATTGGTGGCGATTATGTTGAAGTATCTTCCATTTACCCAGCTGGTGCAAATGAACATACCTTCGAACCAACACAAAAAGATATGATGAAATTAGCAGATGCTGATATCTTTTTCTATATTGGATTAGGACTTGAAGGCTTTGTAGAAAACGCTAAAAAAACATTAGCGAACGAAGATGTTACAATGGTGGCAACTGCTGATGCAGTTTCAGATGAAAAATTAGCTGTCAGCACAGGGCATGTGCATGCGGAAGATGAAGAACATGAAGCAGACACACATGACGAGCATGAGCACGGTGCCACAGAGGAAGAGCATGAGCACGAACATGAAGGTGAAGAACATGGACATGACGAGCATGAGCATGGCGATATCGATCCACATGTTTGGTTATCTCCTACAATTAGTCAAGATTTAGCACTGGCTATTAAAAACACATTAGTTGAAAAAATGCCGGCGCAGGAGGCAACTTTTAACACAAATTATGATGCATTAGTAAAAGAGTTACAGGATTTAGATCAAGATTTTAAAGCAATGACTGACAAAGCACAAAATAAAACATTCTTTGTATCACATGCTGCATTTGGCTATATTGCAGGTCAATACGGCTTAACTCAAGTGCCGATTGCTGGCTTGAATTCACAAAATGAGCCATCCCAAAAGGAATTAACAAAGATTGTAGACAAAGCAAATGAATTGCATATTCACTATATTTTATTTGAACAAAATGTCTCTTCAAAATTAGCAGAGGTTATTCAAAAAGAAGTAGGTGCAGAATCTCTTGTCTTGCATAATTTAAGCGTATTAACAGCTGATGATGAAAAAAATGAGGAAACCTATTTCACATTGATGCAAAAAAATATTCAAACATTAGAAAAAGCTTTAAGCGTTCAATAATATGAGTAAGGAGGTGCCCCGCAATGGATGGGACACCTCCTTTATTATGACGTATTTTTCTTGTGGCATTCGTTTCTCCGCTCGATAAAAAGACGCTAGCCACTTTATTGTTTTTTGCTTAGTCATATGCTTCGCTTTTGGCTGAATTGCAACATAAGCCGTTATACTACTTTCTACTAGCATCGGTGCCCATTCAGTAAAGTCAAACTGAACTAAAGTGTCTTGCTTATTGTTTTTTTGTGCAATAAGCTTCATCGGCTGTTCCACTAATTGTTGTACTGCTAACCTATTTTCTCCAATAATTGATAATCCCATATTTTGATTGAAACGATGTTGTATTGGCATTGCTAAACTTTGTCTTTTCGTTTCTTCCTGCAATTCCGTATATTTCTCGCTTGTTGCAGCAGGGAAGCTTGCATAGTCCCAGGTATGATCTTGTGCTAATTGGCGATCCGACACTAAAAAATATTGATAGCGAACTTCCCCTTTCCGATCTGGCAAAGGGTCATCCCATGTCACATCAATATGATACCAAGCATGATCAAGCTTCACTAATACCCAGGCATGTAGCTGTTCTCCTACTTTTCCAGGTACATATTGTACCTCAAAGCCCAGCATTTCTAACATTCGATATAGCACTAAAGCATATGCCTGGCAGACGCCCTTATTCTCCGTTAATAATGTATAAGGAGAATATTGACTTCCTTCTGTTTCCTTGGAGTATTCCGCAGATAAGACAATAAAATCATGTGCAGCCTGTAGTTTTTCTACGTCACTTAATCCATGCATAGGCGCAATAATATTCGCCAAGGTTTGCTCTACAAATACCGCCTCCGTTTGTGATAAATGGTACGTAAATGCAAATGCAATGACAATATTATTGCTATACCCTTCGTACTTCCATTGGAAACTTGAAATATTAGTATAAATATAAGAGTTTTCAATCGCGTTTTTAGTAATGTCCGTTAGTTCATCTTTTATCTCGGCTATATCACCAGTATAACGAATCGAGAATTCGGACGATAGTTGCATAACTTCTTTATTAATGAGAGATTGTAGTGTTTCAATTGTATGAGCTGTTGCTACATCTTCTTTTTCATAGTTTGCAAATACTTGCACATGACTCATTTGTAGAACAAATAATATAATGACAACATTATATATATATTTCCTCATATGAGTCATTCTCCTTTACTAAATAGTTTATGCCTCTCTTTTTTTATTATGTTAATAAATGATTAATTTCATGCTAAAAGTTCAAATAAAAAAGAAGCCTTCCTTTTAAGAAGACTTCTTTCTCAAGATTTTTATTGTAATAATTTTCGTCTCAGCAATTTATCCGCGCCATTTCGCGGAAGACTGTCTGTGATAATCATTTCTTTAGGCACTTTATATTTAGCAAGTTTTTGTATACAAAAGGCTTGTAATTGCTCAACAGATACCTGCTCATTTAACACGATAAATGCAATAGGTACCTGTCCCCATTGCTCATCAGGCATACCACATACACCCGCTTCTTTGACTGCTGGATGTGTGAGTAGCACATTTTCTATTTCTGCAGGATAAATATTTTCTCCTCCAGAAATAATTAAATCTGCCCTTCGATCAATGACAAATAAGTAACCTTCCTCATCTAAATAACCAATATCGCCAGTATGAAGCCAGCCAGCCATCGTTGCATTTTTTTGTGCAAAACGTCCAATATAGCCAGGTGTGACATGAGGACCTCGAATGCAAATTTCCCCTTCACCTTTAGCATTTGGCTCAGCAATCTTTATTTGATTAAAAAATAAAGGCTTTCCAGCAGAACCAATTTTCCGCATAGCGTCTTCACTTGCCAATGTGGCTGTTTGTGAGGAGGTTTCTGTCATCCCATATGTTTGTGCGACAGCTAAATTTAACGCATGCGCTCTCGCTAAGTAATCCACGGGTACAGGCCCACCTCCAGCTAGCATCAGCTTAAAATGAGGTGAAGCTTTCGCATTGCATTGCTCTAGTGTATGTAGAATACGTTCCAAGGTCACCGCTACAACAGACATATGGGTAACATCTCCATCCATAATATTTTGCGCGATAGCTTCCACATCAAATTGATCATATAAAACGACTTGATTGCCATATAGCAGCGACCGCACTAATATGGAAAATCCACTAATATGAAATAAAGGTACAGCACATAACCAAACATCCTGAGCCTGCAGCCCAATATTTAAAACGGAGGCAGTCGCACTAGCCTGATGATTTCCAACCGTTTGGCGAACTCCTTTTGGAAAGCCCGTTGTACCCGAAGTATACATAATCGTTGTTGTTTGATGAAGAGGCCATTCCTTGACAATCTCTAGTGCACCCTCTGCCCCCTCTTCAATCGCTGAAAATAAATGATAGGCTGTTTCAGATGGCAGCTTCTCTACATCCTCATCTGCAATCAACACTGCCACAGCCTCTGAATCCTCTAGCTGATAAGCCAGCTCTTCCTGTGATAGTCTGCGATTAAGCATCACCATCTCACATTGCAAATGCATGCAAGCATACATCATGATCACAAGCTCAGGCTTACTTGGCCCCATGATCGCAATTCGATCACCCTGTTGAATACCGAGTGCCACTAATTGTCGAGCACGTTTTATCGATTCATTATTTAATTCTTGAAAAGTCCAGCTTCGCTTTTTAAAAGTCAGTGCCTTGCGTAATGGTGTTAAATAAGCTCGTTGTAAAATCCAATTAGGATACATCTTTGTCACTCCAATCACCCTACATCTTAACGCTTTCCTGTCTAGTTTGTCTATTAATCCACGGGGTATCTAACATTTTTGTATGTCTATCCGTTACCCTTATTTTAAGTCACTCTATCCTTCACATTTTACGTGCTATCCCCTACTTTGAGCATTTTATCCACCTCTTAGCTGCTTCTAACCGCTACTTTTAGCTTTTTAACCACCTCTTAGCTGCTTCTATCCGCTACTTTTAGCTTTCTATCCAACACTCTTATTACAACCCTACTCTATCCTTCACATTTCAGATGCTATCCGCTACTTTGAGCTTTTTAACCACCTCTTAGCTGCTTCTAACCACCACTTTTAACTTTCTATCCAACACTCTTATTACAACCCCACTCTATCCTTCACACTTCAGATGCTATCCGCTACTTTTAGCTTTTTAACCACTGCTTAGCCGCTTCTATCCGCAACTTTAAGCTTTCTATCCACCAATCCTCCTCATTCATATACAAAAAGCTCGTATCTCCAAAAAGATACGAGCTTTACACCCTTTACTAATCAAGGGAATCTTGGGAATTGACCGAAATCTGGTTGACGTTTTTCTTTGAATGCGTCGCGACCTTCTTTTGCTTCATCAGTTGTGTAGTAAAGAAGTGTAGCGTCACCAGCCATTTGTTGAAGACCTGCTAAACCGTCTGTATCTGCATTCATCGCTGCTTTTAAGAAGCGTAGTGCAGTTGGTGACATTTGAAGCATTTCTTCACACCATTGAACTGTTTCATCTTCCAATTGCGCATAAGGCACAACTGTATTGACTAAGCCCATATCAAGTGCTTGTTGTGCATCGTATTGACGGCAAAGGTACCAAATTTCGCGTGCCTTTTTATGACCAATAATACGAGCAAGATAGCCTGAGCCATAGCCAGCATCGAATGAACCTACTTTTGGTCCAGTTTGTCCAAAGCGAGCATTGTCCGCAGCAATTGTTAAGTCACAGACAACATGTAAAACATGTCCTCCACCAATTGCATAACCTGCAACCATTGCCACTACAGGTTTTGGAATCACACGGATTAAACGTTGTAAATCAAGAACGTTTAGACGTGGGATTTCATCATCCCCTACGTAGCCACCGTGACCGCGAACTTTTTGGTCTCCGCCTGAGCAGAAAGCATGTTCACCTTCACCAGTTAGAATAATAACACCGATATTTTTATCATCGCGTGCACGTGAGAATGCGTCAATCATTTCCATAACCGTTTTTGGGCGGAATGCATTACGCACTTCTGGACGGTTAATCGTAATTTTTGCGATACCGTTATAGAACTCATACTTAATGTCTTCATAAGTATGTAGTGTAGTCCATTGACGTGTCATTGAATTGCCTCCTATAGCATTAAATTCGTCTCGTTTCTAGCGAGGCGCTAACGTAATCGTTATATTACGTTAAATACTCCTCTACTATTGTAGCAAACTCAGCGGGATTTTCCACATGAATTGCATGTCCTGCGTCATTTACTGTTAAATGCTTAACAGTATTTAAGAACGCTTTCATTTCTAGTGCAATTTTACAAAATTTCTCATCCAATGCTCCAGTAATTAACAGGACAGGTATTTCTAGTTGCGCCAGTCTATCCCAGTTTGAAGGTTGAACTCCTGTCCCAATACCTCTCAAGCTTCCTGCGAGTCCCTCTTCTTTCTGTGAAAGCCTTTCGACTCGAATGACTTCTCTTACACTTTTAGATAGACGTTGCTGTGAAGCAAAAAGCGATATGTTTTCCCATGCATTGACAAATGACCATATACCATTTGTCATTATTTTTTGTGCCAGTGCTTCATCTCGCTTACAACGTTCATTTTGCTCTTCGATTGTTCGTAAGCCAGGAGAAGCACTTTCTAAAATGAGCTGATGAATGCGACCTGGATACGTAATGGCATAGGATAAAGCGATTCTTCCACCCATCGAATAGCCTAACAGCGTAAATTTCTCTAAATTGAGTTGGCAAAATAGTTCTTCTAAATCCTGCAATTGCTCCTCCATAGAAAAACGCTGTACGTGCTGTGGAATAGCTGTTTGACCATGCCCAATTAAATCAATGGCAATAACACGAACA
Source organism: Lysinibacillus sp. PWR01 (assembly GCF_043359455.1). Lineage (NCBI taxonomy): Bacteria > Bacillati > Bacillota > Bacilli > Caryophanales > Bacillaceae > Lysinibacillus > Lysinibacillus sp. PWR01. The sequence goes on along the minus strand of NZ_JBHERJ010000089.1, from coordinate 9,677 downwards.
TGAGGAAGAGCTTGTGCTAGACTATGCCATGTTGCCGTACTACCTGTAAATCCATGCAACGCAACGAGCGTGTGTTCACCATTTTCATTCCATATGTCAACATGGGTTTCAAGCCCCCGAATCATCCATTTTGTCATGCTTTTAACTCCGCATTAATTCGATTCCAAAGTCCTCGATGCGCATTCACATTCTCGGTTCTATCTGTAAATATTTCAACCAATCGTAAAGAACGTTTCTTATTTGTTGAAAATTTCTCGGAAAGCTCGTCAATTGATTCCACACGTACATAGTCCATATCATACATATGGGCAATATCACGGAATTCAAGGGCTGTTGGTGTGCCAAATAAATCCTCATAATGATCTTCAACAGTTGACTGTGGTAAGTAAGAAAAAATACCTCCACCATCATTATTCATCACAATAATCGTTAAGTTACATTCCTGATATCTGGAAGCAATCAGTCCATTGACATCATGTAAAAAGGCTAGATCACCAATCAGTAAAAAACTTTCTCGATTATTTCCTTGACTGAAACCGATAGCTGTTGATACTACCCCATCGATTCCGTTCGTGCCTCGATTGGCAAAAACACGTAGATCTTTCGGTGTAGCCAATAAAAATGTATCGATATCACGTACTGGCATACTACTGCTAACGAAAATATCACTACCGTCAGGAATCATTTTGAGTAAACGACTGACTATGGCCCCTTCATCTTTTTCTACCTCTGAGTATTGCTCAATATGCATAGTAGCAAGCTGATTCGCTTTTTGCCATTCAGCTAAGTAGGTTTCCTCAATAGCTGTTTCAGTGGTAGCTAATTCTGTCAGCCACTGATCGATATTCGCATGAATAAAATGCGTAGATACGCCCGTAGCATCTCTAAACATAGGGTCTTCATCAATAATCACATAGGCATTGGGCTGTGTTTTTGTTATAAATTGCATAATAAATTTCGAAACAGGCTGTGCTCCTATTCGGATTACTGTATCTGGTTGCACCAGTGCCTTGAAGTCATCACTCTTCATAATGGCATCATAGGTTGTCACGATATATGGTAAACAATCCTCTGGTACGGATGTACGCATATTCGATAAACTTTCCACAATGACAGGCCACTTCAGCTGACGCATAAATTGCCAAACAATGGATAAATCTGTACCAAGAGCTAACTCACCAATAATCATAAAGCCTCTTTTAGTTGATTGTAGAATAGAGGAAAGTTCCTGCTGATCAGTAGTCGTAGGGGTTAATTGTCCCATACTGCTGTGCTTAAACGTCACTGCTGGTAGATCCTGCTGTAAATCAATTAATAAAGGCTCACGGAAAGGTACATTGATATGTACTGGTCCAAAAGGTGCACTCGTTGCAATGGCTACCGCACGAGCAAGATGACGCTCAATAAAAGGCAATGTTGGTTCAGCACCATCTGCTAAGGGAAAATCAACACTCCATTTCACATGTGAACCATATAAATTAGGCTGATTGATAGCCTGTGGAGCGCCTACCTCACGTAATTCATGTGGGCGATCAGCTGTTATGATAATCAATGGTACACGTGCATAGCTTGCCTCCACAATCGCAGGAAAATAGTTTGCTGCCGCAGTACCAGATGTACATAAGAGAACTACTGGTTTAGCAGTTGCCTTAGCCAGCCCTAGCGCAAAGAACGCAGCTGAGCGTTCATCTACCTGCCGATACATTTTTACCTGTTTAGTGGAAGCAACCGCATAAGCAAGCGGTGTTGAACGTGAGCCTGGGCTGACGACAACATTTTCTACACCAGCCTGCACTAGCGATGCGACCATTTTATAAACATAATCTGTTAGTATTTTTCGTTCACTCATGCAATTGTCCCCCTAGCGCACGAAGCATTGGACGGAATTTGACTAATGTTTCTTCATATTCAGATTGTGGTTCTGAATCTGCGACGATCCCACCGCCCGCATATAAATAAGCTTTATCACTTAGTAAGGCAGCTGAACGTATGGCAACTGCAAATTCACCGTTACCCTCTGCATCTAGCCAGCCTATTGGCGCAGCATACAGCCCTCGATTCATCGGCTCATATTTGCGAATGGCCGCCATTGCTTCTGTGCGCGGTACACCACCTAAAGCGGGTGTTGGATGTAATGATTTAGTCAGTTGTAGGATTGTTGCGTCCTGATTTAACTGACCTTCTACAGGTGTATATAAATGTTGAATATCCCGTATTTTTAATAAGCGTGGTCTATCTGGCACCGTCATGTCCATGCAATTTTTACGGAATGTATCCGCAATCATATCGACAACATACTGGTGTTCTCCGCCATTTTTAGGATCATTTAATAAACTTTGCCCATAAGCCTCATCTTCCTCTGCTGTTTTACCTCGTTTAATCGAGCCAGCAATACAAGAAGAAAATGCACGACCCTCTTCTACTTTCACAAGACGTTCGGGTGATGCTCCAAAAAACAATAAATTTCTATGCTCTAAGCCGAATAAATAGCTTTCTGGTTGCTCATGAATAATTTGGGAAAGCACTTGTGGTGCAGATATATGCTCTTTAAATTGCAAAGCAAGCGAGCGTGCAATGACCACTTTATCTGCCTTTTTCTCCTTAATTAATGCCGTCACTTGATCAATTGAGGCTAGATAAGGTTCCTTATATGGCTCAAAATAACTTGTGATTTCAGGTTTTGTATACGTTTTCACTTCTTTAACCTGAGCCGCATGAATTAAATGATCTCGCTCTTTTCTTAGAGCTTCGAACTGCCCCTCAGCCTGCTGATCTTGTGTCAAAAGATGAATACTCACGTATGCTTTATCATCACGTATCACAAGCTGAAACGTTGCTAATGCAAAATAAGCCTCTGGAAAATCCGTCCATTCCCCATCCACATTATTTTGAGGATCAAATGTAAAGCCACCAAACAAAATAGGTTGTAGCTCTCTTTGACCTTTTAGACAGTTTTTCGTTAATTTTTTCCATTCCGCTTCTACAGCATCAAAGCGGTCATCTTTAGCGTTGTTTTGAATGGTATGAGCATGTCCTAGTCCAACTAATGTCATTGTTTTTTCTCTATTTTGCCAATAAAATCGTTCACCTTTATAACATTCTTCGCCTGCTGCATAGAACGCCAGTGCAGAAAGGCGACTTACTTCAATTGTTTCCATATAAAAATGAAGGCTTTGGCCCAAAGAGTCCACTTCTACTTCTGTGGCTTGGTACCACTTCTGTTGCATGAAAATTACCTCCGTTGTTGCAATGTACATAATGAATGATGGTTAAAACACATCATATTTTGGTTGGCAACACAGTTATTCGTACTGTTGCTAACCGCTCTTTTTTTATTTTCAGATCATAAATGCATGTTCTATTGTATCACTTTTTTTCATTAAACAGTATGTAATAAGCTGTGAACCTACCCATTTTCTCAATCTTCGTTTAAAATAAGAAGAGTCGACAACATTTGAAGGAGAGAAAGACCTTATGACCAAAGTCATTGAAGCTGATAGGGGTTTTAAAGTTTGGTGGCATTTAACACGCCCACATACTTTAACCGCTTCATTTGTTCCAGTATTCCTAGGAACAGCTATTGCCTTATCAATTGATAAAGAAACAATTGATTTTGGACTATTTTTTGCTATGCTTATTGCAAGTATGCTTATCCAAGCAGCAACGAATATGTTCAATGAATATTATGATTACAAATTAGGATTAGATAACGAGCATTCTGTTGGGATTGGCGGTACGATTGTCCGTCATGGTGTACAGCCAAAAACAATTATGATGATTGCATTAAGCTTTTATGCTATTGCCATGCTTCTTGGCATTTACATATGTGCCTCAACGTCTTGGTGGTTAGCAGCTGTCGGACTTGTTTGTATGCTTATTGGCTTCTTATATACAGGTGGACCGTACCCAATCGCCTATTCTCCATTTGGTGAAATTGTCTCTGGCGCAGTAATGGGTATGGGCATTGTATTAATTGCCTTTTATATTCAAACGCTTACAGTAACACTGGATGCTGTGTTGCTTTCTGTACCAAGCATGATTTTAGTCGGTGCCATTATGCTATCGAACAATATTCGTGATATTGTTGGTGATACAGAGGGCGGACGAAAGACCTTGGCTATTTTGGTAGGACGTGATAATGCGATTTCCGTGTTATCAGGCTTTTTTATCGTCTCCTATTTATGGGTGATCGCTCTTGTAGCAGTTGATGGTATTACATTTTGGGCATTAATCATCTTCCTAAGTATTCCAAAACCATTACGTGCCATTCAAATTTTCCGAGACAAAAAAGAAGCCAAAGAGGTAATGCCTGCGATGAAATATACAGCGCAAACAAATACATTCTTCGGCTTCCTATTAGGAATCGGTTTATTATTTCATTATTTCTTTTATTAAAGATGCAGCAGCCTTAAAGGGTTGCTGTTTTTTTTACATAGCGTCGGAAATTTAGACTTGCAATACCATACACTTCTTCATCTGAAAAACGTGTGCGTAATGCCTCTAGTAAATTTTGCGCTTCTCCTGCATGTGCTAAGCCACTAACAGTCCTATCAATTCCATCAAAATCGGAGCCTAATCCTATATGCTCTACACCTACTAGTTTCGCTAAATGCTCCACATGCCCCACTAAATGGTCTAGTGTTGCATCTTTTCCAATAAAGAGTGGGAAATAAACAACATGGATATGTCCTCCATGCTCTACAAGTGCCTTTGCCTGCGCATCTGTTAAATTGCGTGGATGGTCACATAGTGCACGTGCATTACTATGGCTTGCAATAATATGCTTCGCTAACGGCAAGACATCCCAAAAGCTTTGCTCATTTAGATGGGAGACATCAATAATCATATCGCGCTCATTTAATAATTGTATAACTTCTTTACCAAATGGCTTTAATCCAAGGGTTGCATCCTGTTCAGCGCCATGAGCTACAGCATTTTCTTCATTCCACGTTAAACCTACTAATTTCACGCCCGCATCCAGTACAGCTGTTAGCTTCGTTAAATCTTCGCCAATGGCACTACAGCCCTCTAAGCTTAAAACAGCTCCTATTTCATGTGGAGCTAATTGGTCTAACTGTGCCCAATCTGTAATATGCACCATGCCCTCTGTTTGTAAAACATGAGTATGGAATACTTCGATTTGACGCATGACCTCAAGAAATTGCAAATTTTGCGGGATTTTTGGGTCAATAAAGATGGCGAACACTTGAGTCTCTACTTGCCCTAATTGCAATCTTTTTTGATTGGCATGTATACGCACATCCTCAGCAAAATTCGCCGTTTCAAGAGTAGTTAATTTTAAAAGTGCATCACAGTGTAAATCAATGATCTTCATATCCTCACCTCTACAGTTATTATACTGCTTTCGTGAGGAAAAACTTACTAAATTTTATCTTGTGGTGTATCAGAAGAGCCAAATTCCTCAAGCTCAATGAAATCATCTGATTTTGGTGTTGAGGATAGCACATCTTCTTCCACTGGTCGTAAATTTTCTTCTTTCTGCTCTGCATGCTCCACGCAGGTCAGAGCTTTAGGCATAGCCTCTAAGCGTCCTAATGGAATCTCTTCACCGCAGACAACACATTTACCGTATTTTCCGTCTGCCATTGCTTGAAGGGCCTTTTTAATTTCCTCCACAGTGTCTTCACGATGCTCATCCATAGCCATTTCTGTCAATTGATCCGTTAAATCACTGGCATTATCAGCGGGGTGATTATCATAATTAGATAGCTCTGTCGCTTGAGGACGCTCAGATTCCTCAAGTCGCTGTTCTATTTCTTGTAATTCTTGCTCTAGTTGTCTTTTTAATTGTTGCATTACTTGTTGATCCACAAAAATCTCCTCCTCATGCTTTCATTTTTTCCTAATTTACGATTTCTAAAACATGTCAGCATAAGGAAGACCTATTTATTTACTTGTATAAGCTATAATGGCGTCATGTAAAAATTGCGCTGCTCCTGTTGCCCCTCGCTCATCATAATAAGCCGTAAAACGTTCATCAGCTATATACATTTGTGCCAGCCCAGCATGTGCCACTTTGGAATATTCTTTCCACGTAAAACTCAGCCAACGTTTATGCAACTCTGCTACTTCCATCGCAATGTCACTTGTAGTATCTCCAAGCTCCATTGCTTCGGCTAAACGCTCAAACATTTGCTGCTCTAACTGTTGCATCGCCTGATATTGTTGCTCTGTCATATTCATAAGCTTAGCATTGGATGCATCCACTGTTTCATCCCCATATTTCTCACGTATTTCTTGGCCGTACTGCTTTTCGTTATCCTCGATTAACTTTTCTTTAAAACCTTTAAATTTCTCTTCATTTGACATTGGTTGTTCCTCCTCAATGGATTGTATTGTTTTTTCTACTGTCTGTAAGATTGTTTCCAACTGTTTCTTGCGTTGAAGCAAAGCATCTCTATGTGTTTTAAGCGCCTCGGCATGCTGAAAATTAGGTGCCTGAATAATAGCCTGAATCGTCACTAACTTCATATCTAATGCGCGGTAAAATAAAATCTGCTGCAACATATCGACCTCCCATTGGCCATAAAATCGATAGCCCGCCTCATTGGTTCTTGCTGGTTTCAGCAACCCAATTTCATCGTAATAGCGCAATGTTCTTGTACTAATACCTGACAACTGAGCAAGCTCCTGAATGGTATATTCCATGTAATCACCTCCATTAATGCTACTGTAAGCTTTGACGCAACGTTAAGGTCAAGAGCAAAATGAAAAAAATTTTTCATTCCATATACACCCTTCAAATTAATATAATTCCATAAATACCTATAAAGCTATATTTTCAAGCCGATATGAATAGTAAATATTTCACAGGGGTGTGATAAGGTGAAGTGTCCTAATTGTCAGCATGTAAATCTTATAGACAGTAAATTTTGCTCGGATTGTGGTAATAAGCTCATAAATCCATCATTTCCAAAACAAGGTATCCCAACATGGGCAATTATCGTACTTTCAATCTGTTTTATTGCAATAGGCGGTCTAGGTTATGCATATTGGGATTTTTTTAATGATAAAAAGAGCTATACCACCGCTTACTCGGAAATTAACGATAATCAAAAGATAAATGCACAACAAGTTTCTTCAGAAGAACTCACCAAAAAACAAGAAGCTCATGCACAGCAGGTTGATCGTGTCACCCTTATAAAGGAAATACAACAAAAAGTCTTCACTGTCCTAACTAACAATAGTCAAGGCTCTGGCTTCCTATATAAAAAGGGTGGATATGTTATTACAAATGCTCATGTTATCCAAGGTGAAGTTGATGTAATGATTCGTAATGCAAATGGTCAAGAATTTCCAGGTACTGTTATCGGTATATCTGATCGCTATGATATTGCTTTAATAAAGGTGCCTAACTACCAAGACACAGAGCCATTAGGCATGGAGACTGTAGAATCACCTATAGGTCTAGAAGTCATTGCATTTGGTAGTCCACAAGGTTTTGAAAATTCGGCTTCTATTGGCTATATAACAGGTAATAAACGTGATATGAAACTTGAAAATTTTATTTATAAGCAAATTTATCAGGTAGATGCACAAATTGATAAAGGTAGCAGCGGTGGCCCATTAGTTGATGTTAATACAGGCAAAGTAATTGGAATTAACTCACTACTTTATACAACTGATACAAGTACTAACTTTGCCTTTTCCATTCCTCTTTATAGTATGCTTGATCAATTTGATGGATGGATTGCTAAACCACTTTCTGCAAATGAGGTTCGGGCTATTGCGAATGTTTATGAAGGTAGTCAACAGTCTACCATTGAAACAAAACCCACCAACGAAACAGACGCCTTACTAGCAGGTCAATTCGTGCAAGCATTCCGTCTCTATTATGAAATGGCACTCAATGATGGTGATTTTTATTGGATAGCTGATATGCTTTCACCTGGCAGTACAGCATATCAAGAATTGGAGAAATACATTAATGAGATTGCCTATCAGGGTCATTACTTCTATTTTACAAACAATGACGTGCTAGATGTACAATACTCAAATGGTCAATATTATGTTGACATGAACGAAACTTTTGATTTTTATGATACACAAGGTAATTACCAATTCTATGATCGCTATAAAACTTATACAGTTATTACGGATGATTATGGTGCTTATAAAATTGCCAACATTAAGATACATCAATAAAACCTTTTACAAAGTAAAATAGCAAGCTAGTTCATCACTAGTTTGCTATTGGTTCGCATATTTCCCATGCCATACTATTTGTCGATAGTTCTCTTTATCTGTGTCACCCTCTGTATTAATAAACAGCACCCTCGCATGTTCATTTAGGTGTAAGGCATTTTTTAATTCCTTATATTGTTCATTTGTCATTATTTCATAAAAGCAACCAAATGGCGCCGCTCCTGATTCACCAGCTATAATGCGAGTGTCTGTGTCTAATGGATTGCCAAGAACGCGCATACCTGTAGCTGCTATTTCTTCCTCGCAGGAGATACTTATTTTTGTGGAGGCTTTTAAGATTTGCCAAGCCTGTGGATTCGGTTCACCACAAGCAAGCCCTGCCATAATCGTTTGCATCTCCCCGCCAACAGAGGCAAATTGATCCGTATTTTTTTTAAAGCTTTCATAATAGCAATTAGCGACATGAGGCTCAACCAATACAAAAGTAACTTCCTGCTCATAGTATTGCTGTAAAAACGCAACTACTGCTCCTGCAAAGGATCCTACACCCGCTTGCAAAAATACATGTGTCGGGGCTAGCTGTATCTGTTCAACAATCTCCTGCACAATGGTTGTGTAACCTTGCATAATCCATAATGGAATTTCTTCATAGCCATCCCACATTGTATCCTGAACCAGAACCCAGCCATTTTTTTGTGCAAGCTGTGAGGTATAACGAACAGTATCGTCATAATTCATTGTCGTAATTTCAGCAAAAGCCCCTTCACTTTTAATATGCTGCAAACGCTCAGCCGCGCTGCCAGCTGGCATATATATTCGCGCTTGAAAACCCAGTTCTCTAGCTGCCCATGCAACACCACGACCATGATTACCATCTGTCGTTGAAATAAATGTTAAATCGCCTACTTCTGCTTTTACTTCCGGAGATTTTAACTGTTCAAACGATAGCTCCTTTATATTCCTCCCAAGCTTATTGGCAATATATTGCGCAATTGCATAAATACCGCCTAATACTTTAAAGGCATTTAAACCAAATCGATAAGATTCATCTTTAACCATGATTTTTTCTACACCCATATATGAAGCAAGTGCCTCAAGATGATGGAGAGGTGTCTGCTCAAATCGCTCATATGTACGCTGAAATTGACCAACCTTCTTTACTTGTTCCAGTGTAAAATATGATAGTAATAGTGAGCCTTGGTTTGTGTTGCCTAGCTGATTGTGCACCCACTTTAATTTTTCCTTCATACCTATCTCCTCCTTTACCAATAGCTTAGTCGATCTAGCTTTAAAATACAAAATTTATTACCAAAATTAAACAAGGGTATTCAGAGCAAGCAAATATATCAGTTATACATTGGTTTTGGACCTACAAACACCGAGAATTCCAATCTAAACCTCCAGAAAAATAATAAGCCCTTACAGGATTTAATTTCTGTAAAGGGTTATTATTATCGTAGCTATTTTTAAGTAAATTAAAAAGTGCAGTAGATGTAAATTCATCTACTGCA
>NZ_JBHERJ010000088.1:0-143623 GCF_043359455.1 Lysinibacillus sp. PWR01 | reverse complement strand
TGTATCCTTAGAGGGGATAAACTCTTATTTTCAATATGGAGAAGTGATGCGTAACAACACCTCTTCATAAAACCTTCACTTTATTTGAAAACCTTTGCTAAAAAGGTAACACTTTTGTGGGGTGGAGTGGAGGGCTACTTGACTCCCTTGGGATAGCGAGACAGGCATCTAAACGGAGCGGTAGCGGAGGAAGCGATTCGGTGCTCGTCCACAGGAAGGCAAGTAGCCTGCAACGGAAATTCATTTTCACTTTTTACAAAAATTCTATTGATTGTTTTTTTCAACTCTATGAAAGCCCTGTGAAAATTTCCACAGGGCTTTTTTAATTAGTTTCTTCTTATTTAATAATGTACCACAGAAGAAACACTCATATTTCAGTAATGGTAAGCACAAAAAAACAGGTTCTCAACTAAATACATAGCCAGTTGACTGAACCGACAACTGGCTGTACATATAGAATGCCTATTTGTAAGGAAATTTGCTCGGGATCGGTCCAAAGGCAATCCAATGATATTTAAAGAATCTGCCCATCAAAAGCACAATCATCCATGTGATGAATAGAGCAAAAATAAAGCCACCAATGCTCCATAGGTGATAGATTATACTATTACCACCAGTACTTATTTGTCTATAAAGGAAAAGGAAAAATGGATGCAATAGATAGATGCCAAATGATACTGTTCCTAGATTGATTAAGCCATTTACAAAAGCTTGGTTCCATTTATCATAGATCCAGAAAGAAAGCTGTAGTAAGACAATACAGGCTGTTACAGATTGTAGTTGAAAAACTAGCTCAAATATGGTGCTGTTCACTATATAGGTTTCTGATGAATAAACAAAGTAATATAAATACACATTATATATAGTAGAAATTAGCCATATACACCACACAAAAAGTATCGTGATAGGGAAATTTTCTTTTTTTAGTTGAAGCCATCCTTTGTATTTTTCAAAATAGATCCCTAAAAATGCTCCTGTCAAGAAGTAAAAGAGATAAGAGAAAGCGATACTCCCTCTATAGGGATACTGCCAAAACTTTGCGTTTAATAGAATAAAGACCCATTGAAGAACAAAGCCAATCCAAATTAAATGAGTAGATAGGGCTGGTTTTTTCTTTAAAATATACAGGAATAATGGGAACATAAGATAGAATTGAACAATAATAAAAATATAGTATAGATGCGTATACGCTTTGCCTAATAATAGTTTCTCTAGAAATTCGACACTAAATAGGGAACGCCATGTGTCTACTAAATCATGTGTCACATAAAATTGCATCGCTGCATAATAAAAGATAGAAAAAAAGAAATAAGGAATGAGTATTTGGGTCACTCTTTTTTTATAAAAATGAATGATAAGCTCCTTTGTTAAATCCTTCTGTATATAATTGTAAAATAAAACAAATCCACTTAAGAAAATAAAAACAGGTACAGCAAATTTAGGGAAAATATTAAAAAACACATAAAATGGATATAGTTTTGAGTCACTAGATAAAGCCGTTACAGGTGTACTAGTAGAATGGATGAGAAGGACAGCTAGAATGGCTAAAGCTCGTGTAATGTTTAATTCATTAATATGTGCTCGCTTCATACGATCATCTCCAGAATATTGATTATAGTATTGAATTCCCAGAACACTGCCTACATACTCTATTGGTATGCTTGTTCATGCTAATTTAGACAAACTTTGTTACCTAAATTTGTCTAAAGGGAACAGGTGGGGCGTTCATGAGTTACTATAAAGGACTTATATGTCAGGGAGATGTCAACAATAAAAAAAGCTACCACGCTCGCTATGCGTAGTAGCTTTATGTTGTTAATTTGACAACTTCTATAATTATTTTCTGGGAAATAGCATGGAGAAGGAAGCTGGATTAAACACCTTATAATGTAACAAGGATTCTTCCTCTTGCTTGTCCTTTTAGTAAAATAGGTAAAAACTCTGGAAGTTGTTGTAGTGTTACTTCTTGCTGAATGAAATCCTCAAGGTTTGTTGGTTTGAAATCAGTCGCTAAACGATGCCAAATGTTCAATCGAATGTCCATTGGGCAATAAACAGAATCAACTCCAAGTAAATTCACACCTCTTAAAATGAAGGGAAATACACTTGTAGGAAGCTGTGTGCCTGCTGTTAAACCACTACTTGCAACAGCCCCTCCATATTGAATTTGGCTTAATAAAGAGGCAAGTGGCTCTCCACCAACAGAATCGACAGCAGCAGCCCATTTTTGTTTCCCTAACGCTCTAATCTTTCCATCATAGACCTCTTCACGATTTATAATTGTAGTAGCCCCAAGTGAACGTAAATATTCATGTTCAGATTCTTTACCTGTGCTCGCTTCAACTTGATAACCTAGTGTTGAGAGGATAGATACAGCAAAGCTACCGACACCACCCGTTGCCCCTGTAACAAGAATTTTTCCCTTTTCAGGATGTATACCATTTTCCTCTAACTTTTGAACAGATAATGCAGCTGTAAATCCTGCAGTACCAATCACCATAGCTTCCTTGAGGGAAAGACCTTTTGGAAGTGGTACAATCCATTGAGCTGGAATACGGGCATATTCACTGAAACCACCAAAATGAGATACTCCTATTTCATAGCTAGTCGCAATGACCTCATCACCTGCTTTAAAGCGAGAATCTTCAGAGGAAACAACCGTTCCAGCTAAATCAATGCCAGGAACAAATGGATAAGACGTAACGATTTTACCATCTGGGATAGAGGCAAGACTATCTTTATAATTAATACCTGAATAACTAACTTTAATTAATACCTCACCTTTTGGTAGATCTTCTAAAGTCAACTCGTTCACTTTCACTGTAAATGCCTCATCTTTATTGACTACTAACGCATTAAAATTATCTACTGTCATCGTAAACGTCCCCCTACAATTTTATTCCATTAAACAGTATCAAAATTATTCTGACCGGTCAATATAAAATTGGATTATAGCGACTCTTCATGTATAATAACTTCTATCAAGTCATCGGAGGCTCCTATGAAAAAGAAAGAGGAAGAACGTAAAAAACAAATTATGAAAGCAGCCTTTAATGCTGTTTCACATTTAGGTTATGATAACGTTACACTACAAGACATTGCGGATCATGCTAACGTCTCAAAAGGGGTAGTTCACTACTATTTTACAAGCAAACAAAACATCTTATTAGAATTACTGGAATCCACTACGAGCAAAATCTACAGCTATGAAATACAAGAAATAGGCAAGCATCAAACGGCTATAGACAAGCTTCAAGCCTACTTAAATGCTGTTTTTGTATCCCCTCAAGAAAATAAAAAATTTTACAGAGTGTATTTAGATTTTTTAGCTCAGGCAAACAGCAATGAAGCGTACAAAAGAATTAACTTAAAATTTTATGAGAATTGCTGGGGAATTGGACTAGAAATTATTGAATTAGGAAAAAGTGAAGGGGTGTTTAGCCCAGACATTGATTCCTTAACCTCTGCAAAAATGATGAGGGCAATGATTGATGGTTCATTAATTCAATGGTTAACATGTGATATAGAAGAGCAACATCTATTTTATAAAGAAACCTGTTTGAATAGTATTGTGAGAATATTAAAATAGAGGATTGAAAAGTCTTATTACTATTGTAGTAGGGCTTTTTTTGCCGTAAAAAATAAGGAGAATTGAATGATTTTGGAAGTTTTTTATTATTATATTACATTTATAGATAATATTACCGTCAAAATTTTCGGAAAAAACTATAAAAAAAGAACAGTTTTAATATTTTGTTTAGGAATTTATGACAAAAATCCATATTAAAAAGGAAAAAAATGTTTTGTTATGCATTGAAATAGCGTTTATGCAATCGTTTATACAAGAATATATCTATGTTTTTAATAATTTAAACTGTATAAAAATTTAAAATAATGTCGAGTTGAGTCAATGTTCCATTTTCTTTATACTGTGAAAGTAATTATTGGAGAGGAGAAAATATCATGAATAAAGAAGTGACAATTATTGGGGTGACCATGGATTTAGGTCAAACAAGAAGAGGCGTAGACATGGGGCCAAGTGCTATCAGATATGCAGGAGTAACTGAACGACTTGAGGGCCTTGGTTATTCGATTTATGACGAAGGGGATTTAACGATTGACATCGTACATGAAGATAAAGAGACAGAAGGAAAGACAAACCTAAAAAATTTAAAAACTGTCACAGAAAGTAACGAGAAGCTAGGCCAAAAAGTGGATCATGAGATTTCTTTAAATCGTTTTCCTTTAGTATTAGGTGGAGATCATAGTATTGCTATTGGAACATTAGCGGGCGTTTCGAAGCATTATGAGAATTTAGGTGTCATTTGGTATGATGCACATGGCGATCTAAACACAGGTGAAACATCTCCTTCAGGAAATATCCATGGCATGTCTTTAGCTGTAAGCTTAGGCCTTGGTCATCCGGCACTGACGAATATCGGAGGCTATGCTCCAAAAGTAAAGCCTGAAAACGTCGTTATTATTGGTGCTCGTGACTTAGATCCAGGAGAAAAAAAGCTTATTAAGGAAATTGGTATTAAAGTATACACGATGCATGAAATTGATCGTTTAGGGATGACAACAGTGATGTCAGAAACGATTGCCTATTTAAAAGAGCGTACAGACGGTGTTCACTTATCATTAGATTTAGATGGACTTGATCCAAACGATGCACCAGGTGTAGGCACGCCCGTTGCAGGTGGGATTAGCTACCGTGAAAGTCATTTGGCGATGGAAATGCTGTCAGAAGCAAATATCATCACTTCGGCAGAATTTGTTGAGACAAACCCAGTATTAGATCAATACAATAAAACTGCTATTGCTGCGGTAGCTTTAATCAGCTCATTATTCGGCGATACATTACTTTAAGCAGTGGGGAGAGGTCAATTTTTATCTCATAAAGGAAGAACTTTTCTTAGAAATTAGGTCGCCACAACCAAATATAAGAAAGTAGCTCTCCCTACATTAAGTTTACAATACAATTTAGCTCATCAATAGCCTTTATTTTGTCAGAAAATTGACAGTTTATCAAATATATTAAATGGTTTACCTATTAATCATTCAAATTTTAAATAGTTATCTGTCGTGCACGAAAAAAAGAAAGTGCTTACAAGATAATGGATGTAAGGAGTTTTTTATGGCATCAGAACAATATGAATTAAAAAGAAGTATGAAAGCAAGACACTTATTTATGATTTCACTTGGAGGATGTATCGGAACTGGTTTCTTTTTGGGATCAGGCTACACGATTAACCAAGCTGGACCAACTGGTGCCATCCTAGCTTACTTAGTAGGCGGAGCAGTTATGTATTTAACGATGCTCTGTTTAGGTGAATTATCTGTTGCTATGCCAGTATCAGGCTCATTCCAAACGTACACGACGAAATTTATCGGTCCTGCTACTGGTTTTGCTGTTGGATGGCTGTATTGGCTAGGTTGGGCAGTAACGGTTGCTCTTGAGTTTTTAGGGGCTGGACAACTTATGCAAAGATGGTTTCCTGATTCGCCAGTATGGATGTGGTGTCTAATATTTGCTGCACTGCTCTTTGTATTGAATGGTTTATCAGCAAAAGCATTTGGTGAAGCAGAATTTGTCTTCTCCAGTATTAAAATTTTGGCAATCATTATGTTCCTTGCGGTTGGTGGAGCGGCTATGTTTGGGCTAATCGATATGAAAGATGGAACAAGTGCCCCATTCCTGTCTCATTTTTATGAGGGTGGACTATTTCCAAATGGCGTAACAGCACTGCTTATTACAATGATTACGGTGAATTTTTCATTCCAGGGTACAGAATTAATTGGTATTGCTGCTGGGGAGAGTGAAAATCCTGAAAAGACCATCCCTAAATCTATTAAACAAACAGTTTGGCGTACGTTATTCTTCTTTGTGTTTTCGATATTTGTACTTGCAGCGATGATTCCAATGGATAAAGCAGGGGTTGTTGAAAGTCCATTTGTTGTTGTATTAGATAGCATAGGGATTCCATATGCAGCGGATATTATGAATTTTGTTATCCTAACAGCTTTATTATCCGTTGCAAACTCAGGTCTTTATGCCGCAACACGTATGTTGTTTTCTCTTTCCGTCGAAAAAATGGCAAGCCCCGTTTTAGGGAAGGTTAATAAAAGAGGCATCCCAATGAATGCATTACTGATCACACTCGCAGTAGCTGGTTTGTCATTACTGTCAAGTGTATTTGCTGCTAATACAGTATTTGTGTGGCTTTTATCTCTAGCAGGCTTAGGAGCACAAATTGGTTGGATTGCGATTACGGCTTCTCAAATTGCATTTAGACGCTCCTACATACGTCAAGGAGGAAAAGTAGAGGATTTAAAATTCAAAGCACCATTGTATCCAGTGATCCCTATTTTAGGTTTATTAGCGAACTGTATCGTTATGGCAAGCTTGGCTTTTGATCCAGCTCAACGATTAGCACTCTACTGCGGTGGAGCATTCTTCATTGGTTGTTATATCGTTTATTATTTAAAAGTGAAAAAAGTGACGAACTTAGAAATAAACCAACAAGAAGTCCAATTAAAATTAAATCAAAAAATATATCTTTAAGTTCAAAGAGTAGCCGCTAATGTGGCTACTCTTTTCTTCGTTAGTAAAGAACAACAAAAGACGTATTTTACAAGGAATAGTTCCGATAGTAAGAGAAATAATTTATCGTTTTTCGATAAAAAAATATTGAAAAAGAATAATTTATCATTTATTCTTCATACAAGAAGAAATTAATTATAAACAAGTTAATTTGAGGTGGATTCATGTTGAAGAATTTTTTAAAAGACTTAGGAGCCTTTACGTATCATCAATCATTATCTTGTATTTTTCCTGTTGTGATATTTGCTACACTTGCACTCTCTAAAGCTATTCAAATACCTGGTGTAGGCAGATATGACTTTATTCTTGTTATCTGTCTATTGACGCAGTACTTGATGTATACATTTGGTTTAGAAACAAAGGATGAAATAAAAGTCATTTGTTTGTTTCACATTATTGGGCTTGTGCTCGAACTATACAAAGTGAATTTCAATTCATGGTCATATCCTGAAGAAGCGTGGACAAAAATAGGGGGTGTGCCTTTATATAGTGGATTTATGTATGCGAGTGTGGCAAGTTATATTTGCCAAGCCTGGCGTAGGTTTGATTTGAAAATTGTAAGTTGGCCAAAAAGTTATGTAGCTATTCCACTTGGAGCCGTTATCTACTTGAATTTTTTTACACATCATTTTATTTATGATTTTAGATGGCTGTTAATGGCACTTCTATTCATTGTGTTTTATCGTACAATTGTCAAATTTACAGTACGGAACAAAGTCTATAAAATGCCCATTGTTATATCGTTCTTTTTGATTGGCTTTTTCATTTGGATTGCTGAAAATATTGCAACGTTCTTTGGGGCATGGTCATATCCGAATCAAGAGGTATCTTGGTCGATTGTTCATTTTGGTAAAATCAGCTCATGGTTTTTACTTGTAGTCATTAGCATAATGATTGTTGCACAGCTTAAACTATTTTATCGTGATGTAGGTGAAAATTTGGAGAAGAAAGAGTTCATATAAATAGGTATAAAGGAAAAATTAAATATGACATTCTTTTGTTTAATGATATTTGCGAGAAACGATTAAGTATAACACCAAGAGAATTTGCAAAGTCTCTAAGAAATATAGTATGGGCTTCCGATAAACTAGTATTTTTAGCTTGTACCCATTCTCTTTCATCAAACTGTCCCTTTTTTAGAGTACATTCCTACTGTAGACTCCTCTTAGAAGAGAATAGGGGGAATGAAGATGGTAACAGATATTCGAATGGTGAATAGAGCTTGTATAGATGAAAAACAAATTAAGCAATTTTTAGAAGGCGCACAAACTGCATTTCTTGGTTTAGTGGATCAACATATGCCATATGTTATTCCACTAAATTATGTCTATAAAGACGGAATTTTTTATTTCCATGGTGCCAACGAAGGAAGAAAAATAGATATTCTAACAACCAATCAAAATGCATGTATGACAATAAGCGAAAATTATGGAACAATGGTAGACCCGGTTCCTGCTGAGACTGATACGGCTTATATGAGTGTAGTCGCAAATGGTTTGGTGGAAATTGTCACAGATTTAAACGAAGCTACTGCTGCTATGCAGGCAATGCTCGATAAATATGTACCAGATTATTATCATACACCTTTGTCAAAAAAGCATCTCGATAAATATCAATCATCTTTAGGTAGCAAGACACTTGTCCTGAAAGTGAAGCCAACCAGTATAACCGCGAAAGAACATAAATTAAATGAACAGATGCAATATTATTCAGGGAGAGAGGTCACACAGGATATGAATCGAAAATCTACTATGATTCCAACAAATTAATTATGGAACAACTGTAAGGCTTGGGATTTAACCTAAGCCTATTTTTGATGTAGTAATAGTTCTTCACCATTAATTATTTCCATAAAGTGCTACGAAAAATAGCTAGTTTAGCACAGTCATATTAGTGAGTGACTATCTATAATAGAAAATGTTTATGAATGTTGATATGCGGTGGTGCTGTATTATTTATGTATTGCACAAGTTATTACATAAATACAAAAAGTTATTGAGGAATTTATTAAAAAGAAGTACATTCAGGATGTGTTAATTTGAATGACGGATTATTTATACATATGGAAAGTAATTTATCTATCAAGTATGGCTAACTTGTTTGCATGAAAAGTGAAGGGGGAATTATTTGACTATCCATACTGATGATTTAGTTGAAAACTCTCTTTCCATTGTTATCCCTTTAACATTCATAATTGATAAAACGGATTTAACATGGGAAGAATTGTACTTTGGCGTTCAATGTGGTTTTATTCACCCAGAAGCGGCCATTCAAAAAGCGGAGAAATTAATCGCACAAGAAGTAGAAATATCAGCTTCGTTATTCGAACTAGCTAGCTTATTGAAGCATGAGGCATTTTTAGCTGTCCCTTATTTATCCAACTTAGCCGAACAAGAACCTATGCAAAGTATTACATTTATTCAAGAAAAGTGGCTATACCTTGTACTTAGCTGGTTATACGAACATCAGGAGGAACACAGGATACTAGAAGGCGAAGAACAACCTCCATTGGATAATGCTTTTCAACAAATGATGGTGATTTGGGATGACTTCAATAGTAATATGACTATTTTTGATTTCATATTTAAACAAGATACTACAGATCCGTTGTATTTTGAGATAGCTGAAGAACCTATTCCAGTTGATTTATCGAATTTGTATCAAGGATGGAAAAGATTTTTGAAAGAGCAAGAAAAACGTTTCAAGATTTGGTAAATATGAAAGTATCCTGAGGTAAATCACATGAATGAACTATTTCGTATAACACTTTTTTCAATAATTGGTACTATTGCATCTCTAAGTATAATAATCGTTTTTATTAAGAAGAAAAAAACACACAAAGATTTTCTATTAGTGGTTATGACTTTTAGTTTTTTCACCTTGTTGTGCTTATTTATTGGTATAACGGGACTAGTAGACATTATTAAAAATGGGCAAAACCCATCTGTCAATGGATTATGTACAATTGTAAGGATTGATAGCGTGGGTGGTAGGTTTAGCACAGATACATTTTATCAAGTTATAATAGATGACCTTACTATAGAGGCGGATGCTGAGGATTTTGCTTTTTTAAAAGAAGGAACGTATCAGTGTACCGTTCAATATGGTTTATTATCCCATCGTTTAATCAACATAAACTATCAAAAGTAGAGTTGGAAAGATGTTTTCCATCTCTACTTTTTTCATTAGCTTTCAAAGGTACTACCTTATTAATAGATATAGCCATATGTAAGTGCTATAATGCCTGTGAAAAATCATTGGAAAACATGTGAGGAGAAAGAGAGGGCAAGACAGTTGAATATTTTAGTTGTTGACGATGAAAAGGAAATTGCAGATTTAATCGAACTTTACTTAAAAAATGAAAACTATCATGTATTTAAATATTATACAGCTCAAGAGGCTTTGGCATGTATCGAGCAAGAAAATGTGGATTTAGCTGTTCTAGATATTATGATGCCAGATATAGATGGCTTTACCATTTTACGAAAAATCCGAGAAACATTGAATTTTCCAGTGATTATGCTTACGGCAAAGGAAGAAGAAATTGATAAAATAAATGGGTTTTCTTTAGGAGCAGATGATTATATAACAAAGCCATTTCGTCCATTGGAATTGGTTGCTCGTGTAAAGGCGCAACTACGAAGATTTACCTTGTACAACCAAGGCTCGAAGCAACATGAAGATATCATTGATTTTGCTGGCCTGGTGATTAACAAAAACACACGGCAAGTCTTTTTAAATGAAAGGCCTATATCCCTTACACCTACGGAATTCGCTATTCTTTGGTATTTATGTGCAAATCGAGGGACAGTTATTAGTTCAGAGCTACTATTCCAAGAAATCTGGGGGGAAAAGTACTTTAGTAGCAATAACACGGTAATGGTTCATATTCGACATTTACGGGGAAAAATGAAGGATTCTGCGGAGAACCCAAAATATATTAAAACGGTTTGGGGAGTGGGGTATACCATTGAAAAATGAGTTTGGCAAACTGAAAAGGAAAATGGTTGTACAAATTATTTCTATACTTGTCATCGCTATCATCATAGGCTTTTTTATTAATTTTGCATTTATTGATGGGGTCTTGCAAGCTCCCTTTGCAGATGCTTTTATTGCCTTTTGTGAAAATGTCTTGCAACTTGATTATTATGCTGCAAGTAGTGCCTATAATGTGTTATTTAGACAAAATAAACCGCTTTGGCTTGCGATAGGATTTATTCTATTATTGTTGATTATTTTTTATATCGCCTTGTCTCGTTTTACCCGTTATTTTCATCAAATTAGTTCAAGTATCACCATGCTTGCAGATGAGTCAGGGAAGGAAATTGAGCTCCCAGCTGAACTCGATTTTTTGGAGAAAAAATTAAATAATGTGAAATATAAATTAGAAAAGCGTACAAGGGATGCGCAAGAAGCTGAGCAACGAAAGAATGATTTAGTTGTCTATTTAGCGCATGATATTAAAACACCCTTAACATCCATTATTGGCTACTTAAGCCTTTTAGATGAGGCAAGGGATATGCCTGTAGAGCAGAAAGAAAAATATGTGACGGTTACATTAGAAAAATCCTATAGACTGGAACAATTAATCAATGAATTTTTTGAAATAACCAGATTTAATTTACAATCCATCATTTTAGAGAAAGATCTTATTCCTTTACATCATATGTTAATGCAAGTGGCTGACGAGTTTTATCCATTGCTGGCACCAAAGGGTCAACAAGCCATCGTCAAAATAGATGAAGATATTACTGTCTATGCAGACGGTAATAAATTAGCGAGGGTATTTAATAATATTTTAAAAAATGCAATTGCCTATAGTGATCCTAATAGTACAATTGAAATTAGTGTGCGAAACGAAAATAATCAGACATTAATTTCGTTTACGAATACAGGGAAGACGATCCCTCCTGAAAAATTAAAGATGATATTTGAGAAGTTTTACCGCTTAGATAGTGCAAGGTCTACCCAAACAGGAGGTGCTGGGCTTGGTTTAGCCATTTCTAATGAAATTGTACAGGCCCATGGCGGGACGATTACCGCAACTTCTAGTAATGATACAACCGTATTCACTGTGATGATTCCAATCAATTCTTAAGAAACCTTAAGAATTCACTAATAGTAAATTAAAAATAAGCTCCTTTTTTTATGGTTGAATAAAAGCATAAAGAGAAGGAGTTGTTTTTATGTTCAAAAGAAAAGGGATATGGAGTTTATTGTTCTTATTCATGATGATAGTTGTTTATTTACTATTGAAAGAATCGCCAATGACTTTACGTCAGGAAATAGATCATTCACCGAAAGTAGTTCAAACAGCCAGCCCGCATATGCTCGATTTTAATTTATACAGCTCGAATGCAATTTTAGTGAATTTGGATGAAAATCAAATTCTCTTAGATAAAAATAGTGAGGAAAGGATTTATCCTGCCTCTTTGACCAAAATGATGACGGTTCTAGTCTCGATTGAGCAGATCTCCAATTTACAAGAAGAAATCATTTTACCTAAGCATATCTTTCAGGATTTATTAGAGGAAAATGCTTCCGTAGCGGGCTTTCTCCCAAATGAAAAGCTGACATTAGAGGATTTATTGTATGGCTCCATGCTGCCATCAGGTGCAGAGGCGTCAATGGGTTTAGCTGAATATGTTGCTGGTTCAGAACAAAAGTTTGTGAGTCTGATGAACGAAAAGGCGCAGCAGTTAGGAATGAAAAATACTCATTTTGTGAATACAACTGGACTGCACCATCCAGATCATTATACAACCGTAAAGGATATGTCTTTACTTTTACAATATGCCTTAACAAACGATGAGTTTCGCAATGTTTATACAGCAGAAAGATACTCTATTCAGTCCACAAACCTTCATCCAGAAGGCATTACTTTTACAAGTCGCATGTTTCAACATATGACGTCAAGTGCATTGCCAGGAGGAGAAATTTTAGGTGGGAAAACTGGCTATACAGAAGATGCAGGCTTATGTTTAGCAAGCTTAGCTCTTATAAATGGACAAGAATATGTGTTCGTGACAGTAGGAGCTGACGGCAATCCTAGAACGGAGCAATATAATATCACAGATGCCATTTCGGTATATAGTCAATTATAAAGTGAAGATCATTATAAATCTGCTAGGCCTTCATAGTGTGTGATTGGAGGATATTTCATTTTCTAATCATACATTTTTTTGTTTTCTGATTGAGAAGAAGGCAAGTGATAGTTACATTATAGATAGATTCTATGATTATTATAGAAATAATAGAATTGATTAATAGATATGAAGTTCCATATAATTCTCTATAAACCATCGAGTTATTGGTATTTTAACAGGGGAGGGAAAGAATGGATGACAAATATTGTAGGAATCAAGATACCTGACAGTCGCTTAGCCTTAGAAGCACAGGAAATTTTAAAGGAACATGGTTCTGATTTACTGTGGAATCATTCCAATCGGGTTTATTTATTTGGCGCAATACAAGGGAAGAAAGCTAAGAAATCATTTGATGCGGAACTTTTATACGTTAGTGCTTTATTTCATGATTTAGGCTTAACAAAGAAGTTTAGTAGTGTAGATAAGCGCTTTGAGGTGGATGGCGCTAATGCAGCACGTCAGTTTTTAGCATTGCATCATATTGATGAACAGTCAATTCAACTAGTATGGGATGCGATTGCACTTCATACGACAATTGGTATTGCTGAGCATAAAGAACATGAAGTTGGCTTGTTATATGCAGGCGTAGGTCTTGATGTAATGGGCGATGGTTATGAGAATTTAACGGCTGATGAACGAAATGCCGTTCTCAATGCTTTTCCACGCGACCAATTTAAACAAAAGATATTGCCAGCATTTTTTGAAGGGTTTAAGCATAAACCTGAAACAACATTTGGCAATATAAAATCAGATGTGTGTGCATTATTTATTCCAAACTACAAACCTAAAAATTTTTGTGACTGTGTCTTGCATTCACCTTGGTCTGAATAAAAATTAAAATGGGATAAGGGAATATCTTACATGTTGAAATTGGCACATAAAAAAATTCGTCATACTGCTTTGCAAAATAAAATTGTTTCAGCGCAAGAGGCTGCTTCTTGGATAAAGGACGGTATGATATTAGGTATGAGTGGCTTTACGAGGGCGGGAGATGCAAAAGTTGTACCTTTAGCGCTTGTTGAAAAGGCGAAGGTGGAAAAGTTTCAGGTGGATGTTTATACAGGTGCTTCACTTGGTCCAGAGGTGGATCAGCAGATGGCTGAAGCGGGGATTATTCGGAAGAGAGCCCCTTATCAAGGTGATCCAGCGATTCGCCGAATGATTAATAACGGAGAAGTTTTATATAAAGATGCACATGTTTCACATAATGCTGAGTTAATGCGTCAAGGCATTGTGGGCCCAATTGATTTCGCCATCATTGAAGCAACTGCTATCACAGAAGATGGTTTGCTGATACCTACAACCTCTGTAGGGAATTCGCCAATTATTGTGCAAATGGCGAAAGCGATAATTATTGAGCTCAATGTTTCACATCCTGCTTCTTTAGAGGGCATTCACGATATTTATATTCCTGATGTACAGGGAAGTAGAGATCCTATTCCTTTAACTAGCGCGGGGGAGCGAATTGGAACAGTTGGTATCCCATTAGATATAACGAAAGTTCGTGGCATCGTGCTTTCTGAAATTGCTGATGCGCCTTCAACGATTGTACAACCAGATGAGGAAACCGCAAAAATGGCAGACCATTTACTCAATTTTTTAAGAGAGGAGATGAAGGCTGGACGATTAACGAAGACATTAGCGCCACTACAATCGGGTGTTGGATCAGTAGCCAATGCAGTGTTAAATGGGTTTTTAGAATCTGAATTTGAGGATTTGGAAATCTATTCGGAGGTGTTGCAAGACGCTGTATTTGAATTAATAGATGCAGGGAAAGTAAAATCTGCTTCAGGTACGTCCATTACGCTATCACAAGAACGAGGCAAACAGGTGTATAGTCAGCTAGAAAAATATGCAGATCGTTTACTATTACGCCCTCAAGAAATATCGAATCACCCTGAGATTATTCGTCGTTTAGGGCTCATTTCCGTCAATACAGCTCTTGAAGTAGATATTTATGGAAATGTAAATTCTACACATGTTTCAGGTACAAAAATGATGAATGGTATTGGTGGTTCTGGCGATTTTGCGCGCAATGCACGATTGGGAATCTTTGTTACAAAATCCTATGCGAAGGGAGGCAGTATTTCCAGTATTGTTCCTATGGTATCCCATGTGGATCATACAGAGCATGATGTGGACGTTATTGTCACAGAGTTTGGTGTAGCTGATTTACGTGGGCTAGCACCGAAAGAGAGAGTACCACGAATAATTGATCATTGTGCACATCCTGATTATCGTCAGCAATTGTGGGCATATTATCAGGCTGCGGTGGAGAAAACAGGTAATCACCATACGCCACATATTTTAGAAGAAGCATTATCTTGGCATGTGCATCTTGCCAAAGCCAAGACAATGAAAAAATAAGATACCTATTTAGCTAAAAAATAAATGGACTACACGCAGACACGACGAGTGCTGGGTTTAGTCCATTTTTTATTGAGACGTGACTAATGAACGAATGAGTTGTCGACTTTTATCTGAAAGTGAAAGTTGTGCAAGATCAAGTTGCTCTACTAGTAGACGAATGAAAGCTTTAGCCGCAAAATTAATAAATTTATCTTTTCGATAGAGCAGGACGATTTCACGTGTTAGGGGTGGATTGCATATCGAACGCTCACAAATAGTATCCGATTTATGCAAGTTACAAAGTGTTTTCGAAATAATCGTTGCTCCCACATTTTGTTCTACTAATTTAAAGATCGCTTGGATGCTAGCTGTTTCTAATTTTGGTGTAATGTGAAGTTTTTCTTTACGAGCCGCTCCCTCAATTACCTTTCTACACTGATGTATTGTTGGAAATAAAATCAATGGATGTGCTAACACCTCTTGCAATGGGATGGTATCCAATTCTGCTAAAGGGTGCTCTTTATGAATAACGACCTTTAGTTCCTCCGTAAACAATGGAACGATTTGAAGCTGCTCCTCCTCATAATCGATATTGTCTTGTTTGTAGGAAATGGCAAAATCTATTTTATTGTTTTTAAATAGTTGCAACAAATCATCTGAGCTATTGATACAAACCTGTATGTTTGGATAATCCTGATAATAGTCCAGCATATAATCTGATACAAAATCAGTTAATTCTCCTGGCAAAGTACCAATCACTAATTTCCCTGCTTTTATTTCTTTTAGTTCAGTCATCTGATTTTTGGTATTATCCATGGCCCTAAAAATATATGTACACTGTTCATATAAAATTTTACCAGCATCTGTAATGGCGATTTTTTTCCCTAGACGATCGAATAGAGGTAAGCCAAGCTCATTTTCTAAAACCTTTATTTGATGGCTGAGTGTCGGCTGTGAAATATTTAATTTTTCGGCAGCCTTTGTAAAATGAAGCTCACTACATAGAACAAAAAAATATTCAAGCTGTCGTATCTCCATATAAACGTACCTTCTTATCAATTCAAATTTTCATATATTATAGCATTTTCAGCTTGAGCATCGAGAAATATAGGTTAATTTAATTGATAGATAATGTATTAATTTCAATCTTCAGAAAAATGATATATAGTAAATATGTTCAAATACATCATCCTTAAGGAGGATACTATGGGGAGATTAGTTCATTTTGAAATTCATGTAAGTGACATGGATCGGGCAAAGGATTTTTATGGGAAAGTATTTGGCTGGTCATTTCAGGACTGGAGTGACTATGCAGGCATGCCTTACTTCGGTGCCGTGACAGGTGAAGATGATGAACTTGGCATTAACGGTGCTTTAATGCAACGCCAAGGTCCTCCACCAGAAACAAACCAAGCGCTGAATGGCTTTGCTTGTACAATGGGTGTCGAAAGTTATGATGTAACAGAAGCAAAAATTCTTGAAAACGGTGGCAAAGTAGCCATGCCCAAGTATGCTTTACCAGGGATGGCATGGCAAGGCTATTATATTGATACGGAAGGCAATGTATTTGGTATTCACCAGCCTGATAAAAATGCCAAATAGTATTTGCTCAATGTTGGAAAGTGAGAAGTTGCTCCTGAAGGTGTTGGAACTGGTCCAATATAAGGAGGTTGCGCTCCTAAATGAGTGAGAGCCGCTCCAAGATGTGGGGAACCCGCTCTTAAAGAGGAGAGAGCCGCTCCAAAGTAGTGGGAATCCGCTCTTAAAGAGGAGAGAGCCGCTCCAAAGTAGAGGGAACCCGCTCTTAAAGAGGAGAGAGTCGCTCCAAGGTAGTGGAACCCCGCTCATAAAGAGGAGAGAGTCGCTCCAAGATGTGGGAACCCCGCTCTTAAAGAGGAGAGAGCCGCTCCAAGATGTGGGAACCCGCTCATAAAGAGGAGAGAGTCGCTCCAAGATGTGGAACCCCGCTCATAAAGAGGAGAGAGTCGCTCCAAGATGTGGGAACCCCGCTCCTAAAAGTGTGAGAGTCGCTCCAAGATGGAGGGAACCCGCTCATAAAAAGGTAAGCCCCGCTTAAATAGGGGAAAACTCCCTCCTAATCAGGTGAAAAAACTTTAAAGCAGAAAGACCTATGTTCGAGAAAAGCGAACATAGGTCTTTTTTGATCATCTGGTAGGTAAATGGGGAGATTTGTAAATATATAATGTTTTATTTTGGTAAATTTGTTATGGTTAAATTAGGGAAGTTATCACATGATACATAGTATTCAAGGAGAAATTGTAATGAAAAAAAGAAGGCGTATGTTATTTTTAATCGCACCCATAATGATGTTAGCTTCTTGTAGCAGTGAGGGTGAGAGTGTTACTGCTAATGAGAAAATGTATATTTCATCGGTTCAAAAAAAGGAAGTTTATGAAATTCAACAGCCTGCAAAAGTAAATATTGCTAGAGGTTTAATCGTCAAAAAAATGAACAATGCTCTAAATATCAATGAAATAGAGAGAGGACTCATGGATTTGTCAGTGAGTCATTTTTCAACAGACAAGTTTTATATGCAGGAAGGTCAGTATTTGGATGAAAATACGATCACCCAATGGTTAAGCAGAAAAAAAGATGAAGGTATTGGTTTAAACCCAGCTATTGAAAAGAGAAGTGGCAATGTACTGGAGGATGAAAAAAAGTATCCTTTGATTCTCTCTCATGTATTAGAACAAAACTTTATTAATAAAGAGAATAACAAAGTTGAGGGCATATCGATCGCGATCTCATTAAATGAATTTTATGACATACGAGTTTCCGATGAAGATGGCTTAATTTACACGGGCCAAGTGAAAGTAGACCAAAATGATGATGAAATCAATGATGTTGAAAAATACGGTAAAGAAGTAGCTAAAAAGATTGTTGCGGATATAAGAAAAAATGAAAAGTATCCGAGAGTTCCTATTTATTTAACTTTATATCAAGAATCTAATATAAACGATATTATACCAGGCATATTTTTAGCTGAAACCTTTATTTCAAAAGATACAGATACCATCTCAAAATGGTCTGAGGTTAATAAAAAGTATTATACATTCCCTTCAGATGCCTTATATAGTTTAGACCAAAATATGTATAATAAAATATTAATTTTTAAAGAGGATATTCAAGCTGGATTTAAACATTTAAACCCTAAAATTATAGGGAAACTGCGTTATGAGGATGGCAAATTAACCGATATTAACATGGATTTACATATTCCTCTGATAAATGATGTAGAATTAATTGGCTTGCTACAGTTAACTAGTACCAAGTTAAATACAATTTTATTTGATTATATTCCCATCACAGTTCGAGTAATCGACCACAATGGGGATGTAGGAATTGTCCTTTGGGACCCAATAGAAAAACAAATTTTTGCATCGCCTATTTAAGTCGTAAATGGAAATCTAAAGGGGTCAGCTCCTATTTCAAATTTCGTAGCTTGTGTCTATATCTACTGAAATTGAAGAACCATCACTATTATCAAATTTCATGAACCATTCACCTGCTAGGCTCGCATCCACCTTGTAATTTGTCGTAAATGATTGCCCAGGCTTAATGATCTCTCCTTCTATCCAAGCCGTTCCATTAGGTGCAGTTAATATAAACCTAATAGATTGTGTGCTGTTATTTTTCACATAAATTCGAATTGCATCAGTGCCATTACTAGTTGCTTGATAATTAAAGCTCATTGAACCCTGACCTGTTAGAAAGGTAGTAGATGTTGAAAGAAGAATGGGCGAACCGTCACCCATTTCATCACTTTGTTCAGCTATGATGGTAGAAAGAGGTTCTTCAGCAGTAGCAGTTAGAGTCGGCAGACGAGATGAACTGTGTGTATGATTAGCTATATAAGATGCTCCACCAAGTGGAAATATAAAAAGAGTCACTGTTAATAAAGAGGCAAATTTTCTCATGGTCCCTCCGCTTTAAATATTTTGAAATCATCTTAATGATACCTTTATTTAACTGTATAGTAAATATTAGTTTAGGTGCTCATTAAAACGGAGCACCTATTTTTATAGGTGAAGGCGTTCTAAAACATAAAAGTATTTCTTTGCAATCTTTGAAATGAATGTTTATTATGAAAATGATAATCATTTTCAATTATTGAAAGGGGAGTAACAATGAAAAGACATCTTATTATTGGGATGCATTTAGCTGTTCACGGTAATCATGGCAAGCAAGGTGCGTTGATAGATGAACATATTGCATTTGCGCAGCGTGCTGAGGCAGCAAAATTGGATTTTGTATTTAAGGCTGATTATTTAATAGCTCATCCAGAATTAATGGCTAAAATGAAAGGAACGGTTGGCTTAGATCCTAGCTTTTTAATGGCGATGGTGGCAAGAGAAACCAAACAGATTGGCTTAGTGACAACGATCTCCACATCATTTACGCCACCTTATCTGATTGCCCGTCAATTGCAATCCTTGAATTGGATTAGTGATGGGCGAGTTGGATGGAATATCGTGACCTCCATAGATGGTGCCCATAATTTCAGCAATGAGTCTATGCCTTCTTCAGAAGAGCGTTATGCTAAAGCTACAGAATGTACAGAGGTGGTCAAGCAGCTATGGCATAGTCAACCCTACGAAACATTAGAAACGGATGGGAATATAGAAAAAATAAAAGAGCTTGTCAACCCTATTGAACATGAGGGCGAGTTTTTCCATATTAAAGGCCCCCTAAATCTCCCAATGCATCCAGCAGGAGAGATTCCGCTCTTCCAAGCAGGCGCGTCGGATGTTGGGCGTCAATTTGCAGCTACTGTTTCCAATGCCATTTTCGCAGCTACACCAGCTATGGAGGTGGGCATTGAGATGCGTAATGATTTGCGTCAACGTGCCATTGAAGTAGGTCGTTCTGCTGACGATATTCGCTTATTACCTGGGCTGTATTTCTTTATAGGTGATACATATGAAGAAGCACTCGAAATGCACCGACAAGCGCATGCACATTTAACGCTTGAACGACGCTACAGTGCTTTAGAATCTGTGATTGGTATGGATGTTCGTCATTTGTCAATTGAAGATCAGGTGACCGTTGATATGTTGCCACCAAAAGATCAAAAAGTACGTAGTAAAACACATGCAGATTTGGTGCGTCGTTATATTATAGAAAATGAACCAACTGTTGAGGTATTGTTAGCACGCCCCGAGGTAATTGGCTCAGCCCATCTTGTAGCAATCGGCACACCACAGGATATTGTCGATCAAATCGTTACTTTTTATGAGGAGGGCGCATTGGATGGCTTTATTGCTGTACCAGGTGGCCCTGTGAAATCTTTAGATTTATTCTTTAGCGACGTTATTCCCATGTTAGTAGAGCGGGAGTTATTCCGAGCTGAATATGAAGGTAGCACATTACGTTCCCATTTAGGCTTAGATGTGCGATCTCCAATTAATAGCTGAAAAAGGGCAAGTCATAAGCTTTGCCCTTTTATTGCTAGAAACTCATTCGAATATTAATCGGATAAAGATAAGGTGATTCGGGTTGTTCGATTGTTACCCAATCATCAATATGGATAACAGGTAAGCTTGCACCCTCATATGTTGTTTGACTAATTGTACCGACCACTTCAATCCATGTATCTTCTGTGAGTGTTGGAGCGTCTGGAAACTCTGTCAGAAAGCCGACGATACTGGCATCGGCGACACAATGCGTAATAAGAAATCTTGAAATAACTAGTTGCCTTTCTGTAAAGCTTTCTTCTTTTAAAACAAAGCCCTTCAACTGTATTTTCTTCCCCAAATAGTTTTCTAAATTTTGATTAATTTCCTCGTAATAGATCGTATAGTCCTCATCGGTCATTTTCAGCATCGATTGTTGGGATAACTGTTGCTTTAATTGGTCATATTGCTTTTTTGTCATTTCCTGTTTTTCTTCCATCAGTCGCGGATCAGCATCATGCTCATCATAAATGTTTTCATCAATCGTTTCATTTGAAGTGAGATAATCCTCTATTTTAGATGATTGCCTTTGCTGGGTGAGAATAAAGGCACCACCTTTTTTATCAGCGATGGCAGCATCTAAAATTTTAGCTGGCACGAAAAAGCCTGTCATTATCGGTGTCATGATAATGAGGTAGGCAATCATTTTTTTTCGTGTAAAGGCTGAGTGACCATGGTCGTGATGGGAACAGCAAGCTTGTCCAGTAGGATCACATGAGTGGGGAGCCTTTGAAAAAGATATAACTCTAGTCAATTGAACAAGAAATAGTATAAAAAATAAGATGGCGGCTGTTTTACTCAGGCTTTCATATTTAGGGTTGATGAATTTTGTTAGTTCTCCGGTCCAATGCAGGTTGGCTATCATAGCCGAAAAGGCAAGTAACATTAAGGCTCTTAGCGCTTGTTGAACATGAAATTTCATGGTTTTCCCCCTTAGAGATACGCTGAAAGCATCCATATACTAATGTAGACAACTGTAGCCACTAAGGCGATTAACCAAAATACAAATTTCAAGCGAAATACGCTTATCAACATAATGGTATTTTTCAAATCGATCATAGGGCCAAAAATAAGAAAGGCCAGAATGGATGGAGTGGAGAAAATAGCACTAAAGGATGCGCCAATAAAGGCATCTGCCTCAGAGCAAAGTGACAGAATGAAGGCTAAGCTCATCATAACTAGAATGGAGGAGGATTCACCGTCTCCAATTGCTAAGAGTGTTTTGGTTGATACATAGGTTTGTACAAAGGCAGCTAAAAATGCCCCGATAATTAAGTATTTGCCCATATCAAAAAATTCATCGATGGCATGCTTGACCATATTTAATAGTTTTGTGACGAAAGATGTTTGTTGACTAGTGGTTGTCAATGAGTAGGGCTGTAAAGAGCTCTTAAATTGTGAGCCTTTAAAAAATAAGCTGATGAGTAATGCTACGACAATGGCGATGACAAAGCCAACGAGCATTCGAAGGCTCGCTATTCTTAAATCATTGCCAAATGCCATATAGGTAGAAAGAATAACAACGGGATTAATAAGTGGACCAGTTAACATAAAGCCTATAGCTGCATGTATAGGTACGCCTTTGGCAATTAATCTTCTAACAATCGGAACAATTCCACATTCACAGGCTGGAAATAATGCACCTACAAGACAACTCATGATAACGGCCATCACAGGGTTTCGAGGAATCCACCTTTGGATATGTTCCTCTGTTATAAATATCTGAATAAAGCCAGCAATCAGTATTCCAATTAAGACAAATGGTAATGCTTCAATTAAAATACTTAAAAATATCGTATTTAAATTGAGTAGAGAGGAACTAAGGTCGTTTAGTGCTGAGACGTTGAATAACAGTAGTGGTAGCATGCCTATGAATAAAATGAAGAGGAACCAAAAATTCAATACATATTTAGAAAAATGGAGACGTTCCACATAGACCTCCTTAAAGTGTAATGGTTACGTTTTAATGTAAGATATGACATAGATGATATTGTTATTACTTGAAAAAAGGAAAGAGAAAGTAAAAATTGGTTCCTAGCATCTTTTTACTTTCCCTCTCTATCGAATTATTTAGGAGAATACTTAGTTCTATATTGTTTAGGGGTGATACCCGTAAATTTTTTGAAAACTTTAATGAAATAGCTTTGATCTGTGAAATTAAGTAATGAACCGATGTCTAGAATTGGATAGTTGGTAAATGTTAAGAGTTTTTTCGCCTCATCAATCCTTTGCTGCTGAATATATTCACTAAAGGAAATCCCTACTTCCTTTTTAAATATGGAGGAAAGATAGTTGGGGCTTAGGTGGCAAATAGCTGAAAGTTGGTCGAGTGTTAGATCTCCATATAATTGATTTTCAATAAAATGGATACAGGTAGTAATGGGTGCTGAATATTTCCTTGTATTAGCTTGCGATACACGGCTTGTAAAGTCGTAAATAGCTTCCTCCATTAACGAAAGAATATCGATTAAACTGGTTTGATCCTCTAGCTTTTGAATGTAAAAATCATTTAATGTAAAGGCTGTTTCTTCATTTAAACCACCCTCAATCGCTGCACGGCAAATTAGGGCAATTCCTGTAATCATCAAATATTGAACACTTCTTAAATTATTGCGTTTTGAAAGTATTCCCAGTTCTGCTTGCTCGACAATGGAATAATTCAAAACTTCATTTAATTTCTCCATACGTCCATTTTTCACATTGTCTAACAATATTTTTTCATAATAAAGATTTGTATGAATAATATCATTTCTTCTAGCGTATGAGAGCTCAAGCGCAGTATTTTCCTCATGACGAATTAGAGGTCTTAATGCTTGGTTGTGATAAATGACAGCAGTTTTATTTAATTTCTTTTGATAGATGGAGTAATAAACAAACAAACTAATGGCCAAACACTGCTGATAATGAAGAATAGGAATTAGCTCCTGATTAACATTCGTCTTTATGTCTCCCACTTCTGGAGAAAGAGAAGGACCAACTACAATCGCCCCTAAATATTGATCCTCTAACTGCACGTTGATATAGAAGAAATTAAATTCAGCATAAGAGAAAAAAATCGGATAATCATTTGTATCCTTATGATAAGGAAATGTTTTCAATTGTTCCTTTAAAGAAATGTAAGATGGATTATTGGTTGTTGAATAGTCAAAAATTATTTCTCCTAACGAATTAATATAAGTGACTGGAAGATGATGTGTTTCGTATATTAATTGACTTATGTATTGAAGGTCGATCGTGGTAATTTTCATGTTCCTACACTCCAGTTCGTAATGATGCGATCAAAATAAAAGCCGTTACAATTTTTATTGTATAGACATTGAGAAAGTACTATTTTGTGTAGAATAATACAATAAATGAAGGGGAAGTAGCAATAAAATAGACAGTGACTTCAAAATGTTAGGGAGGAATAGAAGATGGATCTTTTGAATAAAATTGCAGTTGTAACGGGCGCAGGAAGCGGTATTGGAAGAGCCAGCAGTTTGAAACTTGCTAGCAATGGTGCAAAAGTGGTAGTTGTGGATTTCAACAAAGAAACAGGGGAAGAAACAGTAAGCTTGATTAAAGAGCAAGGTGGAGAAGGTATCTTCGTTCAGGCTGACGTTTCAAAAAGTGAAGACGTTCAGAAATATGTCAATACGGCTGTTGATACGTATGGACGCATTGATGTATTTTTCAATAATGCTGGAGTTATTCAAAAAATCTCTCCATTAACAGAGATTGAAGATGCAGAATATGAGCGCATTATGTCGATCAATGTGAAGGGTGTATTCCTTGGCTTAAAACATGTTTTAAAAGTAATGGAAGGACAAGGAAGCGGCTCTATTATTAATACAGCTTCTACAGCGGGTGTTCGCAGTGAGCACAGTATGGCTGTCTATTCTGCAAGTAAGCATGCAGTAGTTGGTTTAACAAAATCTGCTTCTTTGGAGTATGTAAAAAAAGGTATCCGTATCAATGGTATTTGTCCAGGTGGAGTAGAAACGGCATTAACAAACAGTGTAACTGCCATGTTTGAAACAGGTGGCTATGTGCCAGAGGAAATTCCAAACATGAGAATGGGCCGCTATGCGAAACCAGAAGAATTAGCAGAAATGGTTGTGTTCCTAGCATCGGACAAAGCAAGCTATATGACAGGCTCCATCGTGTTAGTTGATGGTGGCTTAACTTTATAATGAAAGAAGAAATCCAGTGAATCATTTCACTGGATTTCTTCATGTTGTTGCAAAAAGATGATGTCAACGGCAGAAAAAGCAACTTTGCAAAGTGAGAGGTTGATTTCCGTTCCGCCAGCGTCCTTTCCAGGGGGCGTCCGAGGAGCCGCTTCACTCACTTTCGTTCGCTCCAGGGTCTCCTCTGTGACGCTAAATCCCCAAGGAGTGACGCTGGCTCCACTCCAATCAACCATGCTGCAAAGTGTCTTTACTTTTTTCATAGCAGCATAGCGATTAAATAGCCCATTATCTGTATCCTTAGAGGGGATAAACTCTTATTTTCAATGTGGGAGAAGTGATGCGTGACAACACCTCTTCATAAAGAGTAATGAACACCTTCACTTTATTTGAAAACCTTTGCTAAACTTTTGTGGGGTGGAGTGGAGGGCTACTTGACTCCCGTGGGATAGCGAGACAGGCGAGCCACTAAACGGAGCGGTGCGGAGGAAGCGGCTCGGCGCTCGCCCAAAGGAAAGCAAGTAACCTGCAACAGAAATCCATTTCTACCTTTCAATAGACTGTTTTGTTTTCAACACTAAGAAGAAATCCAGTGAATCATTTCACTGGATTTCTTGGGGTAATGAACCGAGTCGCTATAGGGTGAATTTTTTGAGCTCATTCATCAATGTATCAGTCATAGCTTGAAGTTCGTCGATTTTAGCACTAATTTTTTGGAAGGATAGTAGCTGTTCTTGGGTTGATGCAGATATTTCTTCTGTACCGGCAGCCGTTTCTTCCGTAATAGCAGAAATATTTTCAATGGTACTATTTACTTGCTGGCTCATTTCATTGGTTTGCACCATTTCTTTTGTGAGGTTTTGTAAATCGCGATGGATAGCTGTTATATGCATGGTAATAACGGCAAATGATTGTTCCGTTTCAACCATGGATTGTGATTGCTCATTTGATAGCTGATAACCTCGTTCAGCCGTAGTAAGGATGTGCGTAATGCCATCTTGAATATGCGTAACCATAGAAGTGATTAAATTCGTTGCATTCTCCGTTTCTGAAGAGAGCTTTTTAACCTCCTCGGCAACAATGGCAAACCCTTTACCTGCTTCTCCCGCTCGTGCAGCCTCGATGGCAGCGTTTAAGGCTAATAAATTGGTTTGGCTGGCAATTGTGTGGACAGCATTGGCTGCTCCTTCAATCTCTGAAGTAAATTGAGAGAATTGGGTAACAGCCTCTTTAATATCAAGTGATGTGGTTGAAATATCCTGCGCAATGGCCGATTGTTTTTCCAATGAATACTGACCATTTTGAACAGCCTCCAGAGCCTGTTTACCAGTGTCAGCCGATTGCTCACTTGTCCGCATTACATCCTTAAATTGATCTGCCATATTATTCATTTGGAGTGCCACTGATTGAATGTCTTCAGACATCGTATAGCTGCCTTTTGCTAATTCGTCAGTAGAAGTAGCGACTTGATTGCTACTTTCATGAATAGTATTCATATGGCTCGTCACTTCTTGTGTAAACAAATTAACGTCCTTTCCAATATAATCGATGGATTGTACGGTACTTTTTAAATTATTCATCATCTCTGAAAAGCTTTTTGTTAATTGATCAATCTCATATCGACTGTTTGCTTGATAGGAAAGGGTAGAGGTATCAATGGTTAGGTTTCCTGTTGCTGCGGCTTGTGCGCAATCTACAATCTGATTAATTGGTTTGGTAATTCTTTTCGCAGCTACATAGGAATAAAGTATCGTAGCAATAATTAATAGCACACTACCTATGATGGTAGAGGTTGTAATGAAACCTATTTTTTGCTTCGTTACTTGTATCATTTCTTGATACCATTCGTTCGTTTCTTTTTTGAGCAAATACATGTCGTTTAAAATGCCTTTAATTCTGATGGACTGCTTTTTAATTTCAGAGCGATTGTTTTCTTGAAACCCGCTTTCAGTCGCTTTTTCTAGATTTTCAAATTTACTAGCTATTTTTTCGACGATTGTCTGATGCTCAGGTATTCTCGTTAGAGAGGCTAATGCCCCTAAATTACTTTTTGTTTCTTGTAAAATAGCGAGCGCTTCGTTTTTATTGGCTTCACTATCTAAGTAGGTAAAATTGTTTAAAGATTGACTGGCAACAACTAAACTTTGCTCTAGTTCTTTCACTGCAAGTAAAAGTTTCGTATCATCCTGTGCTGTGGTTTGGATCGTGAATGTTTGTATGATAATAAAGCCAATCATCGCCATAGCCAGTACGATTGGAATCAGTGTGTTCATAAATAATTTCTTACGTAGTGTCACTGGCCATTCCCCTTTTCTGCAGTAACTTTTATCGTTCCTGAAATAATGGCTTCTTGGGCTTTTTCGATGGCAGTTTGTTGCTCAGCTGCTAGTTGTATTACACGAATATCTGCTAGTCCCACGCCTTGATCCGCTAAACCTAATGCAAACGATTTTTCAGTAATTTTCCCATCTTCTACTAATGCTTTAGCAAGTTGATAGACAGCCAGGTCAACTTTTTTCAGCATGGATGTGACAACTGTTTTTTCGGCAACAAAAAATTGATCGATATCAACACCGGCTGCATAAATACCCATTTCCTCGGCCTTTTTAATCGCTCCGAAGCCAGTAAAGCCTGCTGCATGGTAAATAAAATCAACGTTATTTTTGATATATCTTTCTGCTATTGCTGCACCCGCCTGGGTATCGTCAAAGGTACCAGCATAGTCACTCATAATTTCAATCGATGGCTGTACATAACGAGCTCCTTCGATAAAACCATTTTCAAAGTGATGGATAACGGGAGCATCTGCACCACCAATAAAGCCAATTTTTCCTGTTTTGCTTGTCATAGCGGCAATCATGCCAACTAAAAAGCTACCTTCTTGCTCTTTAAAGGTAATCGAAATGATGTTGTTAATATCAGATTGTCCGTCAATCAGTATAAATTGCTGGTCTGGATATTGCTTCGCTGTTTTTTCTAGTGCTTCTTGTACAGAGAAACCGAGACCAATGATGATATCATATTTTTCTGCTACAAGCTCATTCAGCTTTTCCTCGTAATTACCATCAGGAGCCTCTTTGTAATCAAACAAAATGCCAAGCTCATCGCGTGCCTTTTCTAATCCTTTAAAAGCGGAGTCGTTAAATGATTCATCGCCTAGTCCTGCATCTGATAGTAAAATGCCTATCCTATATCCTCCAGTTGATGTTTCTGCTGGTGCTGAAGAACAGCCTGCTATCAACAGAGCAATCAAAAGAAAAGTAGTAATTAATTTCTTCAAATTATGTGTACCTCCTGTTGTGTATAAAATATATATCGGCAAAAACTTAATATTTTTAGTCTGATGTCAGACTTCGATTAAAATAAATTTCTGAGAATATATAAGAATAATGATTCATTTCTATATACATAATAAGTTAGAAATATAAAGCTAGATTACTATTAAAGTAATGGATTTATTAAGGTTTCCGTAACAAGCCTTGTATGTATAGCACTATAAAAGCCTAACGCGAATAGCGTTAGGCTTTACTATCTAAACAGCACCGAATAATTTTAATAAATTAATAATAATAATGCCGATTACGCCAAAGTCTGGATCGCCAAAGGTTGTGCCTTCATAACCAATGTCTCCCATAAAGATCAGTAGTATGGCAGGAATAAAGCTAATCAATAAACCATTGGCAAAGGCTCCTGACATGGCACCGATTCTGCCGCCTGTAGCGTTACCAAAGACGCCAGCTGCTGCACCTGTGAAGAAATGGGGAACAAGACCTGGTACGATAACTTTTAGTCCGATGAAGGGGAGTATAAACATGGAAACCAGCCCTGCTACAAAACTAAAAATGAAACCAATAATAACGGCATTTGGTGCAAATGGGAAAATGGTTGGACAATCAAGTGCTGGTTTTGTGTTTGGTACAAGTTTATCTGCAATGCCTTTGAAGGCTGGAATAATTTCAGCAATTAACATTCGTACACCTGCTAAAATAATATAAACACCCGCTGCAAATGTAATCGCTTGCATAATAGCGAAAATAATAAAATTAGAGCCCGCAGATAATTGTGCCTCTATATAGGAAGGACCTGCAAAAAGGGCAACAATCACAAAGAACACACTCATTGTTAGCGAAATAGCAACAGAGGTATCTCGTAAAAAGCCTAATGATTTCGGGACTTGTATATCCTCTGTGGATTTCGTTTTATTGCCAAAGAGCTTGCCAATCTTTGCAGAAACATAATAGCCAACACTGCCAAAGTGACCAACAGCAAAGTCGTCACTGCCTGTTATTTGCCGAACTGTTGGCTGTAAAATGGCAGGGAACACCACCATACAAAGTCCAAGAATAATAGAACCGACGATAATAAGAGGTGTACCACTCATCCCCCCAACTGACAATGAAGCAGCGATTAAACAAGCCATAAATAATGTATGATGTCCAGTTAAAAAGATATATTTTAATGGCGTAAATCGCGCAAATAATAGGTTCATAATCATACCAAATACCATGATTAGTGCAGTAGCTGTACCAAAATTAGTCTGAGCAGCTGCCACGATGGCCTCATTGTTGGGAATGACTCCCTGTACTTGAAAGGCATGATCAAACATTTTACTAAAATGATCTAAAGAGCCAATCAAAACCGTAGCACCTGCTCCAAGGATGACAAAGCCCATTATCGTTTTTAAAGTACCTGACAGAACAGTGGAACTTGATTTTTTTTGAATGAGTAAACCAATAAAAGCGAATAGGCCGACTAATATAGCTGGTGTTCCTAAAATGTCATGCATGATAACATCCAACATACCAACACCTCATCCTATCCAAATTTTTGATGCTTAAAGCAAAGGTTCTAGCTTTTCTTTTATTTCTTCAATACTCATCATATTAACAATGCTCACAATGATTCCCTTGTCTTGCGCTAATTCATTCACAATGTCTGCTGCCCCTAAATAAATATCTGCTTTCTCCGCCTTGGCAGACGCTAAATCGGTATGTGTTACGTCTGCATCTTTACCCAATGCCTCTAATGCTTTTTTTACATTCAATTCTAAAATAAAGCTACTTCCTAAACCGCTCCCACACACGACTAAAATTTTCATTCTGTTGACTCCTTTGTTGTATATTGTTTGATTTTCTCCCATATCGTGTCCGCATGCTGACAGGCGATCAAGTCATCAATCTGATCTGGTTCTTGTAAGACTAATGCTACATCAGCCAACGCCTGTAGATGGGAAGCATTGTCAATGGCAGCTAGCACAATTAGTAAGTAAACAGGCTGATTGGGGCTGAAAAAAACAGGTTTTTGTAAACATAGCAAACTTATGGCTAGTTCATGAACCCCATCAGATGGCCGTGCATGAGGAATGGCTACTTTTGGTGTGATGACTACGTAGGGGCCATAGTGCTCAATAGATCGAATCATGGCTTCGACATAGCGTTGTTCAATTTTGTGTTGCTGTACTAATGGGCTAGCAGCTAAATGAATCGCTTCTTGCCATGATTGGACAAAGTTTGCAAGCTGTATACAATCCTTTGTTAACAGCTTGGTTAGCAAGGACAACCCTCCTTTCATAAAAATATCCTCCCATTCCATGTTATTACGACTGCATGTGGAATTATGTCATCGAAGAAGACATTTTTAATTGCTTCGCTATTTCGTAAACCGACATTTTGACAAATTCATCAATTTTATGATCTAAGCGCGTTTTCGGATAAATCAATTGAATTTTTCTATTAAGCGTCACGTCATGTAGATCTTTCTTCATCAGTACACCTGATTTTAATTCTTCTTCTATTAAGGAAACGGATAGAAACGCCATGTTTTTTCCAAAGGTCAGCATTTTTTTAATCGTGCTCACAGAATCCAGCTCAATTGTGTAAATTGAAGGCTGAAAAGGGTCCATCCACTTTTCGATGAAGTGATTCGTGGAGCTAGAGGATGTATGCAACAAGAGCTTGTACTTAAGAATATCTTCTTTGGTGATGTCCTTTTTTGTTGCTAGCTCGTGTGATGGGCTGAAGGCCAATACAAGTGCATCTTCACCGATAGTTTCGTAATGAAGTAAAGGATTTTCCTGCTTGGTCTCCATGATGAGCCCGAAATCTAATTCTTGTAGTGCTACGTTTTTTTCAATTTCGGGTGCAGTTTTTACTTCTAATGAAATACGAATCTCAGGATAGGTCGTTGAAACTTGATGAATTAAATCTGGCATAAAAATATGGGCAGGTAAGCCACTCGCCCCAAGTCGTAATGAACCGATATGGCCTGCTAAAAGATTTTCAATAAAACGGTCCATATCCTTTTGGAGTTGAACCATTTGACGAGCGTAATGATACACACCTTCGCCCGCTTCTGTTAAACGGTATCCTCCTGCGTTTGTTCGAAATAAACGAATACCGTATTCCTCCTCAATAGAGCGAATATGAAAGGATACTGTAGGTGCTGTAATGCCAAGCGCTTTGGCCACGGGGGCTAATTTTTTTAATTCTACAAGTAAGCAAAATGCCTGTAATTTACTATTATTCATTTTATCCTCCTAAAGCAAATTAGAAAAAATCTTGTATTTGTTTTAGTTTATTAGATTTTTTTTAACGTGTTATTAATAGTAGATTAATATTTTCTAAATATCTGGAATTTATAGTTGTTAGTAACGAGGAGGATACTTATGAAAATCTCATTAACCAATATCGAGAAAAAATATGGGCAGTCTCAAGCATTATGGCCAATCGATGTGGAGTTAGATCAGCAATTTATTACGATTCTAGGACAATCAGGCTGTGGCAAAACAACCTTATTAAAGTTGATTGCTGGCCTTGAACAGCCAACAAAAGGAGAAATTCGATTCGATGACACCGTGATTTTCTCTTCACAGTCTCATAAAAATGTCAAACCAAATAAGCGCAATATCGCCATGGTTTTTCAAGATTTTGCTCTATGGCCACATATGACCATCTTCCAAAATATTGCCTTTGGCTTAAAGGGCATTATTGCAAAATCAGCTATTCCTGAACGAGTCGAGCATGTGATGCGATTGGTAAAAATGCAAGGCTATGAGAAACGAAAGCCAGGTGAATTATCGGGTGGACAGCAGCAGCGGGTGGCATTAGCAAGAGCTTTAGCGACGAACCCTCGATTGATTTTATTTGATGAGCCTTTATCCGCTCTCGATGCTGTTCTCAGAGAGCAAATGCAAGATGAAATTATGCACCTGATTCATGAACTTGATTGCCAAGCGATTTTTGTAACACATGATCAAACAGAGGCTATGACAATGTCTGATCAAATTATCGTTATGGAGGCAGGGAGAATTGCTCAAATTGGCTCGCCTGAGGAAATTTATCGTGCACCAGCAACGCCCTATGTGGCAGATTTTATTGGTAAAGTGAATTGGTTTCATCATGGACAATCGATCGTGCGACCTGAAGGCGTATCAAGCGTATCGCGTCCTGGTACGATTGCTAAACAAGCGGAGATTGTGAAAAGCACATTTGTTGGCGATCGTTATTTAGTACAAGCACAGGTGGATGGACAGCCTTGGAGCTTTTATGAGAATCAACCATTAGAGCATGGAAAAAGATTGCAAGTATTTATTGATGAAAAACAAATCTATCAATTGGAGGGTTTACATTGAAGAAACGACGTTTTAAATTATGGGCAACTGCTGGCATTTTATTGACCTTGGCATTAGCTGGCTGTGGTAATAAAGAGGCAAAAGAGACAAATGAAGCAAGTGCAAAGACACAGGATGAGAAAGTACTGACGGTGTATTCTGCAGGGCCAGATGGTTTAGCTGCAAATATTCAGCAAGCATTTGAAGAAAAAACAGGGATTAAAGTGGAAATGTTTCAAGGAACTACAGGTAAAATTCTCTCTCGTCTAGAAGCGGAAAAAAATAATCCTGTAGCTGATATTGTTGTACTTGCCTCTGTCGCCTCAATGGATGGCTTAAAGGCTACAGACCAATTGCAAAGCTATGAAGCTGCTAAAAACAAGGACAAAATCAACAGTGATTGGTCTGATCAAGATGGATATTTCTATGGCTACAGTGCCTCTGCTTTAGGTATT
Organism: Lysinibacillus sp. PWR01; assembly: GCF_043359455.1. Classification (NCBI taxonomy): domain Bacteria; kingdom Bacillati; phylum Bacillota; class Bacilli; order Caryophanales; family Bacillaceae; genus Lysinibacillus; species Lysinibacillus sp. PWR01. The sequence goes on along the minus strand of NZ_JBHERJ010000088.1, from coordinate 110,817 downwards.
GCCTATAATACGAAAAATACGACACAGGCGCCTAAGGATTGGTCTGATTTAGCAAAAGCTGAATGGCAAAATAAAATAAATATACCAGATCCAAGTCTGTCAGGCTCTGCTGTGGATTTCTTATTTGGTTATACAGCAGCAGAAAAAACAGCTTGGAGCACAATTGATACGTGGAAGAAAAATGGCTTGCAAGTCAATGGTGCAAATAAAGAAGCATTGGATGCTGTTATTACGGGTGAGAAAAATGCCACGATCGCAGGGGTAGACTACATGGCTTATAAAGCAAAAGCGGACGGTGAGCCAGTAGAAATTATCTATCCGACGAGTGGGACAGTGGTTAGTCCTAGAGCGGTTGGTATTTTGAAGGATGCGAAACATGTAGAAGCTGCACAAGCCTATGTTGATTTTTTATTGTCGGATGAAGGGCAAAAGCTAGTAGCAGATGCTTACTTATTGCCAGGAAATAAAGATATTGCTGTGAAAAATCGTGCAGCATTAGATGAAATTCCACAGTTAACAGTTGATTGGATGGGTGCGGAAGCAAAACAGCTTGAAGTACTAACAAAGTTTACTGATTTATTTCGTTAAATAAGGGAGGTTGATATACCTCCTTTCTAGTTTTTATAGAGAAGGGTTGTAGTAGTCATGATAATGGAAGGAAGACGAGCTTTTGGATTTTTACTGACAATTGTCGTCATATTTGCTATCGCTCCGTTGATGGCCATTTTAGTTTATACCTTTACAAATGAGGGGCAATTCGATGGATCACAGTTTAGCCGAATATTTGCACACGAGAGAATATGGAGGACGCTAGGAAATTCTGTGGTCTTAGGGATTTTCGTGATTATTGGGACAACAATTATCGCATTACCTATGGCTTTCATTCGTACGAAAACAAGTTTATATCAATATGAATGGCTCGATATTGTGTTAACGATTCCATTTATGACACCTCCCTATATTGGTTCTATGGGCTGGATTTTGTTTATGCAGCACAATGGTTTTTTACAGCAGCTTATTCCACGTGCTGCTTGGATGACTGATTCCTTCTTTTCCTTATTTGGCATGGTACTGATCATGAGCTTACACCTGTTTCCGTTTTTGTATTTAATGTTAAAAAATACATTGCTTCGAATAAATGGCTCGTTTTTAGATGCAGCACTGATTTTTGGGCGAAGCTCCTGGCAAAATGGGCTAAAGATTGTGTTACCCCTTGTACTTTCAAGCTATGTCTTGGGAAGTCTGCTTATTTTTATTAAGACGCTTGCTGAATTTGGAACGCCAGCTACATTTGGCAGTCGGATTGGGTTTCAAGTTTTTACAACCGAAATTCACTCCTATCTATCAAGATGGCCAGTCGATATTCGCATGGCAACCTCGCTATCCTTATTCTTATTGTCAGTTTGCTTAGTCATTTGGTATTTCCAAAATCTCATTGGACGCAAATATACATACGGTGTGCTATCAGGAAAAACGCCTGCTAGACGTGAGATCAAGGACAAGTGGTATATAAAAACAGCTTCGTGGACTTTTGTAGGACTTGTACTATTGCTGTCTATCGGCATTCCTTATTTCTCTATTATCGTGACCTCTTTGCAAAAGGTAAGGGGAGATGGTTTACAGGCAGGGAATTTCAGCTTTGCTTCCTATCAAGAGGTCTTCACCAGTGGAAGTGCAGGATTGACAGCATTTTTAAATAGTATTGTTTTTTCTATCATGACGGCCATCATAACAGCCATGATAGGTTTATTCATTGCTCTTTATATTAAAAAAGGAGAAACCAGAAAGCAGCAAGTATTAGATTTTTTTAGTTTAATGCCTAATATTATTCCGGGAATTGTTTTTGTTGTAGGTTTAATTATGTTTTGGAATGCGCCGTGGCTTCCCGCAACGATTTATAACACAAAGGCAATGGTAGTCGTTACATACTGTGTGCTGTTTTTACCCTATTCGGTGCAGTATATTAAATCTTCTTTTTCACAATTAGATGCCTCTATCTTTCAGTCAGCCGCTATTTTTGGACGTAGTAATTGGGCGGTTTATCGTCGCATCATCCTACCGCTATTGATGCAGGGTATTTTGACAGGAATGATGATGACTTTTATTATTTCGATGCGTGAGCTAGTAGCTGGTCTCTTAATTTTGCCACCCTCAGTCGAGACAGGGGCAACTTTTATCTATAGTCAATTTGAGCAAGGTAATGTAGGGGTTGGGATGGCAGTTGCCGTCATCACTGTTTTGATGACTGTGGTATTTATGTTCCTATTAGATTGGCTGCAAAGACGAGGAGGGCAGGCCAATGCTTAGTTTTGAAATTTTAGGTGGTGTAGGGGAATATGGGCGCAATTGCTTTTATATCGAAAATCATGGGCAGGCCATTTTATTGGATTGTGGGATTATGAAAAATGCTCAAAAAACGCCACCAAATATTACACCTAATCATATTGAAAAGCTAGTTGCTGTCTTTATTTCTCATTCGCATATTGATCATGTAGGGGCATTGCCATTACTACAAAAGATGGACTATACGGGGCAGGTATTAATGAGTCATAGAACTGCTCAGCAGCTTCCACTGCCTCTTCCACAAGTCCGTACTTTCCACCCAGATACGATTGGAAATTGGATAGAGGTCAATGATTATCTTGCCTTTCAATGGGGATATAGTGGACATTTAATTGGGAGCGTGTGGTACAAAATTCGATTTTTTGATGAGATGATTTTTTTCTCTGGTGATTATGTAGTCGATTCGTATTTGTTAAAGGCGACCTTACCAGAGGAGGATGGAACGGTTTATGATGTAGCGTTTATTGATAGTGGACATGTGGAAAAATGCATTCATAATCTTGAGGTATTACAGCAATTGGCTACGTACGTAAAGGCTCATCCCAATCGTTCAATTATTTTCCCATCCTCTTTTTCGGGCAAAACAGTGGATATTATGTCTTATCTTTCTGAACATACAACCCGAGCGATTAGTGTAGATGCAAAGCTACAAACTTTATTGGAGCATTATGATGAAGATCCCGAAAATATTTGGCCGAATAAAGCGGTACCCCAAGTATGTCACAAGCAAAAACCGGACAGTCACCATGCACTTTATTTTGTCTCAGAGCAGGATGAGGCTCAATTGGAGGAGCTTGCAAAGGCATATCCAACAACTATTTTTGTCTACACAGGCTATTCTCGTCATTCATGCAATCCATCTATTTTGAAGCATCTCTCAGAGGAATTCTTCTATAAAACACATCCAGACTATCGTGATATTGTGGCTCTGTCACAGAGAATTCGTGCACGACAAACTATCTATTTTCACAGTACACATACAAATTTAGCAACAACATTTCCGAAGGAGGAGTTAAAGCGTGACTAAACTAAAAAAATGGGCATTTTATATATGTGTCATGGGCTTGACAATAATTAGTATGATGAGTGTGAGTACAACACAAGCGAAAGCAGCCATTGAACCAGGGCATGAAATTAAATTCAATATTAAACCTGAGATTTTTAAGGAATCAACGATTGTACAGGTTTTTCAAGCGACTAAAAAGGATGATGTAAAAATTTATTTTTATGATACGTTTGACCAAACGTTTCTCCATAATGATTATATACATCGCTTACGCGTATATAAAGGTAGCAATAAAATGGATATAACCTATAAAAAGCGTTTTTTAAATACATCATTAAGTGACGCAATGGTAGAAACAGCGAATCATGGTTTTACTGGTTCTGAGTCCAATTATAAGTTTGAGTTAGATAGTAAGGGAGACCATCGTACATTTACGATTAGCCGGAAGGAGTCCTTGAAGACTTCTGCTGATGTCTCTTACGATACGGTAGATACGAGTGCTGCTAAAAAACGCATTCTTGAAAATTCTCCAAAGAAAATTGTAAATTGGGATTCTGAAGCATGGTATAAAAATACGTTGTCTCAAGCTGTTGTATATGGACCTGCTAATGCTATGACCTATAAAGGAAGTTTTCTAGGACATGAAGCGGATATAGAAGTGTGGCAGTACAAAGGAGACATGATGGTTGAACTTTCTACAAAGGTAGATGATGCCGCTCAAGCAGCTGCTATTGAAAAACAATGGTATGAGCAACTATTATTTGCAGGCTATTTAAGTGTAGATCAACGTGGTAAAACGGCATTTGTCATGGATAAATAAGTAGGACTATAATGAATTCGCCACATATAGAAATGGGGCGAATTTTTTCTTTGGCAACAGAGAGATTAAAAAAGTAGGTCCATGTTTGTTCTAACTTTGCTAATTTCGCTTACACTTACTATAGGACGAACTTTGGGTGATATGAGGGGGAAATAACATAGCGAAAAAAATGGGCATTGTTACACTACTACTTTTCGGTGTTTACGTGCTTTGTATGTACTGGTATATATTCCATAGCGGTGGTGGTAAAATACCGAGTGCATTACAAGGAACGGCGGCAGATCCAGTGATGTTTATGTCTGGCAAGGAGCTTTTTTTAAGTGGTGAATATTCAAAAATACGGAACTTTATATTCTTTGTAGCCACACCTTTAGAATGGGTTATTTACTTCTTGATTTTACTATTGGGCGTATCCCGTTATTTCGAAAAAGTGACGACCTCCCAAACGAAGTGGAAGCTATTGCAAAATGCAGGCTACTTATTCCTATTATCTTTATTACTATATATCGTGCTATTCCCGCTTGATTATTATCGCTATCATCTTAGCAAAAGCTATGGCATCAGTACACAAGCATTTGCATCTTGGATGAAGGACGGTGTCATTGATTTTTGGGTGAACTTTGGCACTAGCTTGATTATTGTTACGGTAATTTATTGGCTCATTAAAAAGAGCGAAAAAAGATGGTGGCTCTATGCTTGGCTTTTAACCATCCCCTTTACAATCTTTGTAATGTTCATTCAGCCAGTTGTCATTGATCCTTTGTACAATGAATTTTATCCGTTAAAAAATAAAGAGCTGGAAACAAAGATACTTACACTTGCTACACAGGCAAATATTCCGGCAGAGCATGTTTATGAGGTCAATATGGCAGAAAAGACCAATGCCTTAAATGCTTATGTGACAGGGATTGGGAGCAATTCGAGAATTGTGCTTTGGGATACCACATTAAATAGACTAACAGACAATGAAATTTTATTTATCATGGCACATGAAATGGGACATTATGTAGAAAAGCATATTTATTTTGGCATTGCAGGCTATTTATTCTTAATGTTGATAGGGTTATGGCTAACAGCGAAAATTATGCGTCGCTTGATTTCACGATATGGACAGGTTTTTAAAATTAATAAAATCAGTAGCATTCGTTCCTATCCATTATTTTTACTCATTACCTCTATATTACTATTTGCTTCCAATCCAGTGTCCAATTTGATATCAAGATATCAGGAAACGAGAGCAGATCAGTATGCGATTAACCTTATGAATGATCGAGAAGCGGCTGTAACAGCGTTTCAAAAGCTAACGATTTCAGGCTTAAGTGAAGTGAACCCACCACTCTTAGTGAAGTGGTTCCGTTATACACATCCACCAATGCTGGAGCGGATCTATAAGGTTGCGGATACTGGGGAACAGAAGCAAAATATGCCTTTAAAGGAAGAACAGAAGAAAAAGTAAGAGGATAGGTTTTTCATGTGAGTAAATTGGGTAGTCTATGACAAAGATGTATCAAAATTTGGTCGTTGATTGATAGGGGATAGCATTATGCGAAATGTGATTGTAATTACACTTTCTTCCATTTTAGTAGCCTTTGCCTATAATTATTTATTAATTCCCCATGAAATTTTGAGTGGTGGGTTGAGTGGTATTGCCATCATGCTTGGGATTATTACCCCTTTGAATACAGGTGTGTTAAATTTACTGCTTAACCTGCCTTTACTGATTTTAGGTGTGATGAAGCTTGGCAAACGATTTATCAGCTACACCATTCTGTCAGTGGCTGTGTTGTCAGTGAGCTTATATATTATTCCGATACACAAAACGACACAAGAGCCAATTCTCGCATCCTTATTTGGCGGTGTTATTGTAGGCTTTGCAATGGGCATGATTTTCCGAGCGGCTGGCTCCTCAGGGGGCTTTGATATTATTGCTATGCTACTTAGTCGCAAACGCGATTTTCCACTCGGTACGCTAATTGCAGCTATGAATGGTATCGTAGTGGCAGCTTCTGGCTTTGTCTTTAGCTGGGATGCAGCATTGTTAACACTTGTTTCCATTTATGCAACTGGAAAAGTGGTTGATACAATTCATACGAGCCATATTAAATTAACGCTGATGATTATTACCAGTAAAGGGGACGAGGTCAAACAGCAGCTATTAGAAAAGCTGCATCGTGGGGTAACGATTATCGATGCAAAGGGAGCATACTCTGGTGAAGGTCGGAAAGTGTTAATCACTGTTATTACGCGTTACCAACTAGCTGATGTGAAAAGCACGATTAAGGAAACTGATCCAAAGTCATTTGTGAATATTTTACAGACAACAGAGGTTATCGGGATGTTTGATCGTGGTACAACTAAATAATGCTATTCTCTACACACGTTTTAGGTTATACTAACCGTAATCGAACGTGTGTTTTTATTTGTGGTAGGAAGGGGATCGTAAAGATGGAAAAAGAAATAATTCATGCTTACTGTTTACAGCTTCAAGGAACAACGTATGACTATCAAGAGGAGTGGCAAGCAGATCGCTATCATATCGGTGGAAAAATGTATGCCATGCTTGGGGGCAATGCAACGGGCAAACCTGTGCTTACGTTGAAATGTGAGCCTTCTCGAGCGGAGGAATTAAGGGAAGCATATGACAGCATTATACCTGGTTACTATATGAATAAAACCCATTGGAATTCTATATATATGGATGCTGATGATGTTCCGATGGATTTGGTAGAGAATCTTATCCAACATTCCTATGAGCTTGTTTTCAATAAATTAACGAAGAAAGCTCAACAGGAAATTCAATCCGTTGGAAGCAAGACAACTGAGTGATAAATAGCGCATTTACCATCTACTTACTGGCAAATGCGCTACTATATAATTACTAATTATAGCCACGTTCACCATAAGGCTTTAGCGTGTCGAGCCATTTTTGCTCCAGCTTTTCGAGTTCTTTTTTGGCGTCAAAATAGCCCTCTTCTTTTTTCTTTAAATGCTCAACGATATCCACATCAAAAGCTTCTTGACCATATGAATTGTAATCTGCCTGAAGCTCCTTGTTCGTATGTGTATTGGTTTTTAGCATAAATTGAAAGCCATTTAAACGCTTTAAATTATTGAAGCTACCCACAAACACTTTTCCTGTTTGTTTATTAGTCATGGTAAAAACACCAGCTTCAATTTTCATCTCTTTATACATTTCTTTTAACTCTTTTTTATGATCCATTTTTAATAACCTGCTTTCTTATTTTTTTACCCAATAGGCACTACCATCTGCTTTGCGGTCCAGAAAACCGTATTCAATTAAGTAACGACGTATATGAACATAGTCTTCATATATTGGTTTGATGACTTCATTTAATTCTTTTTCTGTATATTGTCTTTCTACATCAAAAAGCTTTGTGAGGGCTCGAAGTACTACAATTTTCTGCTTTTCACGTTTAGGAAAGCGTACTAGCTCCTTGCCTATACCTTGTGGAAAGAATTTCTCCAATATTTGCTGTTCTTCCGTGAGGGTTACGTTATAGCGATCGTCAACCATCGTAGCTGTTTTATGAATAGGCACAAATGGTTCCTCCTTCTGATCTTGTTCCTTTAGTAACTCCATCATCACCAACAATGTTTTGGCTTGGCGTTCCTTTTCTTTTAAAGCAAAACGGTGATGGCGGATCGTTGTGGCACTGCCAATCTCTAATTCTTCTTTTATCTCCTGATCCGATTTTCCCTCATAAAATAAGCGTAAAATATGACTTTGATGTTCTGTTAAGCCTGTCATTTTTTTGTTGAGACCGTTTAAATAATGAAAAACAGATTGGTGAGCTAATGTAATATGGTGCTGCATCATTTTCTCTGCTTCATACAGTAAGCCTTCATAAGGATAAATAATGCCTTTTTCTACTTTTTCACCGCACAGTAGGCAAGTGAAGTGTGTCGCTTCATCGATGTAACCCTTTTTAAGATCCTCGATAGGAGCTTGCCAAAACAATTCATTTACATCCATTGGGAATCCTCCGAAAAACAAACAATTTTAAAATTTGTTTGTTATTTTATATTTAAAATAACAAAATGTTTGTGTGAATGCAATAAAAAACACATCGTTTTTTAAACGATGTGTCATGATGTTGGTTAATATTTATTTATATTTTCTTTTAAATAGAATCATAGATGCTAGAGAAAGAACTACGATTGTACAAGCAATCACAATTAGACTTGTTGAGGAGCTAAGTATATGTCCATTTAGCTCGTAAACAATGCCATAATTGATTTTATAATCTTCCACATAGGAAACAGGCACACCTTCAAAAACATTTGCAATAGAGCTCTCCATAAAAGCATTGCGTAATAATAGTGTTGTATGACTAATTGGGAAGTACATGATTACATGTTGAGCAAAGCTTGGTAGAGCTCCAAGAGGAACATAAACACCACATAAAAATCCAAGTAATGTACCAACAATTGTGCTGAGTGTTGAAAAAGCATTTTGTGTCGACACAAATAACGAAAGAAATAAGTTAAAGACACTTGCAAGCAAGACAGATAAAAATAGGATGCCCATTACTTGCACAAAATCCCCAAAACTTAGAAGCTTACCACCCGCTGCTACAATAAAGATTTCACAGCCTATGAGAGCGATAAAGGAAAAAATACAGCCGATAATAAACGCATTGAGTACATAGCTTAACTGAATGGTTGCACGAGAAAGGGGAGCGGTTAAAAAATCGGCTTGCACTTTTGACTCCTGATCCTTAACAGCAATGCCATAGGCACCAAGTGTAGTCGAAACAGCAATCATGGAAAGTAATCCTGCTACAAGCCATTCATTGACCATAGTGATCAATTCAGGCGTAGCTTCTGTTAGTCGTTCAATGGCATCTACCTGCATCTTTTGGAGAAAGACAGCGTACAGCACAATGACAATGATGACTGATAGTAGGGAGAAGAACACCTGTGTTTTATCCCGCCTAAATATTTTGTTATTACGCAAAACTAAATTAAATAATGCTTCCATTACGCAACCTCCCCCTCAGCCATAATATGAAGAAAGACATCATCCATGGATCCTTTAATGACTTCAAAGGAAGAGATGAGTGGCTCAGCTTTTTTTAAAAAGGGAAGTGCCTGTAAGGTAGAAGTTAAACGGATGGTGTATATCCCTTGATTCTCTGTGTAGGAGATCGCATTTTCCTCAAGAAATTTTACACCCTCCTTCGAATGATGAAAAACGAGAGCCATTGAATCATAGGCATATTTTGTCTTCAGTGCATCGGGTGTCCCCTGTGCGACAATTTTTCCTTGCTTTAAGACAGTGACTTGGTGAGCAACTGCCGCTTCCTCCATATAATGGGTTGTTAAAAAAACGGTCATATTGGTTTCCAACTGAAGTTGCTTGATAGCCTGCCAAACAAATTGCCGTGTTTGTGGATCTAAACCGGTTGTAGGTTCATCCAGAAATAAAATACTAGGACGATGAATCAATGCACGAGCAATATCTGCTCGCCTTTTTTGTCCCCCTGATAATGTGCCATATTTTTTCTTTTCAATATCCTCTAAATGCAAATAGGTGGAAACAAATTGATAATTTTCAGTAAGCTGTGTTTTCGATAAACCATATGTTTTGCCTCGATGGAGAATATTTTCGCGTACTGTTAATCGCTCATCTAATAGGCTTTGCTGGAAAACGACACCGATAGATTTACGGATATCTGCATTATCATTGCTTGCATCAAGAGTGAAACCATTAATGGTTACCTGACCGCTCGATTTTTTTAGTAATGTGCAAAGAATTTCAATCGTTGTAGATTTACCAGCACCGTTTGCACCTAAAAAAGCGAATAGGGTGCCTTGTTCGACAGTAAATGAAATACCATTAACAGCATGTTGCACACCATATTGTTTACATAAATTTTCAACTTTTATCGCAAAAGTCATGAGTGGTTAATCCCTTCTCTTTTGAATTTCTTGATTCATTTTTTCAATATCCCTTGCTTGAAAAACATATATAATATACCAAACAATGGGATAAATAATAGCTTCCGATAGTAGCACATATGTCACACCTGAATGTTCAAACCAATTCCCGAAATAGCCTGCCGTTAATACACATGCTGTGACAGCGATTAAATGTAAAAGTAGCTGAACCGTAAAAGGGATTGGCTCGATATCAAAAATGGCGGAAAATAGTCCAATCGCAATACCAAGAATGGTAGCAATGATAATCTCCTCCAGTAATTCTGCTCCTGACATAACCGCATTGTTTGAAAGGACGCTTAATGTGACTAAGATGTAAGAAGAACTAAGGGAAATGAGTAGTCCAATAATCATCATGCGTAAATACTTCATGCTATAAATCCCTCCCAATACCTAAATGTCGCTTTAATTCTTTTAAGTATTTTCGACTGACATGAATGGCTACTTCATTTTCGAGTAATAGTTGTGTAGTGCCGATTTTGCCCATTTGAATAGAGGCGATTTTATGGATATTGACAAGCGTAGATTTACTCACTCGTACAAAATCCTTGGTTAGCTGTGCCTCTAGCTCATATAATTTTCGCTTTGACTCAAACTCTTGCTCATCTGTTTGCAAAAATACTTTGGCATCCTCTGCGTAAATGGAATAAATATCAGAAATTTTTAATAGATGAATTTCTTGTTGAAAATACCCATCTAGCATCGTCGTTTGGGATGCTTGAAGCTGCTTCATCAATCTTTCAATTTGCTCATTATATTCCTTGGCATGAATATGAACCTCTGTTTCTTCGAGTTCATGATTGATGGTTAAATGAATTTTCATAGGAGGCCTCCTTTTAAAACGCTGAATCAGGTATTACTAATGTAGCATAGAAAATTTTAACAAGGATAAAATCTTCGATAAGAGGTTTTATTAGATGGATAACAGGTTCTTTTTAAGCGATAGCAAACAGCTCAAAAGTCGGCCCGGTAGAAAAAGTGATTTATAAAGGTCATAATAGGCTTATCGAGTTGAAGGGGTTGCTACCATGTTTGTTTTTGATAAGCATATGTTCATCACATTATGCATTGGTTTAATAGGTGCTGTGATTTTTCAATTTTTACATATACCGATGCCTTGGTTGTTAGGAGCGATTACAGCGGTGCTCATCGTGCAGCTATCAACCAATGTCCAGTTAAAATGGCATCATTCTTTCCGTAATTTTGGTTTAGTTGTAGCAGGGTATTCTATCGGCTATGCCTTTACACCAGAAGCAGTACAGGATATTAAGCTTTTTTTAGGAAGCATGGTCGTGTTAAACATCCTATTTATTTTGCTATTTTTTGCGGTGAGTTTTCTTGTTGCAAAGCGTACCGATTTGGATTTTGCGACTGCCTTAACGTGCTGTGTACCTGGGGGCATGTCACAGGTTGTGGCATTTGCTGAGGAGCAAGAAGACATGGATATGGTGGTCATCACGTTCTTTCAAATCCTTCGTGTTCTTTTAATCGTTGGCTTTGTTCCTTTAATGGTGGCAGGAGCAGGTGGCAATAGTTCTATGATTGATGGAGCGTACACATGGAGCCTTGTTGGCATACTTGTTGTATGTGGTGGCGCAGGGTGGCTGGCACAAAAGCTAAAAATTCCTACAGGCTATATGCTTGGCCCAGTGTTTTTATTAATGGGTATAAATATGGCAGGGGTGGAAGTGCCGAAATTACCGCTATCATTACTACATATCGCCCAACTCATGCTTGGGATTTATATTGGGTTGTTATTGAAAAAAGAGGATTTACATTTATCGAAGAAGCATATCTTTTATGCATTTGTCTCAGCAGGCATTTTTATCGGGGCAGCCTATGGTTTAACATTTGTGATGACAGCGTTGTACAGCCTTGATTTTAGGACAAGCTTTTTAAGTATTGTTCCTGGCGGTCTTGATCAAATGGGAATTATCGCCGCATCTGTACATGCCAATGTCACGATTGTTACGGCTTTTCAGCTATTTCGTGTACTAGTGGTCTCAATTTTCCTTGTGCCTGTGGTGAAAATATTTGTGAAAAAAGTGAAAACATGAGGGGGCAATGAATCAACCTCTCATGTTTTTCTTTGTGCTAATTTCGATCATTACATACAATTTTTTAGTATAGAACTTTTGAATAATGATAAATGAACGTTAAATTTTCCCTTTCCAAATAATCTGAATAATGTTATGATAGCCATAACTATTATGAACGGAGGTGAAAAGGAATGAATAAAAACGCTACGAAAACATGTGTAAAAGTGGATACAGCTATGTATTTTGCACGTGTGATTACTTTCGATTTTGCGAACAACGGGGTAGGTCTGTCCATTTTTAAGCAAAATCAAATAACAAACGTAGCGCATTAACCATTCTTTTTCACACATTTAAATGAGAAGAAGACTGCTTGTTAAGGAGCAGTCTTTTTTGTGTTCTAAAGATGTTTTCGCACGTTTCATTGGAGGAAAAAACGATGCAAATGAAAGCTGAGCAAATCCAAAAAATTATGGGTGGGAATATATTATTCGAGAATTTACAGCTAGAGGTAAATAAAGGCGAGCATGTGGCCATTGTTGGCGTGAATGGCAGTGGTAAAACAACTTTATTACAGCTACTAGCAGGGGTAGAGGTGCCTGAAAAAGGTCGAATTATTAAAAGTAAAGAAGCGACGATTGGCTACTTACACCAAATTCCACACTACCCACAGCATGCTGTGAAAGAAGTGCTGGAGGAAGCATTTGCGGATATTTATGCAATTAAGGGAAAAATGACGGCACTTGAGCAAGAGATGCAGTCGACTGTCACAGATAAAATACTCTTACAATATGGGCAACTGCAGGAGCAATTTATGGTAGTAGGGGGCTATGAAGTAGATGCCCAGTTGGCAATGATTGCAAATGGACTGGGCATAGTAGATTTGCTGGAGCAACCTTTTAGTAACTTAAGTGGTGGAGAAAAAACAAAGGTTATGCTTGGACAAATTTTATTGAAAAAGCCCTCTATTTTGTTATTAGATGAACCAACGAACCATCTGGATATGCAAGCCATTGAGTGGCTTGAAAATTATGTGCGAAACTTTGAGGGGATTGTCATTGTCGTATCCCATGATCGTCAATTCATGAATCAAGTAGCCCAGAAGATTATCGAAATTGAGGATGGGGAGGCTTTTACGTATAACGGGCATTATGATGCTTTTATAGCACAAAAAGAAGCAAAAATTGAACAACAGTTTGCAAACTATGAAGAGCAGCAAAAGAAAATTAAAAAGATGCAAGAAACGATAAAACGATTAAAGCAGTGGGCGAATGAGGCGAATCCACCAAACGCCTCGATGCATCGACGTGCAAAAAGTATGGAAAAAGCATTAGCACGTATTGAGCGAGTAAAGAAGCCCCTCACTAAAAAGAAAATGAATTTAGCGTTAACGATGGCTGAACGTAGTGGCAAAGAGGTAGTGCTATTGCAAGACATTGATCATGGCTTTGATAAGCCTTTATTGAAAGACAGCAATCTAGCTGTTTATTTTGGAGAAAGATTAGCGATTGTTGGGAGTAATGGTAGTGGAAAATCAACATTATTAAAAATGATGTTAGGTGAAATCGTTCCTAATCAGGGAGTGTGCCATATTGGGAGCAATGTGAAATTTGGCTACCTCTCCCAGCAATTTGAACATCAAAACCCTGCTATCCGATTAATTGATGCCTTTCGTGAACGTGTCGCCGTGTCAGAGGCGGAAGCCCGTCATATACTCGCACGATTTTTGTTCTATGGCTATGATGTCTTTAAAAAAGTGAAGGACTTAAGTGGTGGAGAAAAAATGCGTTTGCGTTTAGCACAATTAATGCATGAGGATATCAATGTCTTAATCTTAGATGAGCCCACAAACCATTTAGATATTGAAGCAAGAGAAGTATTAGAAGAAACACTAGAATCCTTTGAAGGCACGATTATTGGGGTGTCACATGACCGCTATTTCTTACAGAAAATTTTCTCGAAAACGGCGTGGATTGAAAACCAAACGATTCAGGTTTTTGAGGGAGATTATGAGTGGGCTAGACAAAAACGACAGGAGTTCGCAAAGAAAACGATTGAACAACAACCTGCGAATAAAACGCAGCCAGCTAAAAAAGAATTAACGATTGAACAACAAATTGAAAAATTAGAGATAAAACTACAAGCACCATCGCTTGCTAAAGAACAACGGCAGAAGCTTGAATTGCAATTAGAGAATTTATATGAAAGATGGTTTGAAGGAGGAGCAGAGCATGTTTAATTTAGAACGCATTATGCAGCTTGATATAGATTATGTGAAGAGTTTTAGCGAAGTGGAGGTTTGTAAGGAGGGGGTCTTATTTTACAATCAGGCTATCCCAACCTATTATGATGCAAATCATGCACAGATTTGGGGGGAGATTGAACAGCCGGATCTGTTTTTACAAAACATCAAAGATTTCTACCAATCAAAGTCTCTGATTCCACGAATATATTTGTATAATCTTGAAGAAAACCATTTATGTATAGAGGCATTAGAGACGCATGGCTTTCAATATGAGCAATTTGTGAATGAAATTCAGTGCTGGAACGGTAAATATACGCCACTTCCACCTAATCCTGCCATCCAAATTGAGCGTGTAACGGATGTGAATATGGAGGAAGCATTAGCAGTAGAAATGAGCATTGCTGCTTTTGGGGAGCCTTCTTTAATAAAAAAGGCATTTGAGCAAACGTATCATTCACCACATTTTACGTATTATTTATTAAGACTAGATGGGGTGGCGTGCTGTTCGGCAAATATTTTTATATCAGTAAATCAAGGAAGGATCGAAAGTGTTGCAACAACTGAAAGCTATCGAGGACGTGGTTTAATCGGCTATATGCTGCAGCATATCCAACAGCAATCAGTCAAGCTGGGATTGGATGATCTTTGGATATTACCGATTAGTGAACAGGTTGCCAAAGTCTATGAGAAGGCAAATTTTCAATCTGTGGGCTCCATTGCATCTATCCATGCATTTACTGAAGGGAAGAGCATTCAAGACATTCGCCAACAGGCTTAAATAGCTACACATAAAGATCGCCAAATTCCAGTAGTGCTTACAAGGAATTTGGCGATTTTTTAGAACTGTACTTGCCAATTTTGATTACAAGTTGCTTGGATGCAGGGATGCTTTAAAATATAATCAGCAATTAATTCAGTCATATCCATTTGTATTTCTTTTACAACGGGGCAAGTTCTTAAAAAGTCAAAATTTCCTGCTCCTGTAGCACGATAGCTGCTCATTACGACATTAAATTCCTCACCCTTATTAATACCCTTGCCGTTGTACAATAGTTTCGTCACACGTTCTCCAATAGGTTTGGATATGTCAAAGCTGTACTCGATTCCCTCCCACATATCATAATTATAGGGCTGTGCCTTAGGATGCAGAAAAGCTTCTGCGACTTTTAGCTGTCCTGCCTCGACCGTAAAATAGCTAGCCGATTGTTCAAGGGCCTGTAAGATGTCCTGTCCAGTTAATCGAAGTACCTTTAAAGTATTGGCATAAATGTAGTTTGTAACAATATCACGCATGGTGACAGCTTGCTTTAAGCCACCTCGTTCATCATGAAAAAGAGCCGTACAAGAAATTGAAGCCCCAGACACCGCCATTTGAATGCGATTAATAAATTCTATATAAGGATGTTCTTGAATACGCGCCAGAAAAGGATTTTCGATTTGCAAATCTCCTTCAATCACGCCAATCGTTTCATCTAACCAAGCTTCGGTTTTTTCAAATGTAGGAGAGATGATCTGGCAAATGGATTTTTGAGGTATCGTGTTTTCCGAGCTATAAATAAGTGCAGGTGTATGAGCAATGGATTGAATCGTATGTTGCTCATCCATTACAACCTCTAGTTCAATCATTGCAATGCAAGTCCCTTTAGAACCAGGCTGAACAATAGATTTCCCATTGATCTTCGTGCTAATCTCTCGATGTTGATGACCAGAAATGATAATGTCTACTTCTTCAATTTCTGCGCACATGCGGTATCCTTGATTTTCACCATCTTCTGCTTCAAGTAATTCTCCCGTTTCAAGATTTCGTTCAAAGCCCCCATGATAGCAAAGAATAAGCACGTCAATTTGTTCATTCGCACGAATCCATTTTGCCCAGTAGCTAGCACTTGAAAAGGCATCCTCAAAGTGAAGTCCCTGGATATGTAGGGGTTCCTCCCATTTTTTCACAAAATGAGTTGTCACACCCAAAATAGCTAGTCGAACGTCCTCTATTTCTTTTATTATATAAGGCTTCGTAAAAGGTTTGCCATCCTCCGTAACAATATTCGCTCCCAGCCATGGGAAATTCGATTGGCTTATAACGGATTGTAATGTCTGTTGACCATAATTAAATTCATGATTACCGAATACCATGGCATCGTATTGAAGCTCATTGGCGACCTGAATCAATGGATTGAGTGCCTGAGCTTGAAATTTCTGATGGTAAAAAGTCATGGGACTTCCCTGAATAAAATCACCATTATCAATTAAAAGGGTAGGCATTTCAAGTCTTTTTTCTTCAATGATGGTTGCGAGCTTTGCTAAGCCCAGTGCTTCATGATGGTCGTTTCGGAAAGTAGTGGGCATTATATAGCCATGAATATCGCTAGTGGCAAGTATTTGTAAGGTTTTTACTGTCATAGGTGATCCTCCGATCATTAGTATACCCATAGTATATAAAGTTATAGCTAGAAAATTAGTGTATTTACAATATTAAAATACTATTTTACGAATTAGACACATATATTTACTCTCTTTTAATACTAGGAAAATATTTACTGTTTATACTGAGGAAGCATTTCAAAAATGGGGAGGATAACACTTTGAAGAAATTACTACTTTTCACGTTAACATGCATGCTTTCTGTATTTTTGATGGCATGTGGAAATGAGGCTTCGAGTACATCAAATACTGATAAAACGGTCAAGACATCTACAGATGCAGGTGGCAATGAATCTGTAGAAAAATTAACGATTGGCTTCGTGCCTTCGCGTAATCCAGATGAAATCATTACAGCAACTGAGCCTTTAAAGGGGTTACTGAAGGACGAGCTAGCAAAATTAGGTTTTGATGTAGAGGAAATCGATATTACGGTAGGTACAAACTTTGAAGCAGTAGGGGAAGCCTTATCCGCAGGTACTACCGATATTGGCTTAATTCCTGGTGGGACTTATGTGCTTTATGATGATGGTGCAGAAGTCATTTTAACCGCTACACGTGCAGGCTTAAATAATGATTCCGATAATCCAGTTGATTGGAATCAAAATAAACCAACTGCACCGACAACAACACAAGCCACTTCGTATAGAGCCATCTTAGTAGCAGGTCCATCTGAGAAAGGCAAGGCATTAGCAGCAAAAGTCAATAACGGTGAAAAATTAACATTTGAGGATTTAAATGATGTTACTTGGAATGTGATGTCCTCTTCCTCACCAGCAGGCTATATTTACCCAACACTATGGTTACACGAGAATTTCGAAAAGACGATTCCTGATTTAGCGAAGGTTGTACAGGCAGATTCCTATGGTAGTGCCTTTGCACGTTTAGCGGCAGGACAAACGGATGTTTTGGTCACATATGCAGACGCACGTCGTGATTATGAGGAAAGCTGGCAAGGCGAATTCGGCCGCTCTGCTTCTATTTGGGAGGAGACAGATTTACTCGGGGTAATGCCAGCTATTTATAACGATACGATTAGCGTAAGTAAAAACTCGAAGGTTATGACGGAAGACTTGAAAAAGGCCGTTCAACAGGCATTCATCAATATTGGCAACACGGACAAAGGGAAAGAAGTGATTGCAATCTATAGTCATGAAGGCTATCAGGCAGCAAAGGATCGTGATTATGACAATGAGCGTAAGGCACAAGAATTAGTGCAAAATTTAGGTTCGAACTAATAGTCAGTTAAGGTGGTGAAGAATCTGTGACTTGCGGATACCCCGCAGAAAGCAGATTCTTCTTTCATTCTGTGAGATTCTTGTAGAAATGGAGCGGTACAATGATTGAATTTAAAAGGGTAGAAAAACGTTATCCGAATGGCTTACTTGCCTTAAATCAAATTAATCTTCAAATTGAGCAAGGTGAATTTGTCGCCATCATCGGCTTATCGGGTGCAGGGAAATCAACACTGCTACGTTGTATTAATAAAATGCACGATATTACTGGGGGAACCTTGCATGTCAATCATGTGAACGTGCATCAACTAAAGGGCAAGAGCATTCGCCAGCTACGCCGTAATATCGGCATGATTTTTCAATCTTTTAATCTTGTTACGCGTGTATCAGTCTTGAAAAATGTCCTTGTTTCCTTTGTACCAAATATGCCTGTTTGGCGAAAAATTTTAGGTATATTTACGAAAGAAGAGAAGCGTAGAGCGTTAATGGCTCTCGATCAGGTCGGTATTTTGGATAAGGCTTATGTTCGTGTCGATCAGTTATCTGGCGGACAACAACAGCGTGTTGCCTTAGCGCGTACACTTGCTCAAAATCCTCAAATTATTTTAGCTGACGAGCCGGTTGCATCCCTTGACCCCGTAACAGCAAAGCAAGTGATGGAGGATTTTAAACGCATTAATCAAGAGCTAAACATGACCATTTTAATTAACATTCATCATGTAGATCTAGCGTTAGCTTACGCAACACGTGTTATAGGCGTGCGTAGTGGTGAAATTGTCTTTGATGGGCAAGCAGATGAAATCAACGAGGAAACGCTTGCCTTCATCTATCACAATACCAATCAAGAGAGAGGCGTAACGAAGTATGCAATGGAAGCTGCTATCACCGAAAAAAATAGTATTGCCTAATGGCAAAGAAGTACTGGAGAAACGTTCGTTCATACCGGGCGTGTGGCTTATTCTATTCATTCTAACCGTACTTGCTATTCGAATTACGGGCTTTAGCCTAGATATTTTAGTTAACCGAATACAACAGTTTTTTGTCATCCTACAACAGATGATTCCACTAAATTGGGGCTATTTATCAAAGCTATGGCAGCCCCTCTTTGATACGATTAAAATGTCATTATTTGGTTCGATTGCAGGGGCTCTATGTGCCTTACCAATCGCTATACTTGCTGCGACCAATATAACAAAGCAGAAAGGATTGGCGATGATGTGCAAGTTTATTTTAAGCTTGCTTCGAACTTTACCAACCTTGATTATTGCTCTAATTGCGACATTTATTTTTGGGCTTGGCACGATGGCAGGTACTGTAGCCATTTTCTTATTTACCATTGCCTATGTTGGCAAGCTATTATATGAGCAAATAGAAAACGCTAGTATGGAAGCCTATGAGGCCATGCAGTCGATGGGATTAACGACCATGCAAGCATTTCGTTATGCCATCTTGCCACAAATTCTTCCTAACTACTTGTCGACCTCCTTATTTTGCTTTGAAGGGAACGTTCGTTACGCATCTATTTTAGGGTATGTCGGTGCAGGGGGAATAGGTTTGCTGCTCAATGAAAGCCTAGGGTGGAGAAGCTATGAAAATGTGGGCATGATTTTGTTGATGCTTGTTTGTACCGTTTTTCTCATTGAGACAACGAGTGAATATTTCCGTAAAAAATTAATGTAGAGGTGATGTTATGAATGCTATCGAAAAACAATTACAGTTAGAACCAAATCGACGCATGTCATACATCATGACAATTGGAATTGTATGTCTGTTATTTATTTGGTCTGTAACAACCATTCATTTTGAGAATGTATCGGTAAATGGTACAAAAATTGCTAAAAATATATTCGTAGGGCTGCTGAATCCCGATTGGTCATTAATCATCAATTGGACAACGGCAGGCATCCCTTATTTATTAATCGAAACAATGGCCATTGCGTTTCTTGGTACAATTGTTGGTGCATTGCTAGCCATTCCCTTAGCCTTTTTGTCGGCTTCTAATATTGTGCCGAAGCCTATTGCTTTTATCGTACGATTGCTGTTAATCATCATTCGTACGATCCCTGCCATTGTCTATGGTCTCATGTTCATCAGAGTCACTGGTCCGGGGCCATTTGCTGGTGTCCTAACCATGTCATTAACCTCCATAGGGATGCTGTCCAAGCTCTATGTTGATGTAATTGAGGATTTAGATAAAAGTATATTAGAGTCGATGGAAGCAATCGGTTGTACATTAATGGAGAAAATACGGTATGGCATTTGGCCACAGCTAACAGCGTTGTTTTTATCCATCGTGATCTATCGCTTTGATATGAATTTGCGAGATGCAACCATACTCGGCTTAGTTGGAGCAGGTGGAATCGGTGCACCATTAATTTTTGCGATGAATGCCTATAAATGGTCTGAGGTAGGATCTATATTATTGGGGCTTGTGCTACTTATTTTAATCGTGGAGTATGTTTCGAATCGCTTGCGAATGAAGCTTGTCAAAGGGTAAGTACGAATTAATGAAAACTAGTAAAATCCTGAATAGTATCGACTATTCGGGATTTTTGTTTTATTGTTAAGAAAGAGGATTTTCAATTATATAAGTTTTTTACTTGAAAAAATGCCGTATTCGATTTATTGTCTTTAGAGATACTTGTTTAATGGACTTGGAGGATATGAAATGCACGGAATTTATATACGCTATAATGTCTCAGAAGAAACCCAAGCAGCACAATGGCCCAAAAAAATGGATGCATTTGCGTATGTTCAACGAGAAAAACCACAACAAGACGATGTTAACTTGCTGTCAAAAGAAGAGCTGAAAAACCATGCCATACGCTATATTAAAAGCTTAAAAGACAATGCAAGTGTACATTTAGTAGAGCAACGCAACGGCGAAATTGAACTTTTTGATCGACGGTATATGGAGTCATTAAAGTTAAAAGAAAGCATCGATTCACAACTTATTAATCTAGAAGAAATACGCTTATTATTGCAATTAATGAATGTCCTGAATTTATCCCATGCTTTTGGAGAAAATGCTGGCAAGTTGCTACGTCAAATTACGCCATACGCAAAAGAAGTAGAACACCCAACATTCCAAACAACACGCGTCGAGCGCCATTTTTATTCGGAATTAATTGAACAAATTGAAATGGTCTATGCCAGAATTATGCGTCAACACAACCCATCCACAACGGAAATGCAACAATCAGAAAAGCTCTGGACAACAGTCTGTGAGCAAGCAATAGAAAAAGTAGAAGCACGAATCGAACGTTTATCTTCTATCAAATTAAAGCATGAGAAAAATTTACTAGAGTTTAGTCACTTAAAACAGCAAAATATCGAGGCAAAAGAACGCCTAGATTTAGCTGTCAATGAACTGGATGCCATTTTAAATGTATTAGAATCATAAGAAAAGCATGTCTCTGTTAAAATGATCGGAGACATGCTTTTTATGTTGGCGTCGGATAGAAGAACAAAAGTGACGGTTAGCAGTGCGAAAGTGGTGGATAGCCCTGTAAGATTGACGGATAGCTGTGTTTTACTTCGCTTTCTCCTCTGTTTGATCCCGCTTAGTTTGGCGTGAAAGGCGCAGTAAATCCAATCCAAGCAGTACAACAATGATATAGAATAGAGGACTTGTAAACGATAAGCCAATCTGTGACTGACCGCCAAGTAACGTTAAAACAATCCATAACCCAACTGTATACAATGTTAATCCGATATAAGCCTTTTTTGATAATTTTTTATATCTACCCTTGTCGAAGGCTAACTGAATGATGACAAGTACAACTAATATAAGCAATATTATTTTTTTAGTCAGCATCGCAGCAATAGCTGTATCAGGGAAGAAATCGTTAACGAATAATAACGTAAAAAATACTAGAATAACAAAATTTAAGACTGTTGAAAGCTTCATGCCATTTCTCCTTAGTTGTCAGAATACTTTTCTATTGTAACATGGTTCTAATGAAAGCAAAAAATAATACTTTAAAGAAGAGTTTGAAAAATTTTGAAACTTTTCCTGAGGTACATCCGTATAGTAGGTAATATGATGAAAAGGGGTGAGCAACTTGACGCTATTTGGCTATTCACTCGAGCAGATCTTTTTGGTGGTTTTAATTTTCGCCGGCCTTGCCACAGTATTGGTTATGTTTTTTGGTGATGCAGTCGAAGGTATTGGGGAAGGACTGCCCATTTTTAATCCGAGTGTCATTCTATCTTTCATTACGTTGATGTCAGCAGCAGGATTTATTTTAGAAAAACTAGCCTGGTTCTCTAGCGTTTGGAACATCATTGCTGCATGTATCATCGGCGCTATTTTAAGTTCCATCTTTTATTTATTTGTCCTCGTTCCGCTACGTTCCGCTGATGTCTCATTAGCTTACACAGAGGAATCACTTGGTGGGCAATTAGGAAGAGTTATTGTGCCAATTCCAGTAGATGGTTTTGGAGAGGTTGTCATCGAAACGACAAGTGGCATGATTTCGAAACGGGCAACGGGCTATGATAATGAAGCTATTGACTATGATGAAACCGTGCTTGTGGTGGATGTGAAAGACGGAACACTTTTTGTCAGAACGTATGAGAAAAAATTTGTTTAAAGGAGAGATATGTCTATGTCAACCGATATTTTAATTGTTTTAGGAATTGTAGCATTTGTATTAATTGCCCTAGTCGGCTTATATGTGACAAAATATCGTACTGCGGGTCCTGATGAAGCGCTGATTGTGACAGGTAGCTATCTCGGCTCTAAAAATGTACATAAGGATGAGTCGGGGAATCGCATTAAAATCATTCGTGGGGGCGGTACATTTGTATTCCCTATTTTCCAGCAAGCACAACCGTTAAGCTTACTTTCTAGTAAACTAGAAGTGACAACGCCTGAGGTGTATACAGAGCAAGGTGTACCTGTTATGGCGGATGGTACGGCCATTATTAAAATTGGTGGTTCTATTTCTGAAATTGCGACGGCAGCAGAGCAGTTTTTAGGAAAGCAAAAAGCGGAGCGTGAAGCGGAAGCACGTGAGGTGTTAGAAGGTCATTTACGTTCGATTTTAGGCTCCATGACGGTTGAAGAAATCTATAAAAACCGTGATAAATTCTCACAGGAAGTTCAGCGTGTTGCTTCACAAGATTTAGCGAAGATGGGTCTTGTGATTGTATCCTTCACGATCAAGGATGTACGAGATAAAAATGGCTATTTAGACTCACTAGGGAAACCGAGAATCGCACAGGTAAAACGAGATGCTGATATTGCGACGGCAGATGCAGAAAAAGAAACACGTATTAAACGTGCAGAAGCGTCTAAAGAAGCACAAAAGGCAGAATTAGAGCGTGCGACAGAAATTGCGGAAGCGGAAAAAGAAAACCAATTAAAAGTAGCTGAATTCCGTCGTGAGCAGGATATTGCCAAAGCGCGTGCTGACCAAGCCTATGAGCTTGAAACTGCTCGTGCAAAGCAGGAAGTGACGGAGCAAGAAATGCAAATTCGCATTATCGAGCGTCAAAAGCAAATTGAATTAGAAGAAAAAGAGATTTTACGTCGTGAGAAACAATATGACTCTGAAGTGAAGAAAAAGGCTGACGCTGATCGTTATGCGGTGGAGCAAAATGCTGCTGCAGAAAAAATGCGCGAGCTTGCTCAGGCTGATGCGGAGAAATATCGTATTGAATCCTTAGCAAAAGCAGAAGCAGAGAAAATTCGTTTGGATGGTCTTGCTAAAGCAGATGCAGAGCGAGCACAAGGGGAAACTGAGGCTGATATCATTCGTTTACGCGGTCTGGCGGAAGCTGAAGCTAAACGTAAGATTGCCGAAGCCTTTGAATACTATGGTCAAGCAGCTGTGCTGGATATGGTTGTGCGCATGATGCCAGAGTATGCAAAAGAGCTTGCAAGCCCACTTGGCAATATCGATAAGATTACTGTGGTCGATACTGGTGGTGGGGAAGGCAGTGGCGCCAATAAGGTGACGTCGTATGCAACCAATTTAATGTCTACACTACAAGAAACATTAAAAGAAACTTCGGGTATTGATGTAAAAGAGCTGATCGAAAGCTATGCTGGAAAGCATACATTGCGTCCAGAATTAGAGCAAATTGCTTTAGGGCTTGAAAAAAAGCAAGCACATGAAGAAACGAAAGAAGCGGTAGAGCAATCCTAATAAAAGCGACCTGATGAATCGTCTCATCAGGTCGCTATTTTTTATTGTTGTTGCTGCCATTCATTTACAAGCAAGCCATAAATAACGTGATCTACATAATGATCGTAGAGCCATTCAGCAGCGCGAATGGTTCCTTCTTGCATGAAACCGAGGCGCTCTGGAATGGCACGGCTTTTGTGATTGGCTTCAGCAACACGAATTTCTACTTTATGAAGCTTCAATGTTTCAAAGGCATATTGCAATAAAGCTTTTACCGTTTTGGTCATGATGCCATGCCCTTGTGCTCCTTCACTCAGCCAATAGCCAATAGTGCCGATTTTATTGCTAGGGTTAATCGTATTAAAGCCTGCAATGCCAACAATTTCATTATTAAAGAGAATGACCAGAGAGAGGCTACTGTTTGCTTTATGCCCCTTGATACAGCCTTCAATATAGGCTTTCGTATCCGCCAGTTCCCTCGTGAAATCTAGCCATGGTAGCCATTCTTTCAGGTATTCCCTTGAGGCATCCGTTAATGCAAAAACCTTCTCTGCATCCTCAGGTGTGATCATCCGTAAAGCTAAATCTTGGTTAATGGTTATTTGCATATTGTTCACCTCATTTTTATTTTAATGCATTGTGCATAAAGCCTTTCATTTCTCGGCTAAGTACGGTTAACTCTTCTATAATTTCGCTAAAATCCTGTACGAGCTGTGCTTGCTCATTCGTTGCATCATTGATTTGTCCCATATTTTGCTTTAGATTATCTAGATTTCTATTAATATTCCGTAAGGATGACTCTATATTTTCGGTAGCGCTAGATGTCTCGAAGGACAGTTTTCGAACTTCCTGCGCCACAATATTAAAGCCAGCACCATGCTGTCCAGCGCGAGCAGCCTCGATGGATGCATTTAAACCTAGTAAATTAGTTTGACGAGAAATGCTTTTAATTAAATCTGTCACGGCATTTGTTTTTTCAGAATCCTCTAGAGCATGTTGTGCCTGCTTATTAATTTCCTCACTAGTGGCCGCTAATTCCTCAGAATGGGAAGCAATTGTATGTACTTTATCCTGTAGACTGTTGACGATCTTATCCATCGTACCCATATAATCTTCAAGCTTAAGTTCATTATCTATTGGTAAGCCAAAAGCTAATGCACCTACTACTTGACCATTTTCACGAATGGGGAATGAAAAAGCATTGATTGCTACGCCGTAAACATCCTCTGGTATCACCACATCTGCATTTTGTCCATTAAAGGCGATGAAAACATTTTGGTCATTGGCATTCACTTTTTGTCCATCATGATAGCCTGAATCCACACGTTTACCTGCTAAATATTTAACGACTGTTTCACTTTCCTTTTCGACAACAGCTACAATGGCTTCTTGCTTTAATGCTAGATGAATATAAGGTGTTGCAAGGGCTAAAGCTTCAATAATTTTCATAAAAATTCCTCCAAGTCTAGTCAATGAAAATGGTTGTGTCATCTGTCTTCATTGTGACAATGGTTCTAGATGATTATATTTACTGTAGCACAATATTTGCCAAGTCAAAATAACTATTTATTTTTTATTAAAGGACGATTAAATAAAGTTGGGATGTTTTTATTTGTCAATTATAATTTGCTATTCATCGTGAAAAATGAAAACGTTTTTGTCTAATTTTTGACAAGGGAGACGTGTGTTTTACGAAATATTGTATTAGAATAATAGTAGCATGTGGAAGAAGTGAAGGAGAGCGTTTCATGGACTATATACAAAAGGGTACGAGGGCGTTTCATAAAGCAAATTGGGCCTTATTTTTAGCAGGCTTTATTACTTTTGCTAACCTATATGTAACGCAGCCATTACTACCGACATTTTCAGAAGTATTTCACGTCTCACCAGCTGTAGCAAGTTTATCTCTTTCAGTAACTACCTTTGCGTTAGCAGTGAGTTTAATCATTGTCAGTTCGTTATCAGAAGCATGGGGAAGAAAATCATTGATGACGATTTCTATTTTTGCAGCTTCTATTCTGACCTTGGCACTTGCATTTTCACCTAATTTTGAAACAATTTTAGTTTTGCGTGTTGTACAAGGTATCGTTTTTGCTGGTTTGCCTGCAATCGCCATGGCTTATTTAGGAGAAGAAATGGAACCAGCAAGCTTAGGGGTTGCCATGGGCTTATATATTAGCGGTAATTCAGTAGGGGGGCTAAGTGGACGAGTTATTATTGGTACATTAACGGACCATTATAACTGGCATACAGGCATGATGGTGCTTGGAGGAATTAGCCTCTTTGTTAGTATATTGTTTGTCTGGATGTTACCAAGCTCCAAACATTTTAGCGCACGACCTTTACAATTACAAGCATTGACCAAAACCCTACTGCAACATTTAAGAGATCCTTCTATGCTGTGTCTTTATGGGATGGGGTTTCTTTTAATGGGAAGTTTTGTCACACTTTATAATTATATTGGCTTTAAATTAATGGCTCCTCCCTATAATTTAAGTGCAACAATTGTAGGTTGGATATTTGTCATTTACTTAGTCGGGACATTTAGCTCAGCATGGTTTGGTAGTTTAGCTGATCGTTATGGACGACAACAAATGCTTTTGCTAGCCATTGCTATTATGTTTGCAGGAGCCTTAGTGACACTCAATGGAATCCTTACTTTAAAGATTATAGGGATAACAATTTTCACCTTTGGCTTTTTTGCAGCTCATTCAATCGCAAGTGGTTGGGTAAGCAAACGGGCATCACACGATAAAGCACAAGCATCCTCACTCTACTTATTTTTCTATTATTTTGGTTCGAGTGTTGGAGGAACAATAGGTGGGATTTTTTGGATGAAATATGGTTGGATAGGTGTTATAGCGATGATTGCACTGTTTTTATTCATTGCTTGTGTACTATCATTCTTATTAAAGAGATTCATTGTTCGGCAACGTATCACAACATGATGTGAGGTGTCATTTTGCAGGAATTATTTTTATATTTTTTCATTATCCTAGCAGCTTCTATTTTACAAACCAGTACAGGATTTGGTTTTTCCGTTATGGCCACGCCTTTTTTACTGTTGCTTTTTTCACCACAAGAGGCGATGCAAATAAATATAATACTGTCCCTTGTTATTTCATTTTCTCTTATATGGAAGGTGAGGCAGGATATTGATGTAGCGTTGCTTAAGAAGGTGATGATCGGTAGTGTTGTGGGGGCTCCTTTTGGTAGCCTACTCTTTGCCTTAGTCGATGTGACGACATTCAAGTTACTCATTGCCATCCTACTAATAGGGCTTACGATTCTCTTGATTAAAAATCTCTCTATTCAACAAACAAGGAGTAGGGATTATGGCGTTGGTTTTATATCAGGTATGTTCACAACCAGTATTGGGATGGCGGGACCACCACTGTTACTCTATTTTGCGAGCACACATAGAAATAAAGAAACCATTAGAGCAGTTTCACTAGCCTACTATATTTTTATCTATCTTATTAGCTTACTTTCTCAAGTCATTTTTGAGGGCACAAGTAAAATGATTTGGGTTTATAGTATGTATGCCTTGCCCATTGTTTTCTTAGGACTTATTTTTGGACAGATGTTATTTACTAGATTAAATCAAAAGCTGTTTAGAATATTAATTTATGTTCTCTTAGTAGCAGCAGGTTTCATTTTATTGATCCAAACGATATGGACAATGCTATAAAAAAGAAAAAGAAGTATGGAAAAGATGACGCATCTTCCATACTTCTTTATTGTTAACCCATAATATTGTAGCCAGCGTCGATGTAGATTGTTTCACCAGTGACACCACGTGATAGGTGAGATAGCATCACAATCGTCATATCTGCTACTTCGTCTTGTTGAACATTACGTTTTAAAGGAGCTGTTTCTTCGATTTTGTGTAAAATTGTGTTAAAGGAAGGAACACCTTTTGCAGCGAGTGTACGAATCGCACCAGCTGAAATAGCATTGACGCGAATATTATCTTGGCCGATATCAGCAGCTAAATAACGCATAGAAGCCTCTAATGCCGCTTTTGCTACACCCATAACATTGTAGCCATCAAGCACTCGTTCTGCCCCTAGGTAACTCATCGTAACGATAGAACCACCCTCTGTCATATATGGATGAGCTGCTTTTGCTGTGGAAATAAGTGAATAAGCACTTGTATCTTGTGCGAATGCATAGCCTTCTCGAGTTGTTTCAAGGAAACGGTTGTGTAAATCTTCTGCATGCGCAAAAGCCACTGAATGCACAATCCCATGAATAACGCCAACCTTTGAGCCGATTTCATCAAAAGCTGCTTTTGTGCTGTCATCACTATTCACATCACATTGAACAACAAGAGAGTCAGATTGTCCGATATTTTCTAATTGTTTTTGTAATTTTTTTAATGAGCGTTCTTGACGATACGTGAAGATGACATTTGCACCAACGTCAAATAAGCGTTTTGCAATGCCCCAAGCAATACTGCGATCATTTGCTACGCCCATGACAACAATGTTCTTATCTTTTAATTGTAATAAATTATCCATCATTATAAAGAACTCCTTTGTGAGATAATATCTGTTATTAGTACCAACTACTAAAATCTTATCATACATAAAATATCGTTGCAATAACAAGATGAAAAGAGAAGCAGTTTACAGAGCAAAAAAAATTCATCTCTTCACAGTAGAGACGAATTGAAAAGTGTGCTATTTTATTTTGTTACATAATGTTCGTACATATCTACTGCTCGATTAACGGCACTGCTGACAGTGATTCTAAAGCAATTTTGTGACCGAATGACCTGGGCTAATATTTTGATTGCTCTTGTTTGATTTTTATGGAATAAAGCATTGTCAGTTTGAAAATCATCGTCTAAAAAAGCGAGGAAATAAGGTTTTCGATTTTGAGATTTTAACAAATCAGACTCTGTACTTTTTTCAAGTGTATTATACACCCATAAATCAATTGCATTTCCTAATTGGAAGGCAGCAAAATACTGAAAATCATCATTCTCACATTCCTTTATTTTTTGAATTATTTGAATTTTTTGAAGCTCATCAAGTAAGAATGTATTGATGGAATAGTAGATGGCTTTAGAAGGATTGAGAATGAGCTCATCGGTCTGCTGTGATTTTAAGAAAACCCAGTTATTTAACACGTTTGCCCATGCGTCTACTGAATTCAAGCATTTCGCACACACATCTGGAAATATCGATTGCCACTTTGCAGCAAGATTTTTAAATCTATTCATATGGTCTTGGTCAATATAAAATAAACTATGCTCAACTTGTAACTGCTCAAACATTCACATTCCTCCAATAGATTGGTATGTATAGCAATGGACCATATGCTTATTATCTTGATGCAAAAGTTAACCAGTATTTTAATCAATTAAGAAGGCATCCATTGAAGGATGCCTTCTAGGGTATACATCAATTGAAGACTATTCGAATTTTAATGAATCGCCATCGAACGTTTCGTCTGCTACTTTGATAGAGTCTGTTGGACAACCTTCAAAAGCATCTTGCATATCTTCTAATAGATCTTCTGGTACTTCAGCAGTTCCCATGTTATCATCTAAAATAACGAAGGCAATACCTTCATCATCATAATCATAAATGTCTGGCGCTGCGGCTCCACATGCGCCACAAGCGATGCATGTATCTTTATCAACTATTGTGTATTTAGCCATTTTTTTCTCTCCTTTAACGATGTTCCTACAAAGCTTCATACTCATTTTAAAGATGTTTATCTTACATTTCAACTTAAATACTATTAAATTGGAGGAATTTGCGTCAATGTTTCATCAAATTCTATTGCAAATCTTTCAAAAACTCAATAAGGAGCGGACGATTTCGGCTGCCTATCATGTCCTAAGAGGGAAGCGTTCAGGCCAGACAATTCAAGATATTGGTCTTTTTCAACTGCATCAATATTTTGGCCTATTACCTAAACTATCTCGTCCTACATTTGACGAGGCTGTAACCTTATTTATGCAGTATAGTTGGTTAAAAGTGCAGGAATCTGGTCATTTTTACATGGAAAAGCTAGGATTACAACATGCACAACAAACGCCAACCTTTTTCTTTGATGGTTGGCACTATCGAGGAAATGAGCATGTGTTCTTTGCAAGGCTCTCTCTTATTGTGCAAAGTTTGTCACATCAAGCCGCAGCCGTTCGTGCCTTTTCACCGATTAGTAGAGACACAATGATTCAAGCATGGGTGCGATCATTTTTACAGGAACATCATTACAAGGAAGGGCATTTGCAGCAGCAATTATTGGCAGAATGTAACCACGTGCTAAACATTCTCCCTGTTTCAGATGCAAGCAAACAGCTTGTTCTCTATCGTTTAAGTGGTTATCAATTACCAGGATGGACGTGGCAACAGCTTGCAGATGAACGGAAGGAAAACGTGCTAGATAGTCAATTGGCTTTTATTGAAACCCTACATATATTATTAAATGAAGTGCAACAAAAAATGGATGATTATCCATTGCTGGGGCATGTGACAGAAGGAATAAAAGTTAAAATATTGCTAACAGATTCTGCGCAACAAACCGCACAATTATATGAACAAGGTTATTCGATGGAGCAAATTGTTCAAATGAGAAAGCTAAAACAAAGCACAATTGAGGATCATTTTGTGGAATTAGCCATGTACGAACCGAACTTTTCTATTGGCCCATTCGTCTCCTATGAAGAAGCTCAAAAAGTGTGGCAGGCATCGAAGCAATATCAAACAAAAAAATTGAAAATATTACATGAAGCTTTAAACGATATGAGTTATTTTCAATTAAGGCTTGTCCTTGCGAAAGGAGAAGTATAAATGGAGCTTGAACAATTATTGCATAAGCATTTTGGTTATTCATCCTTTCGACCAGGGCAGAAAGAGGTCATTGAGGCTTTACTGCAAGAACAAGATGTCATTGCGTTGTTGCCAACAGGAATGGGAAAATCACTTTGCTACCAGCTACCAGCCTATATGTTAGAGAAGCCAGTGTTAATTGTTTCACCATTACTTTCCTTAATGCAGGATCAAGTGGAAGAGCTCCGGCGTTTTGGGGAAAAGAGGGTGGTAGCTTTAAATTCCTTTTTATCTCTAACAGAGAAACGCTATGTATTACATTATTTAGAGCAATATCGTTTTATTTTTACTTCACCGGAGATGTTGCTCCAGCAGCAGGTACAGGATAAACTGGCACAGATGAAGCTAGGTTTAATCGTAGTAGACGAGGCGCATTGTATATCACAATGGGGCTTTGATTTTCGACCTGATTATTTACGGATAGGTGAATGGTTATCGAGAGAAAATCGTCCACCCATGTTGGCATTATCCGCTACGGCAACCAATAAGGTTGTTCGAGATATACGAGAAACTTTATCTCTCAAAGCGCCATTCGAGTTTATGTATAATGTTGACCGCCCAAATATTCATCTAGGTCGTGTAATAGTGGGGGATAAGGCCGATAAAGCTAGATGGCTTATGCAGCATATTACAGAAACGGAGGGTCCTGGTATTTTATATGTTTCCTCACGTAAACGTGCGCAACAATATAGCGAAGCCTTTTTACAAGCAGGCATTCGTGTCGCTGCCTATCATGCTGGCTATGGGGCGGAGGACCGTCAATTTATCCAACAGCAATTTATAGCTGGTGAATTGGATTGGATTGTCGCAACGAATGCTTTTGGCATGGGAATCAATAAGCTTGATATACGGCAGGTCATTCATGAATCAATGCCTGCCAATATAGCGAATTATATGCAGGAGATTGGACGTGCAGGGCGTGATGGTCAATCTGCACTTGCCATTTTACTGTATAGTGATGGTGATGAGGAGCTAGCTAAATTTGTTGTGACAGGCGATTTACCAACACTACACCATGTAGATCGCTATCAGGAGCTGCTATCCCAGCAAATACAGCCAGCCCAAATGCTAAAAAATGGGGAGTTGAGTGAGACGGCTTTCCGTGTGTTAGACTATTGGGTTCAACGAGAGTCTACGGAACAAGTAAAAGCTCGACTAAATCATTTAGCCCTAGAGAAATACCATGCAGTGAATGAAATGCTTAAAATCATACAGACAAAAGACTGTATTCGTGAACATTTAGTCGGGTATTTTGGGCAAAAATTGCAGGAAAAACCGGAAAACTGTTGTGAAAATTGTGGAATCCATTATGATGTAATCAAGAAAACACGCTTAAAAGAGAAGAAGAAAGTAGAAATGGCATCATGGGAAAGTCGATTGCAGCAACTATTAATGGGTATTTAGACTAAAACTGACGGTCATTTACTTTTTTCGTAAAATTCGTCATAATAGAGATGATAGAAAGCGTAGTAAGGTTGGGGGAAAGGCGAATGAATAAAGAAGATTATCGCGATAAAATAGAAGAGCATCGTCAATCATTTGAAGATGAGCAAAAAGAACAGCAATCCTTATCAAGAGTTTCCAGAATGAATAAAAATGGTAATAAAAACAAAAAGCCAAAAAATTCGAAACGTAAAACACCGTTAATGACGATTCTTTTTGTTATTTTTATCTTGATACCATTAACGATCCTCATCTATTTTTGGAAATTTTATGAACCAGGAAAAACGATTGAGCAAGCTGAAAAGGATACAGCTGAACAGGTTGTCGAATTAGATCCTTCAGAGGCATCTGCGTCTGATAAAGATAAAAATGATAAGGGTCAAGACGCTCAGGGGGATAAGAAGGCTCAGGAGCAATCTCAAAAAGATGCCGATAAATTAGCAGCTGAACAAAAAGCTGCTGAAGAGGCGAAAAAAGCACAAGAGGCTAAAAAGGCAGAGGAAGCAAAAAAAGCAGAAGAAGCTCGAAAAGCTGAGGAAGCGAGAATAGCTCAACAACAAGCAGAGGCAGCCAAAAAAGCAGAAGAAGCTAGAAAAGCGCAAGAAGCAAAGCAAAATGCTAAAGCAAGTACACATACTGTAAAAGCAAATGAGAACTTATACCGAATTGCATTAAATCATTATGGCGATGGCAGTGAAGCGACTTTAGCTAAAATTCGTGCTGCCAATGGTATGTCTTCTAATACCGTCATGGTTGGGCAAGTCATTAAGCTACCTTAATAGAATTTTTTATGGTTATATAGTTTTTCTAGTATAAAATAACAGACAAACGTTCACACCAAAACGTACGTCTGATTTAGCAAAAAGGCGATTCTTCTTAAGAAACGAATCGCCTTTTTGCTGTCGTAAGGAGAAGTGAGAAAATGCTATATTTAGGGCTATTTCTTTTGGTAGTCATCGCCCTTCTACTCTATATGTGGAAGGTGGCATATGAAAATAATGTATTGTCTCACCAGCTTTCATTACAAGGTGAACAGGAAAAGGTACGATTATTTTTTATTTCAGATGTTCATTTACGTAAAATAAGTAAGAAAATGATTGCACAGTTACAGGGACAGCATTTTGATGCAGTAATTATTGGCGGTGACTTTGCAGATAGCCGTACACCAATTGATCGTATTCATGAAAATTTAACATTATTATCGTCCCTGGGACCAACCTATTTTATTTGGGGCAATAATGACAGAGAAATTGGGGAAGAAAGACTGAAGGACATTTTACAGGCATATCAGGTTCAAATAATTGTCAATGATGCCATACTTCTTCCGCTGAAAAATCGCTTTTGGTTGAGTGCAATTGAGGATACAACCGTAAAAGAATATAGCTTCGAAAAAGCCTTTGCCAAGGTAGGAGAACAGGATTTAGTTGTTTTCATTGCGCATAATCCAGGGGTTTTTGCGAAAGTTCGTGCAAAGTTTCGTGCGGATTTAATGATGGGGGGACATTTACACGGAGGGCAAATCCGATTCGGCCCATATGGTGTCCATCCAAATGGTTCCTATCGTCAGCGTGATGGTGTTATGACTTTAGTAAGTAATGGCTATGGGACGACATTAGTGCCTTTTCGACTTGGTGCGAAACCGCAATGTCATATTATTGACATTGATATTTCGAGTAAATAACCAACCAAATCCTATGAGAAGGCGTATAATAAAAAGGTATCGTCTATTCTATGATAATGTGAAAGCATGGAACAGTAATTTTTGCTGTTCAAATTCGATTGGAGTGTCAAGAAATGCAGCAAGCAGATGCAATTATTGTTGGAGGAGGCCCATGTGGTTTAGCAGCAGCAATAGCTTTGCAAAATATTGGATTACAACCTATTGTGATTGAAAAAGGAAATATCGTGAATGCCATCTATCATTACCCTACACATCAAACATTTTTTAGTACGAGTGAACGGTTAGCTATTGGTGATGTGCCATTTATAATTGAAGGACGTAAGCCGAAACGCAATCAAGCCCTTGTCTACTATCGAGAGGTTGTCCGTTTAAAAAATATACAAGTTAATCGCTTCGAAAAAGTACAAAGTGTTGTAAAAAATAAGGATATGTTTACTGTTACATCTGATAAGGATACGTATGAAACACCATATGTTATCATTGCAACAGGTTATTATGATCATCCAAATTATTTAAATATCCAAGGTGAACAGTTACCTAAAGTATTCCATTACTTTAAAGAGGGACATGAATTCTTTGATACGGATATTCTTGTGATAGGTGGTAAAAATTCAGCGATAGATGCCGCGTTAGAATTAAATAAAGCGGGCGC
The DNA here is from genome assembly GCF_043359455.1 of Lysinibacillus sp. PWR01. NCBI lineage: Bacteria > Bacillati > Bacillota > Bacilli > Caryophanales > Bacillaceae > Lysinibacillus > Lysinibacillus sp. PWR01. The sequence goes on along the minus strand of NZ_JBHERJ010000088.1, from coordinate 75,995 downwards.
TCGTGTAACGGTTGCCTATCGTGGCAGTGAATATTCTCCAAGCATCAAGCCGTGGGTACTACCTGAATTTGAAGGGGTAGTCAAAACTGGAGAAGTCGACATGCTTTTTAATACAAATGTAGTAGAAATACGAGAGCATGAGGTTGTTTTAGAAGTAGAAGGTCAAGAGAAGGTAGTAAAAAATGATTTCGTTTTTGCTATGACTGGTTATCATCCTGATCATTCCTTTATTAAAGCAATGGGAGTGGAGATAGAGGAAGAAACGGGGCGTCCTTATGTTACGCCTGAAACGATGGAAACCAATGTGGAAGGATTATTCATTGCAGGTGTGATTGCAGCAGGAAATAATGCCAATGAAATTTTTATTGAAAATGGCCGTTTCCATGGTGAATGTATCGCAAAGATTATTGAACAGAGAAAAAAATAATGATCAAGGCTGTATAGGCATGTAGCTTATACAGCCTTTTTAGAGAGGAGAAACGCATTGATTGGCTTGTATTGGTTCTTGAGTTATTTAATAGGAAACATCTTGACTGCCTATTTCGTTGGTAAGATATATGGTGTCAATTTGCAGGAAGAGCGTAGTAAAAATTTAGGCGCGCGTAATGCGGGTAGTGTGATTGGGAAAGGGGCCTTTATTTGGACTTTTCTCGGTGATTCATTGAAAGGTGTACTGGTAGTCGGGTTGGGCTATATGTGGCATTTGGATGAATGGGTCATTATTGGTGGGGCTGCATGGGTAATCATAGGACATCTATTTCCAATCTGGCTGAAATTGAATGGAGGAAAAGGTGTAGCTACTTTTATTGGTGTTGGTCTTGCCTTATCACCGAGCCTATTTTTATGGATGATCATTGGTACAGTACTTCTATCTGCGTTTACAAGAAGTTTGACGCTTGGCATGGTTGGAGGCTTTATTTTCTATCTAGGTGCAATTATTCAAACGGGGAAAATAGAGTCGTATGGACTTTTAATCGTGGCCATCGTGTGCATGCTTATTAAACATATGTCTAATATTCAGGAGTCATTGAAAAGAGGGACGTGAAGAAAATGTATTGGTGTAAAATTGCCCAAACAAATGAGGAATTTGAGGCGATCGCTCGATTGAATTATGAAACATTTGTGGAAGAAATTCCTCAGCATGAGGTAAATCCAACAAGAAAAAAAGTGGACCGATTTCACCAGGAAAATACGTATGTCGTTGTTTATAAGGAAACAGAATTAATTGGTATGGTCGCGTTTAGAGATCAACGACCATTTTCGATTGATGAAAAGATTGGTAAGGTCGAACAGTATTTATCGAAGGAAAATTGTGCGAAACTTTGTGAAATTCGTTTGCTTTCAGTGAAGAAAGGTTATCGAACGGGTCGAGTATTATTGAAACTTACACAAGCCTTAACTACATTTGCCTACGAAAAAGGGTATACTGCGGCAGTGATTTCAGGTACTACGAGAGAGGAAAAACTGTATAAGCAGATGGGTTTTAAACAGTTTGCGCCAGCTGTCGGAGTAGAGGATGCTTTGTTTTTACCGATGGTGCTCACAAGAAATGAATTTGAGCAATCATTACAACATAGACTAACGACGGAACCTTCTACATTTTATCCAGGGCCAGTGAAGCAATTAGAAGCAATCGCTTATTCCGAGTTATCACATCGTTCGCTACCTTTTAATGCACTTTATGAACGAGTACAGAAGAAGTTGCTGTATTTATCGAATGCCCATCATGTTGGTGTAATCGTTGGGACAGGAACGGTGGCAAATGAAGTGATGCTTGCTCAACTAAAGGCACAGCAATTAGGGAAGGGGCTTATTCTAACAAATGGCGAATTCGGTGAGCGTTTACGCAAGCAAGCCGCTCGTTGGTCATTACATTTTGAGGTGGTAGAAAAAGAGTGGGGTACAGTATTTGATGGCAAAGAACTGGCTTCACTACTTGAAACGGGGTCTTATCAGTGGATGCTGGCAGTACATGGTGAGACTTCCACAGGAACTTGTAATGACTTAGGCCTTCTTAAAACGCTAGCTAAACAATACAATGTAAAGTTATGTATAGATTGTATCAGTTCGTTCGGTGCCATGCCATTTTCTTTACAAGACTGCTATTTAGCTACGGCTGTGAGTGGCAAGGCCATTGGTGCGTTAAGTGGGCTAGCATTTGTGTTTTCACAATCACTTGCACCCTCATCTGCTACACTACCTGCTTATCTTGATTTAGCAAATTATCAGCAAGGTGCCATACCATTTACGTTACCTGCTGTATTACTGGGCAATGTGGATACGGCATTGCAAGCCTATCCAGCACGCTATGAGCAGCTACAGCAACGCTTTCAATCACTGCTGCAGCTACCAATCATGCAATTTCAATATCCAACAATTCAATATCCGATGCTGATAACGGTTCAATTGCCAAATACTTATGCTAACCTACTTCTTGATTTAGCATTGAACGGACTATTCGTTCATGGTGAAAGCCAGTATTTACGCCAAAAGAATTTCATTCAATTTTCTGTGATACAACCAGATTTTGATGAAGCTTTTGCTCGACTTAGCGAGATATTGAGCTATTATGAACAGGTGATCGAAGTATGATTAGAAATACTTTAGCTTTACAGGAAGAAGTCCTTTAAGTTTAAAGGCGTACCTGTTGTGTTAAGGCCTATTAATAATTTTAAGCGTGCCTTTTGACCATTAATACCTGTGGCAAATATTGCGCCTAAGTCTTCGAGCATTTTACCACCACCCACATAGCCATAAACACCTTCTGCAATACCATTAAAGCAGCGGGAAACTAGTACTACTGGGATGTCTCGCTGTAAAAGGCTTTCAATACCCTTTACAACAGATGGTGGGACATTCCCTTGGCCTAGCCCTTCCAGTACAACGCCATCATATTTGCAGGCAAGCACGACATCCAATAAATCTTCTTCCATACCCGCATACACTTTTAACATCGCTACACGCTTGGATAAATTGTTCACATCTACATATTGTCGACGAATTGGTGCATGATGGAATAAGATGCGTGATTTTGTAATAATTCCAATCGGTCCGTATTGTGGAGATTGGAAAGTATTTACTGAACTAGTGCTTGTTTTTGTTGTGTTAACAGCAAGATGAACCTCATCATTCATCACAACAAGCACACCTTTATCACGGGCTTCTTCATCAACGGCTACTCGGACTGCTTCCACTAAATTATAAATCCCATCTGCTCCTAGTTCGTTAGATGAACGCATGGCACCTGTTAGCACAATCGGAATGGCTAAGTTCGTTGTTAGCTCTAAGAAATAGGCGGTTTCTTCCAATGTATCCGTACCGTGTGTGATGACCACACCGTCAATTGGTTGTGCGTCAATTTGTTCCATAATCAAGTTACGTAATAAGAGCATTTCTTTCGGTGTAATATGTGGAGAAGGAAGGTTAAAAGCTTCTATTTCGATGATGCTGGCTAGTGAAGCCAGTTTATTACTTTCCTTCATAAGAGGATTTTCCTTATTTGGCATGACCGCTCCTTCATCACTCATCGCCATGGAGATTGTGCCGCCTGTATGAATTAATAAAATTGTCTTTTTCATAAAAAATAAATCTCCTTTTAAAAAGTTTTTTTGTCATTACATGGTATAATAATAGCAGTCTATTGTTGAAAGGAGCCGGCATCATGATCATTTTATTATCTGCTGCCATTGCTCCCGGTCTAGCGCTTTTTAGTTATTTCTATTTGCGCAATCAGATGGCTACGGAGCCAAGAAGAACTTTACTACAAACGTTTTTATACGGCGCATTTTTAACGTTCCCTATCATGTTTTTACAGTATGTATTAACAGAGGAAGGGGTTTTTCGATATCTTTATCTTCAAGACGTACTTTTTTCTAGTGTCATTGAAGAGTTTTTTAAATGGTTTGTACTATTAATTGCCATCTACAATCATATAGAATTTGATGACCCTTACGATGGTATATTGTATGGTGCCAGCATTTCACTTGGCTTTGCAACGATTGAAAATGTTCTTTATTTACTGTCATTTGGCTTGGACACTGCATTCATGCGAGCCTTATTACCAGTATCAAGTCATGCTTTATTCGGGGTCGTAATGGGCTATTATTATGGACGTGCTAAGTTTTCAAAACTTGTTAAGACAAAAGAAATGATTGCTATGGCGCTTTGTGCACCAGTCGTACTTCACATTCTATACAATACAATATTATCATTCAAAGGTCACTGGGTTTATTTAATGATTCCTTTTATGTTGTTTTTATGGTGGTTTGGCTTGCGCAAAGTGAAGCTTGCTCATTATCATCTGGTGCAACATCTGCATATGCAAAAGAAAATATAAAGCGTAGAAATCGTCAAAGATTTCTACGCTTTATTTCTTTTTTATCATGTATAAATTACTCCTTTTGTTTCAAGCTATAAAAAAAAGGAGTGATAAAAGTGCGTTTAGTAAGCATACTTTTTGCTTTGATATTAGGAATTAGTATAATTGCGATTCCTCAAAACGATGCGAATGCATTTAGCGATCAGCAAATTACTCGTGGTGCCTATGGAGATGATGTCGTTGAATTGCAGGCAAGGCTACAATACTTAGGTTTTTATAAGAGTAAAATTGATGGCAAATTTGGCTATAACACATACTGGGCTTTACGTAATTTCCAAGAGAATTATGGATTACCAGTAGATGGCATTGCTGGCACGAAGACAAAAAAAGCGTTAGCAGGCTATTCGGATTATGATGAAAAATGGGTGAAAGCACAATTAAATGCAGGGAATCAATTTACTTATTATGGTGGTAAGCCACTTGATCAGCAAGTGAAAAAAAATACGAGTGGTGGAAGTGGCAACAGCAGTGGGAGTACCAATAATAATGGCACAGAGACACAAGTTCCTCCCAAATATACAGAACGTGATTTACAGCTAATCGCGAATGCGGTATATGGAGAGGCTAGGGGAGAACCTTATGAAGGGCAAGTAGCAGTTGCAGCGGTTATTTTGAATCGTTTGGAAAGCCCGGATTTCCCGAACACCATTTCAGGTATAATTTTCCAACCATTGGCATTTACGGCCGTTGCAGATGGACAAATTTGGCTTGAGCCAAATGAGCGAGCAAAAGAAGCGGTTATTGATGCTATGAACGGCTGGGACCCTTCTGAAAATGCGTTGTATTATTTCAATCCAAAAACAGCAACGAGTAAATGGATTTGGTCACGTCCACAAATTAAACAAATTGGAGAGCATATTTTCTGTTCATAGAAAGGAGGAACATAGATGAAAACTTGGCTCGTGGTCTTAACGATCGCCGTTATTGGGTTAGGGGCATACAGTATTGATTTACACGGAGATAAAGAAGATTTACAACGTACCGTGCTAGCACAGTATACAGATAAGTTAACTGATGCATCTGAGAAACTTTCCCATCTTCAGCGCTCAGTATCACAATCCCTGTTGTTTCAAGACGAGCAGGCGATTCACAATGAGCTAGATTCGGTTTGGCGTTTAAGCTCAGAAGTTCGTTCTTCTATTGCGAATATTCCAATTGGACAAGAACTTTCGAGTGAATGGATGAACTATCTAGGGCGTCTTGGCGATGAAGCAAAAAGGACAGCAAAAACAGGTGATTATGAGGCTTGGCGTGAGAAAATGCCTAAGGTTTCAACGAATTTACAATCTCTTTCGGATGAGTGGACAGCAGCAACCGTCGATTTTTATAAGCATGATGGAAAAATGGATGTTTGGCTACAGCAGGTAGATAATAAAAATCCAAATACCCAATTTGATACTGTAAAAGATACGCTAAAAGGCTACGGCGAAAAAGATTTCCCGTTAACTTTATCGGAATCTGATTGGCAGAAAAAAATTGAGTTAAAGGCATTACAGGATGCTGTTATTACCGAAAAAGAAGCATTAGAAAAAGTGAAATACTTATTCCCAATCATTAAGGATGCAACATTTACAGTCACAAAAAGTAGCGATACAGCACCATATCCTTTCTACCATATCCAATTCCATCAAGGAATACGACTAGGCTATGTTGATTTAACAGAAAAGGGTGGACATTTATTATCCTATTTAGTAGAACGTCCTGTTGATGAAGCGAAATTATCACAAGAGGAAGTCATGAAAAAAGCGCAGGAATATGTGAAGAAATTAGGCATGAAAGATGTAGCCTATGTGGAATCACGTGAAAATCATCAAGCATGGCATGTGACATTTGCTCGAGTCCATCCTGGAGATAATGCGTTAATCTACGCTGATGGTGTTCAATTGAAAGTAGCGAAAGACACAGGCGAGCTGTTAGGTGCGAATGCAATGGAGTATATTCAAGAAGAGAATATTAAGAAGCAAACAGCTAAGCCAATTGATTGGAAAACATTCTTCCAGGACGATATTCAAGTACAAGAGGTAAAAAATATTTACACAGATAATGGGCAATTTGAGCAACGTCTTTGCTATGAGGTTATTGCATTGCGTGATGGTAATACACAGGAGACATTTAGAATAGTCATTGATGCGGAAAACCATAATGTATTAAAAGTGGAATATCTAACTTAACTTAACATGAAAATACTACCAATTGATATAGCCAAAATAAACTTCTCGTGAGATAATTAAACTATATTTTTCGCACGGGGAGATGCTCATGGAAATAAAAATTGGTACACATTTACAACTTGAACCAACTTATACAGAGCGCTTGGAGAAATTCCGCTGTAAAGTTGTAGAGCAGAAAGATAATATTCTATATATTGATTATCCGGTTAATATGGCAACAAAGAAAACGGCATTTTTAATAGATGGCTCAGAATTTAGAGCAACCTTCCGTACTGAGGATAAACAATCCTTTGCTTTTAATACAGAGGTAGTTGGCCGTAAAGCAGGTAATATACCAATGATTATGTTGCATTGTCCAACACCAGAAGAGTTTATAAAAATTCAGCGACGAGAATACGTTCGTGTGGAAACACCTGTAGATGTTGCTATTCAGTTGAAAGACTATAAATATCAGCTCGTGACTGTGGATATTAGTGCAGGAGGCTTAGCAGTCATGTTGAAAGGTCAAGTAGCTTTCAATGAGGGTGATGAAGTAAAATTAACCATCGTATTGCCTTTTGCCAATGGAGAAGTCAAATATGTCATTACGGATGCGATGATCGTGCGTATTTTTGAAAAAGACGATAAACGCATTGCGACAATCCAGCTAACGGATACAGATGACGTCGATCAACAGCATATTGTACGTTTTTGCTTTGAACGCCAATTAGTCAATCGTCGTAAAGAAATGAATCCTTTTAATGATTAATGTTCATCATGAATATTTTGTTGAAGCCCTCTCCTGGTAGAGGGCTTTTTTGGGGTTATATGATACAATATGAGGTGACAGAAAGTGGGGAAGAATTATGAAGAAAAACATTCAAATTGCGATAGACGGGCCTGCTGGTGCCGGCAAAAGCACGATCGCGAAAATTGTTGCTGAAGCACTTGGATTTACTTACATTGACACAGGCGCAATGTATCGAGCAGTTACGTATAAAGCGATGCAACAAAACATACATTTAGATGATGAAGCAAAATTGGCAGAGATGCTAGAAGTAAGCACTATAGAGTTAAAACCATCCCCACAGGGACAGCTTGTCTTTTTAGATGGTCACAATGTATCAGCGGAGATACGCTCCAATGAGGTCACTTCATCAGTCTCTCAAGTAGCTGCCCATGCAAAAGTTCGTGAGCTATTAGTTGCCCAACAGCAAAAGCTTGCAGCTAACGGTGGGGTTGTCATGGATGGTCGTGATATTGCTACACATGTCTTAAAGCATGCAGAGTTAAAGATTTTTATGTCTGCAACAGTAGAGGAACGTGCTAGACGACGCTTGATTGATAATCAAAAAAGAGGAATTGACTCCTCTCTTGAAAAACTTCAGGAAGAAATTGCGCTACGTGATAAAAAGGATAGTGAGCGTGAAGCATCGCCACTTATTCAAGCTGAAGATGCTCTATTTTTAGATACAACAGCATTGTCCATTGATGATGCAGCACAAGCTATTTTAAAATTAGCAGAAGAAAAAATGCTATAAATCCTAAAATTTCAGACATTTTTTGAATTTAAAGGATTTATTTTTGTCTTTGTCTTCAATATCGAATAAAATAGTAAGGGAAGATGCGAAGGAGGGTTACATATGTCTGAAGAAATGAACTATGCAGAACAAACGTTTAACGAAGGTGATATCGTCAAAGGCATTGCCGCGCAAGTTGATGAAAAGGCAGTATCTGTATCAATTCCAGGGGCTCCATTTGATGGTATTGTTCCGATTAGTGAATTATCTAGCTTACACATTGAGAAAGCGTCTGATGTTATCTCTGTAGGAGATGAATTAGAGTTGATGATCACAAAGGTAGAAGAAGAAAACTTTGTTCTATCAAAACGTAAAGTGGATGCTTTAAAAGCATGGGATACACTGGAACAGCAATTTGCCGCTGCAGAAATTTTCGAAGCGGAAGTAAAAGATATTGTTAAAGGTGGTCTTGTCGTAGATTTAGGTGTACGTGGCTTTGTACCAGCATCGCTTGTAGAGGACTACTTTGTCGATGATTTTGAAGGCTATAAAGGGAAATCATTAAGCTTTAAAATTGTTGAGCTTGATAAGGACAAAAATCGCCTTATTTTATCTCATCGAGCAGTGGTAGAAGCAGAAAAAGCTTCACAAAAGAAAAATGTTATTAATCAAATTAAAGCTGGCGAAGTATTGGATGGTAAAGTACAGCGTCTAGCATCATTTGGTGCATTCATCGACCTTGGCGGCATTGATGGCCTTGTACACATCTCACAAGTATCGCATGAGCATGTGAGTGATGTGAGTGAGGTTCTAGCTGAAGGGCAAGATGTAAAAGTAAAAGTTCTGTCAGTGGACCCAGAAAATGAACGTATTTCTTTATCGATCAAAGAAACTATTCCTGGACCATGGTCAAGTATTGAAGAACGTGCAGCCAAAGGTACTATTTTAGACGGTAGAGTGAAGCGTCTTACTTCATTCGGCGCATTTGTGGAAGTATTCCCAGGTGTTGAAGGTTTAGTGCATATATCGCAAATCGCGCATAAGCACATTAACACGCCACATGAAGCATTAAAAGAGGGACAAGAGGTACAGGTGAAGGTACTTGATGTCAATGCTGACGAAGGCCGTCTAGCCCTAAGTATTAAAGAATTACTAGAAAATCCAGAAGCAGAAGAAGTAATCGATTATGAATTACCTGAAGAGAACACAGGCTTCTCATTCGGTGATGTCATTGGCGATAAACTGAAAAACTTTAAATAATGTATAAAGCGAGGATGCATGAATGTATCCTCGCTGTTTTTATGGTTGAAATGGTGGATAGAAGGTTTGAAAGGGAGAGAACTTCAAAAGTGAGGGTGTAGTAATAGGAAGTGGATAGAAGCTTTGAATTGAAGGATATAACTCTAAAAGTAGCGGATAGAACCTTTAAAGTGTTGGATAGAATTCTAAAAGTGAAGGATAGCAATAAAGAAGTGGATAGAAGCTTTGAATTGAAGGATACAACTTTAAAAGTAGAGGATAGAACCTTTAAAGTAGCGGATAGGATTCTAAAAGTGAAGGATACAAATCAAAGTAAAAGATAGAACGCTTAAATTGAAGGATAACACCTCTAAAAATAGCGGATAAAACCTTCAAAACACCTAATAGAACTCTCAAAAAAAGGGATAACACCTTTAATAGCCATACATAGCGTTCTACATTATGGATATGATATGATATAATGGCATTTTTCGTGTATAATAGCGAAAGACAAGAAGTTGGAAGGATGAAGTACAGATGACGAAACCAGTAGTAGCCATCGTAGGTCGTCCGAACGTAGGTAAGTCGACGATTTTTAATCGTATCGTTGGAGAACGTGTTTCAATTGTGGAGGATATCCCAGGGGTAACACGTGATCGTATTTATAGTTCGGCAGAGTGGTTGACACATGATTTTAATATTATTGATACAGGTGGGATTGAAATTGGAGACGAGCCGTTTTTAGAGCAAATTCGTCAACAAGCTGAAATCGCCATTGAAGAAGCAGACGTTATTATTTTTATGACAAATGGTCGTGAAGGGGTAACGGCAGCAGATGAGCAAGTTGCTAAAATTTTATACAAAACAAAAAAACCAGTCGTATTAGCAGTCAATAAAATCGATAATCCCGATATGCGTGAAATGATTTATGACTTTTATGCGCTTGGTTTCGGTGAGCCTTGGCCAATCTCAGGTTCTCACGGCTTAGGCTTAGGGGATTTATTGGACGAATGTGCGAAACATTTCCCGAAAGAAGATGAAGAGCAATATGGTGATGATGTCATTAAATTCTCTTTAATTGGTCGTCCGAATGTTGGGAAATCCTCTTTAGTGAATGCTTTCTTAGGGCAGGATCGTGTTATTGTAAGTAATATTGCTGGGACAACACGTGATGCGATTGATACGCCTTATGCATATGATGGACAGGAATATGTCATTATTGATACGGCGGGTATGCGTAAAAAAGGAAAAATCTATGAAACAACGGAGAAATATTCTGTGTTACGTGCGCTACGTGCCATCGAACGCTCAGACGTTGTTTTAGTAGTACTGAATGCAGAAGAGGGCATTCAGGAGCAAGATAAAAAAATTGCTGGCTATGCACATGAAGCTGGGAAAGCTGTGATCATCGTTGTGAATAAATGGGATGCCATTGAAAAAGATGAAAAAACAATGAATGTCTTTACGCAGCAAATTCGTGAGCATTTCCTATTTTTAGATTATGCACCGATTATTTTTGTGTCGGCGAATACAAAACAGCGTGTTCATCAAATTTTACCGATTATCCAACGTGTAAGCGAGAATCATGCGATGCGTATTCAGTCTTCTATTTTAAATGAAGTGATTGAGGACTCCGTGGCTCGTAATCCTGCGCCGACAGATAAAGGTCGTCGTTTACGTATTTACTATGCTACCCAGGTAGCGATTAAGCCACCAACATTCGTTATTTTTGTGAATGAACCTGAGCTTATGCATTTCTCATACGAACGTTTCTTAGAAAATCGAATTCGTGAAACCTTTGACTTTGAAGGGACGCCAATTCGTTTAATTACACGAGCGCGTGCTTAAGGTAATAGCTATACACATACAATACGCCAACCCGACATATTTGTTGGGTGGCGTCTTTTTACAAGAAAAGAATTTATTATAGACAACCCAACAAAGGGAGGATTTTGTTATGGAAAAAGTTTGTGTGTTAGGGGCAGGCTCATGGGGTACTGCACTGGCAATGGTACTAGCGGAAAATGGACATGATACGCTTGTATGGACACATAGAGCTGAGCAGGCAGAAGAAATCAATCAACTGCATACGAATAAAAAATATTTACCAGAAACCATTCTACCTGTAAATTTACATGCGACGAGTGATATGGCGAAGGTAGCTACTCATGCAGAGACCATTGTTGTGGCTGTTCCCACAAAAGCAATTCGCGAAGTATGCGAGAAATTAACGGCTGAATTAACGAAAAAAGTGTTGTTTGTCCATGTTTCGAAAGGAATTGAGCCTGATTCTTTAAAACGAATATCTGAAATTTTAGCAGAGAGCTTACCGGCTGAGTATGTGGAAGAAATCGTTGTTCTTTCTGGGCCAAGTCATGCAGAGGAAGTGGTGTTACATCATCCTACAACGGTTACTGCAGCTTGTGCCAACATCGATGCTGCTGAAAAGGTACAGGATTTATTTATGAATCAATTTTTCCGCGTCTACACAAATGAGGATATCATTGGTGTAGAAATAGGAGGAGCGTTGAAAAACGTCATCGCTTTAGCTGCCGGGATTACAGACGGCTTGAATTATGGCGATAATGCGAAAGCGGCACTTATTACGCGAGGTCTTGCTGAGATTTCACGTTTAGGCGTAAAAATGGGTGGGAATCCATTTACGTTCTCAGGGCTTACGGGTATGGGGGATTTAATTGTAACTTGTACAAGTGTCCACTCCCGAAACTGGCGTGCGGGAAATCTGTTAGGGCAAGGCATGAAGCTACAAGAAGTGCTGGATCAAATGGGCATGGTTGTAGAGGGTGTACGTACTACGAAGGCAGCCTATCAATTAGCAGAAAAATATAATGTGGCTATGCCGATTTCCACGGAGCTTTATAGTGTTCTATTTAATGATGTTGAACCGAAAGTGGCAGTCGATGCCTTAATGATGCGGATGAAAAAACGAGAAATAGATGATATGAAGCATTAATATTAATTTTTTGATTAAACTTGTCATAAAACGGACATAAATAAGGTGTCTCAACGAATCTGTTGAGACGCCTTATTGTGTGCTGCTAGTTGAATAGGCAATGCATTGTAAAAGAGTTGTCCATTTCTTGATAGTTATGGGACAACTATTTCTTTTTAGCAAAAGCACATAGTATAATATACTTTGATTGTGTCTGGATATTGAAAGAAAGGTGGTTATTTGAAATGGGCCCGTTAGCTCATATGCCTGCACTGGATGTAATGTGGGTGTCATTTTATTGCATCGCATTTATGATTATATCAGTCGGGTTAATTTATTTAGCTCGGAATAAGATTTCAAATGTATTTTTACGAACAGTCGTAAATTTATGTGCATACATATTGTTTGGACTTGGCACATTTTTAATGGTACTAGTAGTTGCCACATGGCCAGCATAAAAAATAATGAGGTGTCAGTAACATGAAAAAACTAAGTGCTTTGCTGTGGGTATTTGCAACCGCCATACTGTTAGTAGGATGTGCGTACCCAGAAGACGAAAAAAGGGCAAAGGTCACGCCTGATGTCGACCAACTAGCTGCAGTTCAACGTGCCGTGAATGAATACCGTGAAGCAACCGGTGGACTAGTACCAATTAAAAATAGCGAGCTAGATACCGATATCTATATCAAATACTTAATCGATTTTGAAAAACTTATGCCGAAGTATTTGACGACAATTCCTGGAAATGCCTATGAAAAAGGTGGTATATATCAATATATCATTTGGGATCCTGAAAATGATGCATCGGTCAAATTAGTAGATTTAAACGCGGCAGAGCGTATACGTGAAATAGGTATTCGTAAATTATCTACACAGTATTTGCCAATAAAAGGGTCAATAGCGGAAAATGTTTATCAAATCAATTATAAAGATTTAGGCTATAAAACAGATGTGACTGTAAAAAGTCCCTATTCTGGCGTCGAGTTACCACTTTTTATGACAGGTGATGGTGAATTACATGTTGACTATGCTGTGGATTTAGGACAGCTTTTAAAAGAGGATAAGCCTAATGTAAAGCCTGGTGATGATATTCGCCAATTACTTGTCGACAAATATCCTGTGGTGCCTGCCTATTCTATTCCCTATACAGTGGACGAGAATGGAGAACCAATCTATGATATGGAAACATATAATGCGGATGTCAAAAAGGCGAAAGAGCGACAAAAACAAGAGGCAGAAGCCGCCGAGAAAAAAGAACAATAGCAAACAAGCTCCTTACATTTGTGAGGGGCTTTTTCATATTTGTCTACAGACTCGCATATAGTGAAAAAGCGTAGATAAAGGAGGCAGAAACCTTGAGTGAAGCAGTATTTAGAGAAATTGCAGAGCGCACAAATGGCGATGTTTATATTGGTGTTGTCGGTCCAGTACGTGTAGGTAAATCAACATTTGTAAAAAAGGTAATGGAATCAGTCGTGTTACCAAATATTGTGGATGAAACGGAAAGAATGCGAGCACAAGATGAGTTGCCACAAAGTTCTCCGGGGCCAGTCATTATGACTGCTGAGCCGAAGTTTGTGCCTGCCCAAGCAACCCGTATTGTGGTCGGAGAAGATGAAATGCCATTCCAAATTCGTTTAGCAGATTGTGTTGGTTATATTATTGATGGGACAAAAGGCTATGAGGATGAAAATGGACCAAAATTTGTTCATACGCCTTGGCATACAGAGCCTATCCCATTTCAGGAAGCCGCTAAAATTGGCACTGATAAGGTAATTCGTGATCATGCGAATATTGGTATTGTCGTAACGACTGATGGTACGGTTAACGGAATTAGCCGCCGTGCCGCAGAGAAGGCAGAAGAGGAAATTGTGGAGCAATTAAAAGATATCGGCAAACCTTTTGTCATCTTACTCAATTGCCAAATGCCTGCGAGAGAAGAAACAGTTCAGCTTCGCAATGAATTGTTTGAACGTTACAATGTTCCCGTTATTGCGATGTCCATCGATCAAATGAGAGAGACGGATATTCAATATATTTTACAAGAGGCGTTATTTGAGTTCCCAATTCGTACAATTGAGGTGGAGAAACCAGACTGGCTGGATGTGTTAGATGCCACTCATCCATTAAATGTTGCATTGATTGATTCGATGGAGGAAGTACTTTCTTCTGTGATGAAAATTCGAGATGTGCAACAGGCATCAGATGCCTTTAAAGCCATTGACTTTATTGACCAAAGTGAAGTTGTTCATGTAGATGCAGGTATTGGAACGGCTGTGATTCGGGTATCCCTACAGGGTGAATTGTATAAATCAGTTTGTAATGAATGGCTAGAGGAGCCGATTGAAACGAAAAAAGATTGGTTACTCTTTATCAAAGAGGCGTCAGAGGCGAAAGAAGCTCAAAAACGCTTTAAAAGTGCTATTCAAGATGCTGATACGACGGGTTATGGCGTGACATTGCCGATGATGCAGGAATTTGAGCCAACAGCCCCAGAGCTAATTAAACAAAATAATTTCTTTGGCGTACGAATGAAGGCGAAAGCACCATCTTACCATATTATTCGAGTTGACATGGAGTCAGAATTTGCACCATTAATTGGCTCAGAATTCCATAGTCAGCAACTTCTAAAAGATTTAAATCATGCTTATTTACATGATCGTGATGCGCTATGGAATACACAACTTTTTGGCACACCATTACATGAAGTATTAAAAGAAGGGATACGATATAAAATGGATGCTGTCCCAACTACTGCCAAAAAACGGATGCGTCAAACGATTGAACGTATGGTCAACGAAGGTGATCGTGGTTTAGTAACATTTATTTTATAGTGATAAAATTCAGAAAAAATGCAAAAAATATACGCAGGGCTTTTCGTTTTTATGCGAAAAGTCCTTTTATTTTTGTTTTTTGGGTGAAAAACTGATTTTTTGGTTATAATCATGTATGAATACAGTTGCGTAGCGGTTTTCTATGTGTTACTCTTTTTACAGAATTGGTTCATGACCCTTTGAGAGGAGGTGAATGGTGTGAATAAAACAGAATTAGTAAACTCTGTTGCTGAAGCTGCAGGTCTTTCTAAAAAAGACGCTTCTAAAGCAGTTGAAGCTGTATTTGATACAATTCAAGATGCTCTTGCAAAGGGTGACAAAGTACAATTAATTGGTTTTGGTAACTTTGAAGTACGTGAACGTGCGGCTCGTAAAGGTCGTAACCCACAAACTGGTAAAGAAATCGAAATCGCTGCTAGCAAGGTGCCTGCTTTCAAACCAGGTAAAGCGCTTAAAGACGCGGTAAAATAATACACGTCTAGTAGTTACATAGAGCAGTCTTCATGTTAACGAACATGGAGGCTGCTCTTTTTAACTTTAATTTGAAATTTACATAACAATAATATACAGGGATTTGCTTCTCTAAAAGCGAATTTCTGATGAATCAAGTAAGTCATTTTGCGCTTACCTTTTGGATGTGCTACGATGCATAGGGAAATGTGTAATGTTTTGATATGCAGGAGGGTTTTTTGAATGTCGAATATTGATTTATTGAAAATAGAAGAAGCAGTAAAAATGATTTTAGAAGCAGTAGGTGAAGATGTAAATCGTGAAGGTTTATTGGATACGCCGAAGCGTGTAGCAAAAATGTATGCTGAAATGTTCAGCGGCTTGCATGAGGATGCTAAAGATTATTTTAAAACGGTATTTCATGAGGATCATGAAGAATTAGTGCTTGTCAAAGATATTCCTTTTTATTCGATGTGTGAGCATCATCTAGTACCTTTCTATGGCAAAGCACATGTAGCATACATACCAAATGACGGCGTTGTTGCTGGGCTTAGTAAATTAGGACGTGCTGTGGAAACGATTGCCCGCAGACCCCAACTACAAGAGCGTATTACCTCTTCAGTAGCGGACACAATTATGGAGATGCTTGCGCCAAAAGGTGTTTATGTTGTGATCGAGGCTGAGCATATGTGTATGACGATGCGTGGTTTAAAAAAACCTGGTTCCAAGACGGTAACATCTGTTGCACGCGGTATTTATGAGGAAGATGAAGTGAAACGTAGAGAAGTGCTGTCATTTATTCAAATGTCTTAAATTGCGTGTCTAATTATGTTATGATGAACTAAGAATTTGTCGGATTTAAGGAGTGTACAAAGATGTCACAAGATTATATTGTTATTCAAGCAGAAGAAGATGGTGTACATGTCATTGGATTAACACGTGGAACAGATACGAAATTCCATCATTCAGAGAAATTAGATGCCGGCGAAGTAATGATTGCTCAATTTACAGAACACACGTCTGCCATGAAAATACGTGGTAAAGCACAAATTCATACTGCACATGGCGTGATCAATAGCGAAGCAAAAAAATAAGAAATCTGGTTTCTAACAATCGTTTTTAATGCTGTTTAGCATATAACAAGCACATATAAAAACACTAGATGTGAAAAACTGAGTATAAGGTTTATGGGCAGTTAGCATCCCTACATTCAATTATGGGAAAGCTTTACTGCCTGTCCTATGGAGAAAGCAAATTTTTTTTATTCCGCATCGTTGCGTATGCTATAATGACTCAGTAAGCAAGCGTTAAGCCTTGGATAGGGCTAACGTATCTGAAAGTGAAATGGAGTAAGGTCTATGAATGCAACATACATTCAAAATTCAATTGCACAGTTAAAAACAGAGATTTTCATGGATGTTCGTCATAGAACTTTGCAAAAATACACAGGTGTACCTGTGCTAGATGAAAATCAATTGTTTTATTTGTTAATCCCGTTTTTGAATGGTGAAGAGTGGCAACAAGAGCAACAAGAGGCTGCAATTACTGTTGGCATAGTGTACGCAGCATTAGCGGCTCACGATCATATAAAAGAATTAGATGCAACATCAAAAGAACAGCAACTTACCGTTTTAGCTGGGGATTTTTATAGTGGTCGTTATTATGAAATATTAGCGATGTCAGGGAATGTCGCATTGATTCGAAACTTGTCACAAGGCATTGTGGCACGATGTGAAAACCAGATTAAAGTTTATGAAAATGAACAACGTACAATCGAACAGTGGTATGCGTCGATGAGTACGATAGAATCCGGGTTAATTGCTCAATTTTTTGATCTTTATTCTTTCAGTGAATATATACCACTTATAGAAAAAAGCTTATTAATCTTGCGTTTAGAAAAAGAATGGACAGCTTATCAACGTGGGCAAATGTCTTTAATGGGTAAGGCACTTGAAGATAGTGTCAGACGAAATGGCGCAACCTTTAATAGCGTCATCCAAGGAAAAATTGTGCATTTAAAAAAAGAGCTATCACAGATCATTCATCATGCATCCTTTTTACAAAGTGATATCAAACAAGCTTTACATGCACATGTAGAGGCATCCATTGCTTCTACTAACGGATAAGAGAGGTTTTTCAAAATGGCTAAAACGAAAGAAGAACACGTTCACGAAGTATTTGAGAGTATTTCGGAAAACTACGATAAAATGAATGGTGTGATTAGTTTCCAGATGCATGTTGGCTGGCGTAACGATACGATGAAGCACATGGCTGTAAAACCTGGATCAAAGGCACTTGATGTATGCTGTGGCACGGCAGACTGGACAATCGCATTGGCAGATGCTGTTGGAGAAAGTGGAGAAGTAAAAGGGCTGGACTTTAGTCAAAACATGTTGAAAGTTGGCGAAAAAAAGGTAGAGCCATACCCACAAATTGAACTAATTCATGGAAATGCGATGGAATTGCCTTTTCCAGATGATACGTTTGATTATGTGACGATTGGCTTTGGTCTTCGCAATGTACCTGATTATTTACAAGTGTTGAAGGAAATGCATCGTGTTGTTAAACCAGGTGGTATGGTGGTATGTTTAGAAACATCACAATCTGAAATTCCTGGTTATCGTCAACTGTTCCGTTTTTATTTTAAATATATAATGCCGATATTTGGTAAAATATTTGCGAAAAGCTATAAGGAGTATTCTTGGCTTCAGGAATCTGCGAATGATTTCCCAGGTATGAAGAGGTTAGCGGCATTGTTTCAGCAAGCAGGATTAGAAAAAGTAACGTACAAAGCATACAGTGGCGGGGCTGCGGCAATGCATATGGGCTTTAAAAAGGTACGTTAATGGGGGAAGGTTTTCACACGTGGAAAAGATGAAGTTAAAACTACTCTATTCCGATTTGAAATCAGATATCGATATCATTGAACGAGAGTTAGAAAAAGCGGTGGACTCATCTTCATATTTGATCAACGATGCTTCTCTCCATTTATTACAAGCTGGTGGCAAACGGATACGACCAATTTTTGTGTTACTAGGTGCAAAATTTGGTGATTATGACATTGAGAAGATGAAGGATGTAGCAGTACCTTTAGAACTCATTCATATGGCATCGCTTGTACATGATGATGTCATTGATGACTCCAATATGCGAAGAGGACGCCCTACTGTCAAATCACAGTGGAATAACAGGGTAGCGATGTACACAGGCGATTTTATTTTCGCACGTGCACTGGAATATATTACGAAGTTAGAAAACCCGCTTGTTCATCAAATTTTAGCCCGTACGATGGTGGAAATTTGTAACGGTGAAGTCATTCAAATTGAAGATAAATTTAGATTAGACCAAGGTTTAAAAGATTATTTTAGAAGAATAAAACGAAAAACAGCATTACTTATTTCCTCCAGCTGTGAGCTAGGGGCTGTGGCGGCAGGAGTGGATGCTAAAACAGTGCGACATTTAAAGCGCTTCGGCTACTTTGTGGGCATGAGCTTCCAAATTATCGATGATGTTTTAGATATCATGGCAACCGATAAAGAACTAGGGAAGCCAGCAGGTAGTGATTTATTGCAGGGCAATATTACTTTACCGATATTATTGTTAAAAGATGATCCGGAGATGCAACCTTACTTAGTCAAAGTTTTTGCAGGCACATTAACAGAACCGGAACGTCAAAATATGTTGCAATATGTGCGTAAATCTCATGCAATTGAGCAAGCTAATCGTATGAGTGATAAATATTTGAAAAAAGCCTTACAGGAAATTGATGCTTTACCAAAACATCCCGTAAAGAAAAAACTGCGTGATGTAGCATTGTTCATGGGTAAGCGCAAATTCTAGCTTTTTGTTGTACAAAGGCTCATTTTTTGTTAATATTTATCGGTAGGTGTAAAACCTGTTAGACGAATTTAAGGAGTGTTTTAAACATGGCAATTGAACAAACTTTTTTAATGGTTAAGCCTGACGGCGTTGAACGTCAAGTAATCGGAGACATCGTTGATCGTTTCGAACGTCGCGGTTTTGTAATGAAAGGTGCTAAATTAATGGTAATTCCTAAAGATTTAGCAGAAAAGCACTATGCTGAGCATGCTGAGCGTCCATTCTTTGGTGAATTAGTTGATTTCATCACTTCTGGTCCTGTATTCGCTATGGTATGGGAAGGCGAGAACGTAATCAAGCTTGCTCGTACTATGATGGGTGCAACGAAACCTGAAGAATCTAACCCAGGTACAATCCGTGGTGACTATGCAACAACTGTTTCTCACAACATCATCCACGGTTCTGACTCTCTTGCTTCTGCAGAGCGCGAAATCGGCTTATTCTTCGGTGAAGATTTAGTTTAATTTTATAAAATAACCGAGTAACGAAAAAAACTACGGATAGAACTAAATAATAAAATCATCTATTTTTCGATGTGACTTTTACCTTCTAACAATAAAATGTTAGGGGGTTTTTTGTTTGTCAAAATCATTCAATAAAGTTAACACAAACATTGATTTAAGCTTATTGACTATCAAAACTGAAAAAGAACCAAAGAAAGAAATGGTGACAAAAATCAATAACTCAATAGTTAAAATGGATACGTTTGATGAATTGGACAACAGAAATATAACCATTAAACACGCCATACAAATTTTAAATCAACAATGGCGACTAAACGGATTAAGAGCAAGGACAATTGATAGTTACAACTATAATTTTAAGCGATTTGTTGAAGTTACTAAAGTTGAATATCTCCATGAAATCAACAATGAAAAAATTTATCAATATTTATCAAGTTTCAAAAATGCAAAGGACACATCTTTACATGGTCGTTTAAAGCAAATTAAAGCCGTTTTAAGCAAGTGTCACGATAATGGTTGGTATAACTCAAAGTTTTGGACAAACATCAAAATAAAAGTAAATACAAGCGTTAAGGAAGCTACTACGGAAAGCGAACTGGCACTCTTGTTATCACTTTTGGATAAATCAACGTATTCGGGATTACGTGATAGTATAGCGATTTTACTTTTATACAAAACAGGTATTCGAATTAAAACATTGGGAGCTTTAAGAGAACAGAATATTGATTTTGAAAATATGCTTTTGAAGTTACAGGGAGAGATAATGAAATCGCATAGACCATTGATTCTCCCTTTAGATGATGAAATGTGTACTTTATTAAGAGAGCTAATTTCAATAAATGATGATATTAGGAAAGAACATAGAGAAAAGAATGATTATATTTTTCTTTCAAACATAGGTGTACCAATTTCGAATACAGTTTCACCGTCCAATTTAATTGCAAAAAATTTATGGGTATACAGTAAAAAGTGGAATTTAAAGAACATTAATCCTCATTCTATTAGAAGGTTGTATGCTCAGAATTTGGTGAAACGTGGGGCGGATATAAACTTAGTATCTCATGCTTTAGCACATTCTGACTTATCGACAACTACGAGATATTTGGGGTTAGATGTTGATACAGTAGCAAAAAATTTACGTGACTATTTATAGGTACTAACACATGACAACCATAATTAACACAGAAATAGGTGGATTTCATGAGATAAGAGCCACCTATAATGAAAAAGCTAAAACAATTACTTTTGAAACATTCACCAATTTATCCATTGGTAAGTCTATTAAGATAGGCGAGGTTACATTAACAATACAAGAGATATTCATTATGTTAAATTATTTCTATTATGCGGAGGATAGATGTACTTTGTAGAATGATTATGTAGTTAAGTTTTAAACATTTATGAATTGAATGAATGTTAAGGTGTTAGTTATAATCAGTGCCTTTTAGTTTGTAGTTGGAATTTTTGATTGTATGATTTATAATAAATTTAATTAATGATATGTAATAAGGAGTTGGTCTTGTGAACTGGAAAGATAATAAGAATGATAAAAGTAGATATTACGGTGCTGGTAATAAATATATGTTTTTAAAAATTGGAAAACAAGTGTATAACGATACAGGTAGAGAGTTTACAAAGTTGACTACATCAAAAATCCTAAAAGAATATTTAGATGAGCAACAATTAGGCTTTTTTAAATTTGGTGTTGATAAAAAAGGCGATAAAACAAAGTTATTTATCTTATTCAGTAATGAGGAAGATACTTTTTACGGTTTGAGAAATGCAGAAGGCGGTCATAAAACAACCGTTAGTATTAATCAAATTGTGGATGATTTAAAAGTGGATGGCATTGACTTACCACTTGAACGTCTGAAAATAGAGGCTGTTCCTGAAGCAGATAAAGAAAAATTAGGCGTAGATAAAGAAGCACATTTGTTTGAGGTGATTCTTCCTACAACAGAGAAGGCATAATATAGCTTTCTAAGGCTGTTTTAGTAATAACCACACATAAGTAATAAACCATAATATCATATGTCATAGATGTAGCCATGCGAGCATAAACGCATGGTTTTTTTACGTTCATGGATTCCATTTGTTGCGGTTACATCGGTTACACAAGTTACAGCTTATTTGACTAAAAGGTTTATTAGGATTTTTTCTTTACTACATAAAAAAATAAAAGTATATCTTAACTATTAAAATAGTGTAACCAGTGTAACCGTAATAGATAAATTAATCATATAAAAAATAAAGTATAAGTTATAAACCCTGATATATCAACGATTATAGAGATTTTATATGCTATTTAACATGAAAAATTAATGGTTTTTATGTGTAACCAGCATAGCTATTTTTGTAACCAAGAGGGGTAAAAGTGTAACCCATGATAGTAAAATTGTAACCAATACATTAAAAAATTGAAACTGTGTAAAATTTAGTTGATGGAATTAATAGTTATGTAATAATATATGTTTGTAAGATTGGAAGAGAGGATGATGGTATGGTTAATTTAAATGATTTAATAAATATAAAAAATAAGAAGGGTGGTTTATTGAAAGATGGTGTATATGATTTAATTATAGAAAATATTGAATATGAATCGGATAAAATAGATAAAAATCAAAATAGGTATGAAATGTGGAAATTCAAATTGCGTTTAGTAGATAGAGATTATAGATTAACAAAAAATGTATTAGTTTATGATGAGACAAATGTGAATGACATAGGAAAAAATCAATTAATGCATTTAATAGGATTGTTGGATATTGACTTTGATAATTTAGCAATAAAAGAGTCAGAATTAAAAGATTTTTTAATAGAGAAGTTAAAGGAATTGAAAGTTGTTAGCGTTGTCTACACAAAGAATGGAAGGAATGAAGTTGGGTGGCTGTATGGTATAGAAGAGAAGGAAAAAGCGTTAGAAAATTTCCATCGAAGAAATCAAGAATTTAAAAAACTTGATGAGCCTGTTGAAAAAATTGAGAAAATTGATGAGGTAGTAAGCGAAATTGAGAAAGTTGATGAGGTTTCATCAAATGAAGCACATCAAGTTTTGGAAAATGAAGTAAAAGTAAATGAGGAGAAAAGCACACAAGCGAATGTAAACGGAACAGATGATATTAATTATACTGATTTTATCAAGTTTGATTAAATATGTTCATGCGAGTGGGGTGTAAGTGCTTCACTCGTTTTATTTTTCTAAAAATGAAGGAGGGCAAATAGTGGATAAATATTATAAAGAAAAAAGGATTAATGAAATAGTGGAAGAAAATGAATTTGTAAGTGTTAGTGGAAAAATGGTCAGTGATGTAACGGTTAAGGCATGGGGTAGTGGCAAGGGCGAGAACCTTATTTTTGTCTTGAATGATGGAGCAAGCAATCTAAAGTGTATCATCTTTGTGAGGTACGAAGACCATGACAAAGATAGTATAGAAACGATTAAAAATTTTTTTGTGAAAGGGCATTTTTACGAATTAAAAGGCAAAACGAGCTTAGACGAAACGTACACAAATTTTAGTATAACATCTGCTCATATAGGTAATATCAATGTGCCTACCATGCAATTGCAAGTAGATATAGAAGACTGTAAGGATATTACGAATGATATTGGGCGTAGAGTAGACACCGATGAAATAGGTAGAGTTGAATTTAAAGTGATTAGTCAATATTCCACCATGCAAAGCATTGTCAAAGAAGCAGCCGCTATAGAGTTGACCAATAGATTTAATTATCAAGGATTAGGTTTTGTAGAAAAAGGAACGGTAAGAGGCTTTCCTTTGATTGAGCAACAATTTAACCAATACAAAAAGGTGATGGCGGAAGAATATAAAAACAATCCTAGTAAGCAGAACCAAAAACGCTTAGAAAATATCGAAAAAATGAAGTTATTTTATGGTGTTGATTTTTTAGTTCATCAAAATCGGTATCTGCATTACTTAGTAAATAGTGAGAAATTGCATGAGAAAAACAGTGAGAACACTAGTGAGAAATTTTTGAGAAATGTTAAATACCTCATATTTGACATAGAAACAACAGGTATTTTCCCACTTTTTCATGAAATGATTGAAATAGGAGCAGTAGTGGTTGAGAACGGTGAGGTTGTTAAAGAGTTTAATGAATTGATTAAGCCTAAAAATAAAATCAATCAAAAAATTAGTAACCTTACCAATATCACAAATAAAACAGTGGAAGATTGCATAGATGAAGAAACTGCATTAAGACGTTTTTATGAATTTATTGGTGATGAGGAATATATATTAGTTGGGCATAATGCTAGAGATTTTGATTTGAATTTTATCAATGTAAGAAGCAGAATGTACAAACTAAATGAAAAATTAAACGATTTTGCCTTAATTGATACCCTGTATTTAAGTAAATTTATAGAGGAAGAGGTATCAGCAAAGCAAAGAAAACGTAAGACTTATAGCTTAAAAAGTATGTTAAAAAAATATGGTATCGAGATAGAAAATCACCATAGAGCTGTTTTTGATAGTTTGCATACGTTTAAATTGTTTCAAAAGTTGTTAGAGGATATGGAAGCTCACAATAAAGATTTAGTGGGATGTAATGAGCCGTTAAAAAATCAATTAGATATGCGTTTTCCACAAATGGTCACACTCTACGCCTTAAATCGAGAAGGCTTAACTTTTATTAATCAGCTAAGTAGTAAGGTCAATACTGATACAACAAATAGAATTTTGAGCTGGGATGATATTAATGTTAAAGATTATAGAGAAAATATTTTAGCCGTAAGCAATGGCTTTTATTGCAAAGACATCTTTGAAAGCCTACTAAATGGCAAATTTGAAGAACGTGTTTTAGATAATTATGATGTGATTGGCTTCAACAGCCCATCTAGCAATCATCATTATGAGGATGTACCAGCAGATACATTAAAGCAATTAATCAAAATTATTGATGGGATATGTCAAAAGCAAAATAAAACGGTTATCTGCTTGGGTGAGGTCTTGTGCCTTCATAAATGTGAAGAGAGATATTTAGATATGCTGTGGTTCGATAATCGAGCGAAGATATATTTAGATAAAAATGTCACCATCATTCAGCAATATTTTGATAATAAAATTCAAAAAGGACTAGCTTTTACTGATATTGAACAAGAGCTATATAACAAATTTATTCAAGGCGAATTAACAGGTGCTGATTTATTAAATGCTGATATTAAAGGTTTAAAACTCAAGGTTGTGAGTGGGAGATTTCATCCATATATCCAAAATAAAGAAATGGCTCGAACCAATGTTTATTATAAGTCAACAGAGGAATTATTAAATGAATTTGCTTTTCTTGGTAAAGAAAGAGCAAGAGAAATCGTTTCTACAAATACCATTAAATTATTAGATAAATTTTCTCCCTATGAGGTAGTACCAACGCATCCACTAGTAAAGCCAGCGATGCTAGAAGGTAATGAGAAAGAGAAAATGCTTGAGGTCATAGAAAGAAGGCTTAAAGAGCTATACGGTGAGCATGTTGATAAGGTAATTCAAGAAAGGTTAAATAAAGAGCTAGAAATGGTCTTTAAAGGCGGCTATGAGGTTGTATTTTATGGCAGTTATTTATTGGTAGAGGAAAGTAAAAGGAAAGGCTATCTAGTAGGGAGTCGAGGTAGCGTTGGTAGTATGTTGCTTGCTTATGTAATGGGTATCAGCGAAGTTAATCCATTACCACCACATTATCAATGTGATACGTGCAAAAAAGTAGAGTTTTGTGGAGATGAAAATGTAGTGTGCGGCTTTGATTTGCCTGTTAAGCAATGTATTTGTGGTGGTGCCTTAAAGGGAAATGGTTTTGGTATTCATTGGAGTAGTTTTATGGGCTATGGCGGTGAAAAAACGCCTGATGTGGATTTAAATTTTAGCAGCGAGATTCAAAAGCATATGATTGATTTTATCACCAGCTTATTCGGAGAGAGTAATATAGTACGAGCTGGCACAATTAACACACTTGCCGAGGGAAAAAGTAAGAAAATCATATGGGAGTACCATAAATCTAAGGGAAATATCATTGTTGAAACATTAAGAGAACGATATAACAATGATGTTAGCGATTTTTATAAATTAGATGATGAAGGAAATTTACATCCAATTGATTACATTCATTTTGATATAAATAATCACAACACGATTTATATAGAAAAATTAAAACAAGAGGATAATGGTGAGCAATTAGTAGAGATATTAACATTTGATTTCGATAGCTTGGTATTAGAAGAAACACTCGATTTTCTAAATGGTGTAGCATTTAGTAGTGGTCAACATGCTGGTGGTATGTTAGTGATTCCAGAGGAGTTAGATGTACATTATTACAGTGGTATTACCTACAGTAAAGATGGCTATGATGCCAGCAATATTACATTACAATCAGAATATAAGCCATTTGAGGATGCGATATTAAAGTTTGATATTTTGAGCCAAGATGACAGTACAAGGTTATATTACTTAGAAAAAGAAACAGGCGTTAATATCGCTGATATTGATATGTATGATACTGATGTGATACAACAATTTGCTTTAGGGCGCACTGAAATGATAAGCGAATTTAATACAAACTATTCTACCAATGTCACTAAGCAAGTAAGCCCTCAAAAATTTAGCGATTTAGTAGCGATTAGCGGTTTAACACATGGTAAGGGCTTATGGGATGATAATGCGGACGTATTGCTAAAGAACGGTATAGAAATTAGTGAACTCATTACAAGTAGAGAGAACTTTAAAAGATTGTTAATGCAATATGGAGTAGAAGAAGTTTTAAGTAATAAAATCGTTGAATTCATTCGCAAAGGTAAATTGAATAGCAGTAAAAATAAAGCCGCTAATCAAATTGAGTGGAAAAAATATGAGAAAGTTTTAAGACAGCATCATGTAGAGGAATGGTTCATTGAAAGCATCAAAAAGGTTAGATATTTATTTCCATTAGCTCACGCTGCTGCTTATGTCATTAATGCTTATAGATTGGCTTGGTACAAAATATATTATCCACTTGCCTTTGCAAAGGTCATGATAAATCAGTCTTTATCAGATAAAGATGTGGATAAAAGTATCTTTTTAAAGGATAGGGAGCAAATTGATGGGTTGATTAAAAAATATGAAAATCCCCAAACGCATTACACGCTGCCAAAAAAAATAAGAAAAAGTTCGGCACAGGTATATTTTATGCGTTGGTTGTTTGATAATCATATCGAGTTATTGGGGATAGATGAAAATAAATCAGATGCTAAAACCGCTACAATAGAGGATGGAAAAATACGTCTTCCATATATGTTGAAACGATTTAGCATAACATAAGTGAATAAATAGCATTTTCATTAGATAAAATGATTGCCCATTCAAGACCACATTAATATTGTTGGTCTTGAATGGGCTTTTATTCGCTATA
Source organism: Lysinibacillus sp. PWR01 (assembly GCF_043359455.1). NCBI lineage: Bacteria > Bacillati > Bacillota > Bacilli > Caryophanales > Bacillaceae > Lysinibacillus > Lysinibacillus sp. PWR01. Next base: position 48,739 of record NZ_JBHERJ010000088.1, on the reverse strand, counting down.
ATACGCCAACCGTTTCAACAAGCGCCTCTTCACAATGGGGGGAGAAAAGGATGAAAGGGTGGTACAAGGGAAATCTTTAAGGGAACAAATATATTAATCTTCAAAAGTGATTGTACCGTGTTTTTTTTCAAAGTTGGCTACGTGTTCCTTTATTAACACTTCTACTTCACGATTAGCAGAACGAGCATTATGTTCGGCTACATAACGAATTTTCTTTAAAAGTTCAGGTTCAATGCGAATAGTGAATTGAGGTAGTTTAGAAGCCATCGTACCTCTCCTTTCTTGTGTTGTCTATATGGTGTCATTATAACAACAACAAAAGTTTTAGAAATATATTGACAACAAAGTGACAACACTTTATGATAATTTTAAGAGGTGATGCTAAGGTGACAACACAAAAAGTGAGGACAGGTTTAAGATTGCCTTATGATTTAAACATAAAGCTAATTTCAGAGGCAAAACGTGTAGGTATTTCCAAAAACGCTCTTATCCTTCAAATTTTATGGGAATGGTTGGAGAAGCGTTAGAAGATGCCAGCTAAGGTTCAAGTATTTCCACCATAAACTATGAAATGTTAATGGATTTATCAACATGTATTTCAATGGCTATTCCAAGAATGTTTGTATTGAAATTATGTCCATCATTTTAAAGGCTATCTTCATTGATATTTTAGAAATAGCCTTCTTTTTTTACGATGGAAACAGGTCAATAGGTCTATGCGTATTTTGAAAATGAACTATAAAACTATCATTTTTTAGGAGGAGTAAGTATGAGAAACAAAATGAAATTAGGCATGTGTAGCGCATTATTAGTAAGTAGTTTAGTAGGTGGAACTCTAGGTACAAGTGAAATGGTAGCACATGCATCAAGCCATGTAGCGCAACAGGTAAGCAATCCATTTAAAGATGTGAGCAAAAAGGATGCTGCTTATGAAGCCATTTTATGGGCAAGTAAAGAAGGAATTGTTAGTGGCTATAACGATGGCACATTTAAGCCAAATGATAAAGTCACAGAGGCTCAATTTGCAAAAATGTTAGTAAATTACTTTGAGCTGGATGCTGCAAAAGGTACTTTGATGAGAAATAGTGGGGAGAGGCATTGGTCTGATGATTTTTATGACCAATTAGCAAGCTATAGTGTGCCATTAAATGGTTATGTCAATGAGATGCAACGTTTTGAACCTGTAAAGCGTGGTGTTGTAGCCGAAGCACTGGCTTATCTTGCAGAGGATGAGATGACGTTAAAAGATAGCATTCAATTTTTATATGATAATAAAATATCAAACGGTCAAAATCCAACAGAAAAATTGATTGAGCAACATTTTGGCTATGCGAATGATGTCACTCGTTCCCAAGTGATTGTCTTCTTTTATAAGCTACATTTAGCGAATATCAAGTCAGTACAAGGCAAACAAGCACTTAGTCAATATGCTTCCAATGAGGACATCGAGAAATTAGCAAAGCAAGGTACAGGTTATCTGTTTTATCTATTGACAAAAGGCAGTATACATGTGGATTTAGAAAGGGGAAGAATCAATCAAGAAGAAACGGAGGACTATAATAAACGATACAAAGCGTTATTTGAGTCAGGTACATTTAAGTTTGCGGAACGTGTAAAAAATAAAAGTGCTGGTCATGAATTATTTGATTTTAAAGCATTGGATAAATTGGAAAAGGAATTAACACCTGAAACGATTCAATATTTAAATCAACATTATGTAGTGGATGGTGCAACAAGTGGCGATGACCATTATTTAATATTCTTTGTGGATAAAAACGACAAGTATCTAACAATTAATTATGGGTCAAATGATTTCGCTACAACTTTATATGGGAAACGTAAGTACCATGTAAGAGCTACAGGCAATACACCTACTGCTAATCAAGCATTGGCGATGATAGTGAGCGATATTTCAGGCACAAAGCGAACGCTTACTGAAATCAATTCATATAAAACATGGATTGATAAAAAGCAAAACTTATCGTATGAATACGGCTACGCTGGAAATCTTGTCGTTCGTTTTGGCATTAAAACGTATTTAACAGGTTTCCCATATGAAGATGGCGAGTTTAGTTTTACTTATTTCCCCGATAAAACAAGAAATGGAGATTATGAGTAAAAATAATTATTTAGCAAGCTGATACATCAATATCCATATGGAGAGGCGTAGATAGTCGATGAAAAAATTATTTTTATTCCCTTTACTGGCTCTATTTTTAGTAGCGTGTGGAAATACAGAGAATGAAGCTGTATCTAAATCTGATAAAAAACAATCATCTGAGGAACTAGAACCAAAAATCGTAACAGAAGAAGAGAAGGCTGTTAAACGAGAAGAAATTGTAGAAAGATTACGAGAAACCGCACGTTATAATGACGAAAACACAGAACCAGCTAATGTAACGCCTGCTGTTGGGTATGCTGATATGATTTCTGATGCGGTTATTAAAGGGGAACACGCAGTTTTGCATTACAGACGATTCCCTAACGCTCAACATTATGGTGATAATAGTAATATACTAGTCCCTGGTTCTATCATGCAATTTTCAAAGTATTTAACCCTTTATATAGATAATATTTATATTGGCTACGGTGATTTATCAACACAGTATCGTCAAAGTATTGTATCTGATAAAGTTACAGAAGAAGGAAAGCGAAAAAAGTTTGAGAATAATGTTGTATTGATATATGAGGGCACAATTGTCAATGATTATCCTACAAGTGGCAGTGTAGGGTATGTCCGACCAGCTTTAAAAATACATGCAGAACCAGATACATTGAGATATGATTTGTACCGTGATGACCAAAATTTTAATCTAAGTATAGATGAAGTATTTTTCTTTAACAATGAGGAACGAGAGCATACGGAAAAGTATGTTCAAGGCGATTCAAATAAGTTTTACATCGTGAATTATATTCCTAAAAAATATATAGAAGAAGGTTTTTCTTTATATGTTTTGCCACAGGCTGATGTTAGGGGTACAGCTTATATTCGTGGAGGGTGGCATGGAAGGGAAGGCTTTCAAATCAAATTTCCTGATGAATCGTGGGCATATGGAAACCTAGATTTGGTTACGGAATCTGATTTAACAAAAATGCATGAAGCAATTTATTTACCAACAGATGAAGAAATTGACCAAATGGTAAATGATGAGTTGGGTATTGAATAAAGAAATCTTATAAGAATTGTAAAAATCTCTGTGAAATGTTGCAGGGATTTTTTTGTGCCAAGTGTGTGCAAAGACGATGGATAAATTTTATATACATAAAGAGGACATGCAATTTAAGCTGGATGCCTTTTTGGCGGGTGACCGTATCACATAGATGCATTACAATGAGCTAACTGCCTTAGTAACTATCCAATAGTAAGTTTAATATTTTTCGGAATTATTTTGAAAAATATTACTGTCTTTTGTAGAATAGATTTAAATACTTATTTAGATAGGGGTTGCGAAATTCCTAACAATTATCTATCAAAATAAGAACGTGGAAATTGACATATAAGGGAGGTATGTGTATGACTAGTAATATCAAACAAAATGAATTTGGTGATTATGAATCAATAGAAATCAACGGAGTAACCTACGATTGTAATGATGAGGATGGAATATATGTTTCGAGGGAAGATTTAATTAATGAAAACACAATTAGTTTTCCTATCGGAGTTTGTATAAATGTTTTTGACAGGCAGGAAGATGGTCATATGTTGTACCGTACAATACCTTTTAGTATTTGTCATAAGGGTGATGGCATATACAAAATTAGTTTTGACGAAACAGACACTCGCAAGTTTTGGTATAGGAGCATAGGATTAGAAACTTGGATTAAAATTCGTCGTAATATACTTGAAAAAATATTTTCATGCGTAATTGAACATTATGATGATGACGGTGCGTATATTCAATTTAATTATTCGACTAGATTTAAAGTAGACACTTTTAAAATGCTATTCGAAAGTGTAGATGATATGCAAAATCGGTTAGATATTACTACAGAAATAGCAGCAACTTCACCCAATATACTTTTAGATTATTCTTTTTACAAAGAATTAAATTCATTACGAAATATTCTAAAAGACTGCAATGAGGATTCGTGGCAATTTGAAGTATATAAAGAAGAGTTATCACAAAGAATAGAAAGACATTTAAGAGAAAATAATCCCGATAAACTGCTTTTAGAATACAGAACGTTGCTTTTAACTAAAGAATTCAGGAAAAAAACAATTAAAGTTGGAGAAAAATTCTATAGAGGCAGAATTGGAATGGATACGATTAAAGGAGCCATAGATGACTGCAATCAAGAATTCTCAATTCCTTATAATGGAGAAGGTATAGGGGTAGCCCCTGCTCTATATACATCTGGTGGAAGATTTAATCGTGCTGGAACCTCGTATATATATTTAGCAACCGATGTGGAAACCTGTTTAGCCGAAGTTCATCTCCAAGTAGGTCAAGTGTGTAGCGTTGGAGAGTTTGAGTGTGTTGCAGACATGGAGTTAATAAACTTGAGTGATACTGCTGAAGATTTAGAGCTTAAAGCATGGTATGAAATCATTACTCAACCAGTACACGATGCAATCAAACACAAGTATTTAATCACGCAATTTATGTCAGAAGTTTTGATGCAGTTTAATTCTGATGGATTATATTTTAAAAGTGTTCAATCAGATGGAAATAATATTGTATGTTTTCAACCGAACAAATTTAGACTTGTAAAATATAGTGAAAAACTGTACAGAGCTGATAAGATTAAATATTCTATTACGCAGCATGAAGATACTATAAGAAAATATGCTAATCGTAATGATTCGCACTTATTAAATTCACATAACTCTGATGATGATGAAAGAAACCAAGTGAAATTTGAAAATATGATGAATTGGATTGAATACGAAAAACAAAGAAATAATTAACCTGAATTATTCACCGTAATCTAAAAACTTGTAAACTTACGTGATTTTTTAATGAGCCAACTTTTCTGTATAAGTATAATAGAGGAATAATGGGTTTTTAGTTGTTTTTTGAAGAAATGTGTAAGTACAAGTAGATTTTTGGGCAGACCTCTCCCTTGGTGCGGATTCAATTTTTTAAAAAGAGGGGTTCATGTAGTTAACTTTGTTTTAGTTGTTGCACTTTGGTCAGTACATCCCAAAAGAATCGTTCATACACGAAATGAGTGGACATTTTGACAAACTCAAAAACATAGAAACACACAGTTAGTAGCTCAAATAAGTTTATTAGTTATTAGAATACTTTTATTTTTAACATTTATTGTGTAGTTGCGTCATATTGTTCAGTAAGCGCTACTCGAAAAGGAGTAGTGTTTTTTTGCAAAATTTTATACATTTAGACATAACGAGTTACATTTTTGAGGGTGCTGGTTAAATTTCTGGCTATGTCGGTTACATCCATTTTTACATGAAATATTAATTGTGAAATACATACTTAATTTACAGAAGAGCTTACAAACGTTAATATATCAAGGTTTATAGCACAGTTAACTTTATAGAATACTTACAATAGATTTTACATTCTTCTATTCCCCTGATAAACCGAGAAATGGAGATTATGAGTGAAAATAATCATTGAAGATGCTGATAAATTAAATTACCAAATGATAACTTTACATAACATAGTATGAAAGTGACTATCTTTATGAAGATGAAGAAATGCTTTAAACATTATGAAGCATTTGAAGAAAGTAAACAACAGAGTAACTAAAAAACACGCTTCCATCATAGGAGGCGTGTTTTATGTTTGTTGGATTATTTTTTTCTTTTAAATTTAATGATTTTTGATTCCTCAATCCATCCTATTATAGAAATTTCATTTATATTTGCTTCAACTTTGACCCAATTTTTCTTTCTTTCGATAATATTAATTACTGTATCTAATGGTAATTTTTCTGAATGGATGGGTGTAGAGTGCCTATTGGGACTTATTCTTAAATATGAGTTAATTCTAATAAGACCGATTAAGTTTATATTTTCGTATCTAGAAAGACCTTCTTTTTTGATTACTTTTTTGGCATGAGCATAACCAATTACATAAATTCCATTTGAAAGTGACTCTTGTATGGTATTTATTATTAGCATATGATTTTCGATAACTATGCCGAATAACATGTGGAAGAAAGGTAGTATAATAACACCAATGAAATATTTAACTGTGTCTTGTCCATAACTAAGTAGCAAATCTTGCATGAATTTCTTGAAACCTGTTTTTTCACTATTTGTGGTTTCTAAACGACTATCAATAATATTTATAAGTTCTTCATATGAAAAATGTTGCTTTTCATTAACTGTAATTTCACTGCTACTGTTTGTGTATTTTTGTTTATTTGTATTCTCGTATTCTTCTAGTGCCTCACTTATTTCTTGAACAGGGAAGTTATTTAATAGGTTAAATGTGTTTGCTAAATTAATTGAATCGAACTGTTTAAGAGAAGAAACAAACGTTTGATTATAAGTAGCCCAATCAATACGAGCAAAGTTATTGAGTGCTTGCTGAGTAGCACTAATTGGGCTAACCCAATCAATACGAGCAAAGTTATTAAGCGATTGCTGAATAGCATTAGTTTGGCTAGCCCAATCAATATGAGCAAGGTTATTGAGTGCTTGCTGAGTAGCGCTAATTTGGCTAACCCAATCAATACGAGCAAAGTTATTAAGCGATTGCTGAATAGCATTAGTTTGGCTAGCCCAATCAATATGAGCAAGGTTATTGAGTGCTTGCTGAGTAGCGCTAATTTGGCTAGCCCAATCAGTACGAGCAAAATTATTAAGCGATTGCTGAGTAGCGCTAATTTGGCTAGCCCAATCAGTACGAGCAAAGTTATAAAGCGATTGCTGAATAGCGTTAGTTTGGCTAGCCCAGTCAGTATGAGCAAAGTTATTGAGTGTTTGCTGAATATTTGATACTGAATTGATATCCATTCTATTATTGTTTGTCATAGCATGCTCCAATTCCTACGGTTTATATTTTTATTAAGTGTAACACAAGTAGATTTATAATATAAAAAGATTACTCTGATATTAGGTTGTTATTCATGTTTATTTAACTTGATATGAGTAGCGTATTTTTATTGCAAAATTTTATATGTAATTGTGAGGAACGCTATAAGCATAGTCAGTTACATTTTTGAGGGTGCTGGTTACATATTTATCTATGTCGGTTACACTTTTAGCCTTGCTGGTTACATCTGTTTTTACTTGAAATATTAATTGTGAAACCCATACTTAATTTATAAAAGTGCTTATAAACACTGATATATCAAGGTTTATAGCACTATTAACTTTATAAAATACTACATAATATTACTGACAATAGATAATAAATAGATATGGGTTACACCAGTTACACTATTTTGATAGTTATGATATACATATATTTTTTTCTTTTAAAAATAAATTTTGTTATAAACCTTTTATGTGGAAAAGGTGTAACCAATGTAACTGATGTAACCGATTTTTTAGGAAGTGCGTAAAACTTTATAGACGATACTTAAATGTTTGTTTTATGATTTGATTGTAAAAATAAATGTTTAGGAGGATTGATTGGATGATAGATAGTATGAATGATTTTTTAGAATATTTATATCCTAGTGATATTGAATATAAAGGTAGGTTTCTGTTATTTAATATAGATACAAAGATGAGTGCGTTTATTGATGCACATGATAAAGATAGTGTGGTTGATTACATTCAAGCAGAGGCGGCTAAAGGGTATACGATTCAGCTTAATCTAGCCTTGCAATTAGAAAAGGAAGCAAAATTAAAAAAGGTAGGAGAGGATAACACCAAGCATGAAATAGTAGAAGCGCTCTATAAAAAGTACATCAATCAAAGGTATGGCTATCAAGCCGTACAAGCGGAACGAGCGTTGCGTAATGTTGAGCAAAAGGAAAGAGAGCTAGGTATCAACTTAAATAAAATGAAAGCTGAATTACAAAATGGTTTAGTTAGCTTTGATACCATGTGGCAAAAGTTAAATGAGTATAGTAATCACGATTTTCATGGTTATTTTAAAGAGGATATAGAGGTACTTACTCAAAATATTTTAAAGCGTGTGAAAGGTACTGTGGAAACCATTAGTGAGGTATTTGGGTTATGGTTAGATGTTGATGTCAATATAGATGGACATCATAATGAGCTACAAAATCAATATTTTGATAGCTTCCAGCAAGCAACTGATTTTATTACAGCTTTACCTATTAAGCCAACGATAATCGTAAATAGTGGAGGCGGTCTACATGTGTACTACAAATTTGATAAGGTACTACGCCTTGAAACGATTGAGGAACGTAAGGAAATCAATTTGATTTATAGGCTATTTAGCGAGTATGTCAATCAAGAGGCTAACAAGCTGGGGAAGAAAATTGATAAGTCCAATGTGTTAAAAATGATGCGTGTGCCATTTACTTATAACCTTAAAAATAAAGATAAACCGAAGCTGGTTACGATTGAGTATTTTGAGGATGCCAACCAATTAAAATATGAGGATGTAAAAAGGTTTTTAAAGGAAACGATTGAACGGGAGCAGCGCAAGATAGCTCATGGCAAGCAACAAAGCAGCTATCCATCTGATAAAAAGGCTGATGGTGATTTAATTTATGAGCGCTGTAATTGGGTACGCCACAAGGTGGATAAACAGCACGAATGTAGTTATGAGGAATGGAATCTATTGTTGATATTGTGCGCCAATATAAAGGATGGTTTTGATAAGGCGCATGAGTGGAGTAGGGATGATGCTAGGTATAACTCGCTTGAAGTTACAAGAAAATATCAAACACTCGTTGAACAAAAAATGAAGCCATTCTTTTGTAATAAAGTAAGTAGGAGTAGTTTATGTAAAGGTTGTAGTTTATTTAATCAAGGTAAATCACCTATTGGTTTAGGTTGTAGTGATAAGTATAAAAGATAATATGTTTGTATAATTGGTATGATTTTTAAAATAAAATTCAAAATGTACGAAAATTGGTTGATGAGATGAATGTTGATATTATAAGATGAAATAGCAGTAAAAATAATATAAAATGGAGGAATGATATTTTGGATTTAAAAGAAAAAATGAAAGTGATGGAGATATTTATAGAGAGGATGGTGAATAAGGGAATTAATAGTTTGAGTAATGATGAAATGAAAGAATTGCTTGCAATGGAAAATGAATTAGCTTTATTGCAACAACAAGTAAATGGTCAAGCTATAGATAAAATGGCTAGTGAAGAAGCAGACAATAGTTATAGAAAAGACTTCTTCATTAATTTACAGCATATTGATGATGGAGTAGAGAAGGTTTTGGAGATAGGCGATATTTGTTTAAAAATAGATAAGGAAATAGCTGCTTTAAAACAATTAAAGTCTTCTGTAAATCTTGATGAAGATGAGCTATTCAATTATTATTTGCTCAGTTTGTTGTATGCGGTGGAGCGAGAGAGTGGCAATGCACATTATTTCGTGAAATACAAAAATAAAATTCTGAACGATTTAGATGTGAAAGCGAAGGATTTTGATATAGTCTATTCATCTATCAGCAAGTTATTAGCAGATTATTATAAAAATTTGAAGGATAGTAATATGGAAACAATCAACGCTGAAAAAAATAGAATGAAAAAATATTTGATTGATAATCGGTTAAATTATTGGCTTGTAGCAGAGGAACTGCTGAAAGAAGAGCATTTTATGCGAGAGGGCAATATGAATTACATCTATGATAAAGGCGTTTATGTGGATTATCACAAGGTAATGAATAAGAAAATCAAAGATAAATTAGGCGTGTTATATAGTGATATTAAAAATAGTAGAGAAGTGCTAAATCAACTCGATATTGAATTAACACAATATAATAATAGCGAAAAACATACGGATTATCAATATAAAAATCAACTCGCTACCACAATTAATTTTATGAATGGATTATATGATTTAAAAACAAATGAGCTAAAGCCTCATACACCTGCTTTTTTATCAAAGAATCAAATTCCATTCAATTATAGTGAGCAGTATGATGAACAATCTATGGACATATTGATGAATATTTTAAAAACAATAGTGGAAGAGGAATCCATTCCTGTTTTATTAGAATATATTGGCATGTGTATGACAGTGGGGATATTACATCAACAATTTGTGGTTTTGTATGGTGAGGGTGGTAATGGGAAGAGTACATTATTAAGTCTTATCACCAATTTACTAGGTGCTGCGAATGTCAGCAATGTGAGCTTAGAGGATTTATCCAATGATAAAAGTTTCACGCTTGGCTTGCTAGAAGGAAAGTTAGCGAATATTGGTGGTGAGCTAGGCAAGAATGGTATGGTGGATATGAAAAATCTGAAGCTATTGACTGGTGAAGATAAGGTGCGAATGGAAAAGAAATTTAAGGATAGTGAATTTAAAAGTAGCTATGCAAAGTTGATTTTCTCTTGTAACTTTATTCCACCATTTAATGAGAGTGGCGAGGCAATTAAAAGGCGATTAAGAATTGTGAATTGCCCATATAAAGTGGCTGAAAAAGCTGTTTATAATAGTGAAGAAATAGCCATGTATGTAGCTGATGAAAGGGTTATTCATTGCTTGATGCATTTAAGCGTGAAGGCTTATAGCCATGTTATCAATCATACAAAGCAATTAACAGTGACACCAACGATGGAAAGGCTCATTGAAGAATATCTTAATTCTTTAAAAGTTGTCAAGAAATTTATGATGGAAAATGTTACGCTGCTAGATTATGAAATGCGTCATGGGAAGCACGAATTGATGATGGAATTGGCGTATAAAAATCAGCAGGACGAAATGGAGGTATTAAAGCTATTAGAAAGCGATTATATGACGCTGGACGAGCTATATGAATTATATTTTGAATGGTGTAAAAATAATAATTATCGAGCCAAAAATAGAGGGAATTTTGAACTGGATTTGTTTGCGGATATAGAAGGATTTGAAGAGCGAGTTGTGAAGAAGCCTATTAAGAAGAATGGCAAGTCTAGGCGTGTACAACAATGCTTTGGTGTGATTAAAGGTGAGTTGGAGGATTTTATTGAAAATAAAGTGGAGCAAGGTCATACGAACGGCAATGTGGTTAATTTAAAGGATTTAATGGGGTAAGCGTAATTAAATATGAGGGAGCTATTTGATGAAGAGCGATAAAAATAAAGTGATTCAAATGGATTTTGTGAAGAAAAGTCAAGAACAGGATGAGGGCATTTTTATTGAGGAATTCAATGAATGGCTTGGGATGAGTAGCAATGAGATTGATTTAGAAGGTTTTTCATGTGACTATGAGGTATTTATAGAGCGTGATTTTCAGGTATCTTTAGCAGCGTATTATCAAAATGTAGCAGAGGAAAAAGGTGCATTAGAAAAAATTATTGAAAGAGAAGCAGGCGTAGTTTGGCATTATATTAATAATGCCAATGGCTTGCTAAAAGTAAGTGATTTTTACAACATTAAAGAGAAAATCAATGATACGTTTTTATTTGCACAAATAACACTTGATAGAGCTGTAGAAATAGAAGGGTTTATTGTCTTGGTATTTAAAGAATGTGAAATTGATGATGGAATTTTTACTGATGAGGTAGAAGGTATTTGTACAGTAGAAGAGTTCCAAGAATATTTTAATAAAGAAATTTTTAATAGTTTAAGTGAAGAGCGTCAAAAATATTTAAGAAGCATCTTTGAAGATACAAAGGGATAAAAAGAGTGAATGGAATGAATAAAGTTCCATTCGCTTTTTTTATTTTTATAGATTCGTATATAATTAAAGTTATAACATAATAGGTTAATCTTTAATAAAGATAATGTTGTAGACTGTAAAATTGTCTATCTATTTAGTATGTAATTTTTTATTAACATTATGAATATATTGTAATTTATATATTTTTTGTTGATTGTGTATTTGGACTATGAAAGGATGAAAATTAATGAATATATCGGCTATAGCTATTCAATGTTTAAAAGAGGCTTTATGCAATATTTATTGGTATAAAAATGACTTGAAAAGTTTTTTAATGAATTGTATTTCAAATAAATCGATATTTCTAAAGGTGAATTGGACTGATGTAAAGAGAAAGATTGCATCTGATGTTGTCGATAGTTTATTAGAAGATAGAGAAAAGAATTTAGGAGATATTCGTAGACTATTTAATGAAGTATCTAAAATGAATACTTTTAATCATTTGGAACACCTAGAAGATGGAGCATCAAAAGTATTGAAGGCTAGAAATTCTGTATTAGCTTTAAAAGAAGAAATTTCTAAAAATGACGCAAGTATAAAAAAGATAAGACAAGAGTCAGAAAAGAAAAGAATGGAATATGAAAAGTTAGTTAAAAGTAATGCTTTTTTAGTCAAATTAGATGAAATTAAAACAAACTACTATCAATTAACTAGTAGAACAGATGCTCAACAACGAGGATTTGAATTAGAAAAAATAATGTATGACCTTTTTGATTTATTTGATTTAGACCCAAAAGCATCATTCAGAAATGTTGGTGAGCAATTAGATGGAGCTTTTACTTTAGAAGGTACAGACTATCTATTTGAGGCTAAATGGAAGAAAAAAGCAATTGATACTTCTGATTTAGACGCATTTGTGGGAAAAATAAATAGGAAATTGGATAATACATTGGGATTATTTTTATCAATTAATGGATTTTCTAGTGATGCAATTGCTATTCATTCAAGAGGAAGAAGCTCATTAATATTAATGGATGGATATGATTTAGTTTCAGTGTTAGAGAATCAAGTAGATTTAAAAAATTTGATAATTAGAAAAAGAAGACATGCATCACGAACTGGAAATATATTTTATAGGTATCAAGAGTAATGATTAAATGGTGACTTACACTAAAATAATCTAAATCCTATTTTTTAGGTGCTACAATCTTCGAAATATTAATAATTCAAGATGATTTAGTTAATTTGAGATTTTTAATAATGAGATTATATATAAATAATATCTGAAATGTCTTTTTTATAAATATATTATTAATTAAATTATCAAAAGGAGATGAAATTATGCAGCATTTTACATATTCCTCAGATGCACCTATTAGTGATTCTGCTCAAGATGCTTTTAATAGGTTTCCATTTGCCCACCGAGTATCAAAAATTATAGCCAATCGGAAAGATATAAATAGTTTAGTTATAGGAATATATGGAGCTTGGGGGGAAGGGAAAACTTCTGTATTTAATTTTATTGAAAGTGAGTTGAGTAAAGAAGAAGATGTAGTGTGTATTCGTTTTAACCCTTGGAGATTTGGCGATGAAAATACAATGTTATTAAATTTCTTTAATGATTTAGTAAGAGCTGTAGATAGGGAAATAGAAACTAAAGGAGAAAAGATTGGTGAAGTGGTTGATAAGTACATTAGACCTTTTGCACAACTATTGGGAAAGGGGGAAAATGTTGAAGCTATAAGTAATGTATTAAATTCTGCGGATATTAATGAAATAAAAATCAGAGTAGAGAAAATTTTAAAAGAAGAAGGAAAAAGAATAGTAGTTCTAATTGATGATATTGACAGATTAGAAAAGAGTGAAATTCATGCAGTGTTTAGAATGGTTAAATTAACTGCGGACTTTAAATATACTGCATATATTTTAGCTTTTGATAAAGAAATGGTTTCTGCTTCAATACAAGAACGATATGGTTCTGGAAATTCTGAAGCAGGAAAATTGTTCTTAGAGAAAATTATTCAAGTACCATTACAATTACCGGCAATTGAGGATACAGATTTAAGAGATTTTTGTTATAAAGCGATTGATAATGCATTAGAGTCAGGTGAAATACAACTTACAAATGAAGAAGCACGATTATTTGCATTAAATTTTCAAGGTTTTGAGGCTCTATTAAAAACTCCAAGGCAGGCAATGCTTTATAGCAATATCATAATGTTTTCATTACCAATATTAAAAGATGAAGTAAATGTAGTGGATTTAATGTTAATAGAAGCAATTAGAGTATTCATTCCTGAATTATACGAAGTAATTAAAATGAATAAAAATGTATTTTTAAAACAGATGGACAACTACTCGCTCAATCAAGAAAAAGAAAGAAGGAAACTTCTAATCGAACATACTTTAAAATCCTATGATGAAGTTTCTATCAAAGACATTGAAAGAACTATAACATACCTCTTTCCTAGACTAAATCAAGTATTTTCTAATACATCTTATAGTGCGGGATGGGAAAAGACTTGGGAGGAAAAACAAAGAATATGTTCTGAGATATACTTCCAAAGATATTTTAGTTATTCAATTCCTAAAGGAGATTTATCTGATATAAAGCTTAATAACTTATTGAAAAATATGGAAATACAATCCTTAGAAGAAAATGGAGCTAATATAATAGAGTTAATCAATGAAAAAAATATAGGTATGTTTATATCCAAATTGAGAAATAAAGTTCAATCAATAGATAATCATAGAATATTAGAAAATTTAGCATTAAGCATAGCTGTATTAGGTGATTATTATCCTCATCCACCACAATTGTTTAGTTTTAGAAATCCTTTCCCACAAGCAGCAATGCTTATTAATGATATTATTTTAAGAATTGAAGTTAAAAGAGCTAGATTAAACTTAGTCAATAGCGTATTAATAAAAGCTAAACCATTAAAATTTGCAATTGAATGTTTTAGATGGTTAGAAAGAGAAGAGGAAGACTCAAATAAAAATAGTTTTAATGAGAACGAGATAAAATCAATGGGTAGAAATCTGGCGAAACGAATTTCATCAGAGGTTAAGGATGATTTTAAATTATTATTTAGTGATGTTAGAAATCTATTGTCTGTTTGGAATGAATATGGAGAAAAAAATGAAACACAAAATATGATAAAACCAATTTTAGATGAATCTCCTAAATATGTTATTAATCTTTTACAACAATATTTGCCTAGAGGTTGGGGAAGTGATGGATTAGAGGTTAAAGCAGATTTACGAAGAGAAACATACGATGCAATAACATCGGATATAGATGTAGAGGATATAATCAGTGCTATAAATAAGATTTATCGAAATAGGATGAGTGATGAACAGTATCCGAAATTTTTAGAGTGTTCTTATGAGGAACTTATTGTTAGACAATTTCTTTGGCTGCATAATAAAGCAAATGATTAATAGTTTGAAAATTGAGAATGAATAAACCTGTTAAACATTTTTATTAAACATATCGATGGTGGTTCTGTAACAAAATTAGAAAAACTAAAACTGGATTCTTGAAATAACTGAGAATAATTAAACAGTGTTTAATAAGAGAATATTTAATATTAATTAATCAGATTTTATCAATACAAGGAAGAATCACCAAGCTTTTGGGAAGAACTTTCTAAACGACTTTCTTGTGAAGTGAGGTGAGAAAATCATTTTACTTTATCTAATAGTAAGTATATTGGAATATCGAAAGAGTATGATATAGTCAAGCAAATAGTTTTCAGTATGTTGGAAGAAATTTTGATGTACACTTGAAATGATAGGAGATGGGGAAATAATGATTAATTATATAGTAGATTTAAACAAAGAACTTATTAGAAGCCTATCAGATTCAAAGTATAAGAGTAATACAGGATTAGATATTTTAGATTTTTTAAAAGTAATTAGTGAGGAAATAGATAAATTAGAAACTCTATATTTATTACCTAATGATAGATATGATTTCGTAATTGTTAGAGAGAATTTTAGGAAATTAAAAGCAATGACAAATATAAGTGGAGTTATCTACCCTCGGATTATTCAATTAAGTGAAAAATTAATCCAAATTTTATATAACTATGGAAGTATTGATTGGCAAGAAAATAGTAGAAATTTTGATTTTTTACATGATGGTGATTTGAAATCAATTATTGAAAGGGACTATAGAGAATTAATTACTATTCTTTTACCCGATGGTGCTTGGAAAAGCGTAGTTATAATGTCTGGTAGTATTTTGGAAGCTATTTTATTTGATGTTTTAACTAATCCTATATATTCATCGAAAGCCTTAATTAGTCCTAAAGCACCTAGAAATAAAGATAAAGTAGTACAGATTGATAGTTGGAAACTAAAGAATTTAATCGAAGTAGCAGAGGATATTTTAGTATTACCTCCACAGCGAATAAAATCAATTGACCAGGTTTTAAGGGATTATAGAAATTTTGTTCATCCAAAAAAAGAAATAAAATCAAGCCACCAATGTACGGAAGCAGAAGCTTTAATGGCAAAAGGCGGATTAGATGGAGTATGTAATCATTTATCAAAAATTATTAATTAAAGATAAATAGGAGATAATAAAATGGACTTAAAACTATGGATACATGCATTTGATGAAATTGCTAAACATTCTAATGACAAAATCGTAGAATTTTCCAATAAATTAGCAGTAAGTAATACTATGAAAAGATTTTTTTATAGAACATTTGACACAATGAAACCTTTCCCAAGTTTTGAAGATTTCACAGTATCAATAGCTATGGAGTTATTAGATAAGGGAAGTAAAATTAGTATAGAAAATATAATTTCATATAGTGACGCAGTTTATGATAAATGGCTTGAGAATATAATTTTAGATGATAGGTCTAGGGAGTACTTAATTAAGATAGGGAAAAGTCCGCTTGAAATGAGGGGCAATCAAAAATCATATGAGGAATTATTAATATTATTAAAAAATCGAACAGAATTAGGAAAAACGTTCTTTAAAAGTTACAATACAATGTGTTTAGATTCGTATATTAAGGTATATCTTCCTAATGAAAATGGAATAGTTGATTGGAAAGAAGAAAGAAGCATTAATATAATGGTTAATACCTTTAAAGGATTTGAACTTGGATTCTTTAGAATTGGTTATGATTACAAATACTTTACAGGAGAATCCCTAACTATTGTGACTTATTCAGAAAGTGAAAAATATGAATGTGCAGCATTTCATGGGAAAAAAATCGGTAAAATAACTGATAAAATTATTTGGGCAAGATAATATAAGTATTTGGTGGTTCTATTATTTTTTGAAGTAAAGTTAGATGAATTTGATAAAGTAGAAAAATTGTTACAACAGTTCTTCATTTGTTCCTAGTAATTTCTATTTAATTCAGTTTAATAATACATGTATTAGAGTTACTTCTGAATTTATAGTAAATATTTAAAGGCTAGGCAATTAAATAGATTATAAAAGGGGTAAGGGAAGTAGGACAGTATACGTGAATATACACAGATAATAATTGTATTAGTGATTGAAGGAGAATAGAGTATGTTTATTCCAGTTAAAGATGCTTATTTAGAATTAACTCCAGAAGAGTTTGAACGTTACTCTTTAGATTTATTATTTGAACAAACCCAGAATCTTGAAAACTTAGTGTTTGAACATAATAGAATAATTGAAGCTCATGATGGTAATTATCAAATAGATGGTTATATAGAATTTACATTTATGGGTCTTAAATATAAAACTCTTGTTGAATGTAAGCATTATAAATCAGCTATAACTAGAGAAAAAGTACAGATATTACATACGAAAATTCAGTCGTTAGGAGCACAAAAAGGAATATTAATTTCTACATCGAATTTTCAAAGTGGAGCAATAGAATATGCAAAAATTCATGGTATTGCATTAATACAATTAACAGAGGCAGGTATTGATTATGAGGTACGAGATAGGATGAATGTAATTATGGCACATAGTAGAATGCCATTTAATTATGGGAAGCCATATTGTGGAGTATTGATTGCTAAGGGAGATGTCGGTATTACTTGTTCTTATCTAAGTAGAAGTAACATATCACTAGAAGAATTTTTACAAAATTAACATTAACTTTTGAGAAATGATTTATTTCAGTGAAAATTTTGCATCTAAGTAAATTAACTTGTTATTAAAAGTTGAAAATAATATTGAGCTATCCTCATTATAGATGTACACAAAATAATTCCATTTGATAATCAATTGATATACAATGGTATTAGTTAGGTGAACCAAGTTCGTAAGTATGTACTACTCCCTAGCGGAGAAATACTAGAAATTCTAACCTTTAATTCTTCTTAATTTAGCTACTGTATGTTTGGAGAAATTATTTTCTTAAAATTAACTAAATACTAATTGTAAAAATCTCTGTGGATGTTGCAGAGATTTTTTGTTTGTGCAAACTATTTACTATATGGGGTACTATCAATGAATGTATGCTTTTTTATATTAGCATACATATAAAATATTGATATGAAGACATTCTATTATTGATACTCTATCAAATGTATGGTAATTTAAAAATAATTAAAATAGCATACATTGTAAAGGGGGTAAAAAAATCATGGCTAATTTGAATGAAAAGAAAGGCATGTTAATTGATGTACAACCCATAAAAAGTAAAAGAGAAGTTAATGAATTAATCGAAGCACTAGGAATGTCACAAAATGGATTACGTGACCAGCTTTTATTCAAATTAGGTGTTTCAACAGGGTTGCGCTGTGGCGACTTAGTGGCTTTGAAAGTGGAACAAGTGAAAGGCAAATCTTCATTCAAGATTCGTGAAGGTAAAACGAAGAAGGAAAGAACTGTTTATTTAAACAACTTAATGGCTGATATTGCAGATTATATTGAAACACTACCAGTCGATGCTATTTATTTGTTCCCTAGTCGCAAAGGTGATAGTCATATCACTACGACACAGGCTTATCGTATTATTGCTAAAGCTGGCGAGATGATAGGCAACCATTCAATCGGCACACATACAATGCGGAAAACGTTCGGCTACACGTACTATCAAGCAACTAAAGATGTAGCAACGTTGATGGAGATATTTAATCACTCCTCACAAAAGACTACATTGCGTTATATTGGCATTACAGAAGAAGCGATTGAAAATAGTATAAAGAGTATTTCGTTCTTTTAATGACTCTATCGCTTTAAAAGGTATATTACAATTTACAAATATCTGTGAAGAAGAGGGTTAAATAAGTGAAAATTGAAGAAATCATATTATTTGTAATAGGAGCTATATGTTTTTATTTTGTTTTAAGTGAAAAATACAAATCCAAAGAGGTTTTTAGGGATATTATATTTACAATACTCCTTATTGATTTGTACTTTTTTGCGGTATTAGAAGTTATAGAACCTAATGAAACTTTGTTGAAAGGAGGGATTTACGAGGGTTACCTTTCACTTCTTCCGTTTGTATTAATAGCCTTTGTATTAATTATTATGATTTGGAGTTTTGGAAATAAATTGAAAGAGGAAAAACAAGTTACTTATCTAATTTGGATGCTTAGTTACATAGTATTAATATTTTCATTTATTTACTTCCTTATTTACGATAATAACAAGTGCGCATTTATGTATGTTGAAAATACTGAATGGTACGAACTCGCTTTTGATTTTCTTTACTATTCATTTAGTAGGGGATTAACGTTTGGTGGAGGAACAATAGAACCGATGTCTTTTTTAGCAAAGTTATGTTCAATGGTTCAAACTGTGATATTTTATTTTATTATAGGAAAAGCGTTAGTTAATTATAATGAAATTAAAAAGTAAGAATGTTTTCCGATATTTAGATGATGAAGAAATATTTCAAGTTACCTACTAAAATCAAAGAGAAATAAAACGAACGAGAATATACTTGTGAAGTTTGAATTTTATTATAAAATCTGGTGGGTTTCACACTTTAGATAGTGTGACTGTAAGTGAATTCGAAAGCGATATAAACACATGTTTATATCGTTTTTTTATTGGAAAATGGTATAGTTAACTTACAAATATTTCTTGGTGATATTGGGCGTTTACAGAATAGTTTTAACAGATGCCTTAATATAAGATGTAAAAAGGGGGAAGTAGAGATGGAAGGATTAAAATTGAAAGTTTTAGAAGATATCAAAAAAACAGGATTCCCGTTTGAACTTAAAGTGGCTAAAAAGTTTGAAGATTTAAAATGGAGGGTTCTACATAGTTTATATTATATTGATAAAGACCAAAACATCGGCAGAGAAGTGGATTTGAAATGTCACAAACATATGTCTCAATTTTCAGATGATAGGGATTGTTTAGAATATACGTATAATATGGTAGTGGAGATAAAGCAATCTAAAGAAAAACCGTGGGTTTTTTTTACTAGTGATGATAAAAGGATACTTTTTCCAGGTCATCTTGCTAAAAATAAGAGCGCAAATAAGCTTCAAGAAGAAATGGGGTATGACACTATTGAAATATCTACTTTACGGAAGAGAGAATTATATCATAAAACTACAGCAAAGTCTTCATATATAGCACTATCTTCCAACAAGCGAGATGATATATATAAAGCTTTAAGTACATCTGTTAAGGCACTAGTACATTTTAAGGAAACTTGTTATGCAACATTGGATAATAGTGATAATGGAGATTTACTTTTTGAATCATTTAATCCGGTTGTAATCGTGGATGGAGAGTTATATGAAGCATATTTAACCGAAGAAGATGAGGTTGAAATTAAAGATAGTAAATATATTCAAGTTGCTTTTAACTATGTTTCACCTAATTATTTTTCTTCTGTTGATGAAGATAATAATGAATTTTTGGTTCATGTCGTGCATTTTGATTACCTTGAACAATTTATAGTGGATTTTGAGAAACTACATTCTACAAAAATATTTAACAAACTTAAGAAGAAGATTAATAAGTTGATGGGTAAAGATGCTTTTAAATAGTTAAAATAGCAGGGGCGCTTTGAAGCCTTTTTATCCAGTTGCTTTTCTTAGAAATAATAAGTTTTCATGTAATCAATGTCGTTATAGAATGAAAATAGTTAAATTAGGTATATTAATACTTTTGATATTTGGAGAGGTTTTATGAAAATATTATATTGTTATATAGAAAAATATAAGGAAATTAAAAATCAACAATTTAATTTAAATAGTAAATTCAAGTTTTCTCTTAATAAAAGTTCAAATGAATTCCATATAAATTTTAATCAGAAATATATAGACAATTTTTTTAGTGATACTAATGAAATAGATTTAATTGCTTTAGTTGGGAAAAATGGTGTTGGGAAATCTTCAATTTTAAATTTAATACAACATTTATTCTTTACAGGTTTTGTTGTCAGAGAATCCCAAAATATAAATTATAATAATATATTTGCAACAGAAGAAAATAATCTTATAAAAATATATATACCTAATTCTATGTTAGAAAAATTAAGTATATATGTTGAAAATAAACTCATAGATATCAAGGAATCATATATACGGTTAAATGAAGGCATTTCAATCGAATTTATAATGTATGATGTAAAATCAAATATCGGGATAATAGAAAATAAAAATAATAAAATAATTGGTCCAAAATTGTCTAAGGGAACAACTTTAATTTATTATTCAAACCAATATGACTTTAATTGGAATAAAAAGGTGCTGAATAATGGTATAGATTATAAAGATATATCATTAAATAATAGAATTTATGAAGATATTAATTTAAATAATAATTATTTTAATTATGAGTCACATATACAAAATCCAGATAACAGATTTGTAATCAGCTCATCACAAAAATATTTAAATAACGATATAAGAAATAAAATGTTGTTTTTATCTAATCTGGAAAATCGAAAATATATTGAGGATTTTTTAGATATTCCACCGTATATATATATATCTTTAGATTATATGTCTTCTCAAAATAAAAGGTTTTTCTTGGATATTGAGAAAGAGAAGCTATTAAGATATGAAAGAGATTCCATACAAAACTTTTCGATTGAAAATTTGATTTACTCACTGTTAGATGAAAATATAGAATTTAAAGATAAGGCAAAAAGTGTTTTTTTAAAAAGGATTATAGATAGTTATTTTACTGATATAGAAAAATTTCTATTTTTTAAATTAAGTATCGAAAAATTTAAAGAATTTGAAGGAAAAATTGTTAACCAAGGTTTAAAACTAGAAATAAATAAATATTTAATATACTTTTCTGAATTATTCTGTAATTTTATTATTGAGAATAATAAAGTTGGTGATATTGAAATGAATAAATTCCAAGAAAGGTTTTTAAAAATAACTGACACTTATGTGAATTTTATTGAATTTCTAATAACAGACTTTTTCTTTCAGGATGAAGTAAGCTTTGAAAAGGTTTTTGTAGATAAAAATAAGGAAAACACAGACGGTGTATTATCTTTATTTGTAGCAGAAGAAGCAGAATTAAAAATTGCTACAACTATTGAAAATACTCCATTAATCAATAATTTCATTAATGAGTACATAAAATTAGACACTGCTACACAGTCTCTAGTATTTAAATGGGGAGAACTAAGTACTGGAGAGGAAAATTTATTTACATTTATATCGGAAATGGAAAAAAGCTTGGAAGAATCTATGAATGAAAAAGTCATAATATTAATTGACGAGGGAGATTTAACTTTACATCCTGAGTGGCAAAGAAAATATATTAATATTTTGATAGAACTAATAAATAAAAAAATATGTGATAAGCAAATCCAAATAATTATAACTACACATTCACCTTTAATAATGTCTGATTTGCCTATTGGAAATACGGTAATGTTAGAAAAGAATAAGTACAGTATAGGTATTGAAGTACAAAATACTGGATTAGAAAACAGTTTTGCTGCTAATATACACGATTTATATAAAAAAGGGCAATTTTTAGAATCTACTACGGGTGAATTTGCAATTAAAAAAATCGAAGAAACGTTACAATTTCTTAACTCAAAAGATGATATTGATTTAAGAGAATATCGTAATTTGTATGAAAGAGCATTAAAGATTATTAAACTAATTGGTGAACCAATCATTCAAAAACAATTAATGTATTTACTAGAAGAGAAAAAGAATACTTACCTGAATAGAAAAGACGAAAATATTAACATTTTAGATTATTTGAAACAAATGCAAGAAAGCATAAAAAATGAAATAAATATTTTGGAGAATCAAAATGATTTTAATTAATGTAAATAAAGAAGAAATAGCAGAGAAACATTTAAATGCATTAAAAAACAGAGTAATAAATAGAATACAAAATCAATATTCGAAGTTTACTCCAGATGGACGATTTAATGAATATAAAAAACTACTAGATTATTTTAATAAAAATTTAAATACGCTGTTAGTAGGAGAACTAAATGATTTAAAACAAGTAATAACAAAAATTGAAAAAGATATTTATATTTCTTCTTCAAAATTAAAATCGATTTTAACGAAACGAGAGCAAGAAAGGGTAACTGCTCGTGATGGTACATTAAGAAGTTTCATTCAAAGAAATAATCTAGAGCCCTATTTAGATAAAATTAGAACAATTGAATATAATAATCTAGGGGAATTTAAAACGGATATAAATAAATTAATTGAAATGCAAACTTTATCAATAGCTAATACAAATAAAGAAATGACGTTTGAAGAAGCTATATTTGAAATATTTTCATATAATGATTTTTCAGAATTTAAAAAAGACAGAACCAACGTATGGGACGCATATGAATACACCTCGTATTTAAATAATGATGTTTGCCCGTACTGTGATAGACAATTTACCTTTACGTTTATAGATTTAAAAAGAGAAAAACGTGCTAGGGCAGTTCTAGACCATTTTTATTCAAAATCATTATATCCATATTTATCAATCGCAATTTTTAATTTAATACCTTGCTGCCATGTTTGTAATAGTACTTTTAAATTGAACAGAGATTTATATAATAATGAAATTGTTTATCCCTTTGAAGAAGAATTTCATAACAATGTAGAGTTTAGAGTGAAAAATTTATCTTATAAATCATTAGTAGGGTTGGACGCGAATATAGAAATTTTTTTAAAAGTAATAACTGCTGATGAAGAATTAAAAGAAAAAATTGATAAATCTATTGAGTTATTTTCTTTAAACGAAATTTATACAGCTCATAATGTTTATGTTAAGTCTTTAATTCGTAATTTATATATAAACAGCGAGGGGAGAATAAATGAAATTCTAAATCATAGTGGATTATTTAATGATATAAAAGAAATAGAGGACATTCTTTTTTTAGGTATGAATCGGGAAGTTAATCTAGGTAAACAAGTTCTATCAAAATTAACATTTGATATTATTAAACAATATAAATTGGAATAAATAAAATTATCATCTTTAAACAAAATATAGACTGTAATAATTTTTGTCTAGGTTTAGATACAGTGAATTTTTAATGTCGTTATCTATTTTGAAATAACCGTGAAACCTCTTGGATGTTGGGGTCTTTAAACCATGTTCATAAATACGATTTTCTCCACTAGGGAAAATCGTTGTAAGGATAGGTAGAGTATTGATAAAAAGGAAGATGCTTAGTGAAAAATAATTTTATTATAAGGAAATTTCTTTCTTATACTTTTTTTAAACTTGTAAACTTAGCTATAAGTAATGTATATTTACTATTTATAGAGGGTAAAAATTTGGTTATATTTTAGTTATTTTCGTTTATTTCGAAGAACCCATGATATTAGTGATTTCGTAGACAATAGTTAAAGTCAATTTTCTTGGTAGCTACCCAGGTACAATCCGTGGTGACTACGCAACAACTGTTTCTCACAACATCATCCACGGTTCTGACTCTCTTGCTTCTGCAGAGCGCGAAATCGGCTTATTCTTCGGTGAAGATTTAGTTTAATTTCGAATAGATTAGGCAATCTCAATTTTGGGATTGCTTTTTTTATTGTCAAAAAGGTGGGCTGGGTAGTGTGCAGCATATTATTCCAACAAATAATCTATTCCTAGATACATATAGAATTGTTAAAAACTTCTTACTCATGTACAATAAATGATGTAATATTCTGATAATTAAGTTAGGAATAGTTTAGTAGACTCGTCAATACACTGTGAGGATGACGAGGAAAAGGGGTTATGAACATGAGAGAAGTGGTAATTGTAGCAGCTGTGAGAACTGCTGTAGGTCGAAGTAGGGGTGCGTTAAGTCAAGTTCGAGCAGATGATTTAGCAGCGGATGTGTTACAGGAGGCTGTAAAACGTGCAGGGATTGAGAAGGCACAAGTAGATGATGTCATTTTGGGCTGTGTGACGCAAACAGCTGAACAAGGGGCAAATATTGCGCGGACCTCATTATTAATGGCTGGTTTCCCGGATAGTGTGCCAGGGGTAACCATTGATCGCCAATGTGGTTCAAGCCAACAAGCCGTACACTTCGCAGCACAGGCCATTTTAGCGGGGGATATGGATATTGTCATTGCTGGTGGTGTAGAAAGCATGTCAAGAGTACCGATGGGCTCAAACATGCAACATGCACATGCTAGTAAACGCTTACAGGAAAATTATGATATTATCCATCAAGGATTATCAGCAGAGAAAATCGCCTCCCAATGGTCTTTATCAAAAGAACAGTTAAACAGCTATGCTTATCAAAGCCATCAACGGGCGCTTTCTGCCATTGAAGCGGGTCATTTCCAAGCTGAAATACTACCTATTCAAGTTACACAAGAAGATGGCTCTGTGACAACATTTGCTGTTGATGAGGGTCCTCGTGCAGAAACAACCGTTGACATTTTAAACGGGTTAAAAACTGTTTTTCAAGAGAATGGCGTGATTACTGCGGGCAATGCGAGCCAAATGAGTGATGGGGCATCAGCTGTAGTCGTGATGGCATTGGATAAAGCACAAGAATTGGGCATTCAACCACTCGCTAAAATTGTGACAAGAGTGGTCGTGGGCTCTGATCCAACATTAATGCTAACAGGGCCAATCGAGGCTACTAGAAAAGCATTAGAACGGTCAGGTCTCAACATAGAGGATATCGACACATATGAGGTAAATGAAGCCTTTGCACCTGTGCCACTCGTATGGCTGCATGAAATAGGAGGAGACCCTCAGAAACTCAATCCTGCTGGCGGAGCAATTGCACTGGGACATCCATTAGGGGCAACGGGTACGAAATTGTTAACGACGATGCTTTATCGCATGGAGCGCGAGAATTTTCGTTACGGCTTGTTGGCGATTTGTGAGGGCATGGGAATGGCCAATGCCACGATCATTGAAAAAATGTAAAAGGGGATATGTCTGATGAAAGAACATGAAGTGGTGGCCGTCATAACAGGGGGTGCCTCAGGTTTAGGAGAGGCAACCGTTCGTAAACTGATAGGACAGGGTGGCAAAGCGATTATATTTGATGTCAATGATGAGCGTGGACAAGCTCTAGTGGAGGAATTAGGTCAAAATGTCCTTTATGCACGAGTGGATGTCACAAAGGAAGAGGACGTGGCGGCAGGCCTTGAGCAGGCTGTTGCAGCTTTTGGTAAGGTCAATGTTGCAGTGAACTGTGCTGGTATTGCAGATGCGAGTAAAGTTATTTCCAAGCGTGGTATACATGCCCTTGCTCTATTTGAAAAAGTGATTGCTGTTAATTTAGTTGGTACGTTTAATGTCATCCGCCTAGTTGCGGATAAAATGCAGCATAATGAACCAAATGAAGATGGACAGCGTGGCGTCATTATTAATACTGCGTCTGTGGCTGCATTTGATGGCCAAATTGGACAAGCTGCTTATAGCGCGTCAAAAGGTGGCGTAGCGGCGATGACGTTGCCAATTGCAAGAGAGCTTGCGGAAATCGGTGTCCGTGTGATGACGATTGCGCCAGGATTAATTGAAACACCGATGTTTGCTTCGTTACCTGAGCCTGCAAGAACGGCTCTTGCTCAAATGACACCGTTTCCTAAGCGACTTGGTAAACCTTCGGAATATGCCCTTTTGGTTGAAAATATTATCCACAATGGCTTGTTAAATGGAGAGGTCATTCGTCTAGATGGTGCCATTCGCATGCAACCTAGGTAACGGCAAAATCTAGTTTAAATAGTTTTAGTCTTGATCGTTTCAAAAAATCGTAGATGAAGGGAAGCGGTATAATGCATATGATGGATACACCCTTATTATTAACAAGTTTTTTGAATCGCGCAGAACGATTTTTTCACTCAAAGAAAATTTATTCTCGAACAAGCGCCACTACTATTCATGAGTTCACGTATAAAGAATATGTCAAACGGACTCGCCAATTAGCTGATGCTCTGACGAAGCTAGGAATGGAGCGAGGAATGAAGGTGGGCACATTTGCTTGGAACCACCACCGTCATTTGGAAGCCTATTTTGCTGTACCATGTGCTGGCGCAGTATTGCATATGATTAATATTCGATTAGCCCCTGAGCATATTGCCTATGTCATCAATCATGCCGAGGATGAAATTTTATTAATAGATGATAATCTGGTGCCATTGATTGCACCAATCGTATCTCAGCTGAAAACGGTCAAGCATTTTATCATTATGGGTGATGCTGTTGCAGTAGAAACGATACCGATCCCAAATGCTCTTTCCTATGAAGCGCTACTTGCAGAGGCAGATGAACATTTCACATTCCCAGATGATTTAGATGAAAATACACCTGCAGGCATGTGCTATACAAGTGCAACGACAGGTATGCCAAAGGGAGTTGTCTATACACATCGCAGTATTGTACTCCACAGTTTAACAGCTGGTCTTGCTGACAGTATTGCGATTTGTGAGTCAGATGTGGTGTTACCTGTTGTACCAATGTTCCATGCGAATGCATGGGGATTACCATTTGCAGGTGTCGCATTTGGTGCTACACAGGTTTTACCGGGTCCAATGTTTACACCACAGCTATTGCTTGAGTTATTTGATGTGTATAAAGTCACGTTGACAGCAGGTGTACCGACAATATGGCTGGGCGTTCTACAGGAGCAGCGTCAAAATCCTCGTGACCTATCGTCTATGCGATTAATTGTTTGTGGAGGTTCTGCCTCACCAATTGGTCTTGTCCGAGGCTTTGAACAAGAACTCAATATTCCGTACATGACAGGCTACGGTATGACCGAAACATCACCGCTTGTAAGCCTATCCACGTATTTAACACATATGGAGGACTATACGGCTGATGAAAAAATGAATGTTCGAATTACACAAGGCATGACCATGCCTCTTATTGATACACGGATTGTCAATGAAAATGGAGAAGTGCCTTGGGATGGCAAAACGATGGGAGAGCTAACGATCAGAGGTCCATGGATTGCCAATGAGTACTATCATGATGAACGAACGGAAGAAGCCTTTAAGGACGGCTGGCTCTACACAGGTGATATTGCCGTGATGACAACAGATGGCTATATAAAAATCACCGACCGTACAAAGGATTTAATTAAGAGTGGTGGCGAATGGATTTCTTCAGTCGAGCTTGAAAATGCATTAATGTCCCATCCAAAGGTCTTTGAGGCGGCTGTTATTGCCATTCCACATGAAAAGTGGCTGGAGCGACCATTAGCCTGCGTTGTAGCAAAGCCAGAATTTAAGGATTCGATTACTAAAGAAGAGTTACTAGAGAGTCTACAGCAACAATTCCATAAAACGTGGATTCCTGATGATATTGTCTTCATTGACGAAGTACCAAAAACGTCTGTAGGTAAATTCTTAAAGGCTAAATTACGAGAAGATTTAAAAGAGTACCGCATACAAGTCTAACGTTAATGGATAGAATGAGGGTGGTGAAAAACTACCTTCATTTTTTATTGGAATAAATTCCTGAAAAATGAAACTATTTTTCCATTTTGCCGTATAATCTTAGTAACGAAAGGATGTGGACGGATTGTCAATTGCCATTGTAGCGATAATTGGAGGCGTCATTATTTCTCTAGCTGGAATTTTTACAGACGCTCTTACAAGACAACAAAAAATAAAACTGAAGGCTGTTGAAAAAGAAGTAGAATTAGAAAAGCTTAGGTTAGAAACTTATACGATCGAAACAGAAAAAATGCGCCTTGAATTAGAACAGTCGAAAGTATTACTTTTAGAGGAAAAGCAAAACGCAAGCAAGTAGATGAGTATACATGAGAAAGACTATTTCAGGATTGGGACTTTTCCGCTATAATGGTAATACGACGCTAGAGGGGAAGATGACCATATGTCTGATTATGAACAGTTTATAGAAGGTATTAAGCGCAAAACAGGAATAGATTTAGCGTTATATAAAGAAGCGCAAATGAAAAGACGATTAACCTCTCTTTATGAGAAAAAGGGCTATCGTAATTTTGTAGACTTTCTAAAGGCACTTGAACAAGATCGTGATTTAATGAATGAATTTTTAGATCGTATGACGATCAATGTTTCTGAATTTTATCGCAATGGAAAGCGCTGGGAAGTATTACAAAAGAAAATATTTCCGAAGCTTTTACAAACAAATAAGCGTTTAAAAATTTGGAGTGCTGCTTGTTCAACAGGAGAAGAACCATATTCTTTAGTAATGGTATTATCTCAATTGGTGCCTTTATCTCAAATTCAAATTATTGCCACTGATTTAGATGAGAATGTGATACAAAAAGCGAAGTTAGGTGTCTACCCTGAACGCTCTTTAGCCGAGGTGCCAAATGACATTAAAGCAAAGTATTTTGAACAAGAAGGCTCCTTCTATCGTGTGAAGGATGAAATTAAGCGTTGTGTAACCTTTAAGAAACATAATTTATTGAATGACTCTTATGACAGCAATTATGATTTAATTGTTTGTCGCAATGTCATGATTTATTTTACAGAAGAAGCGAAAGATCAAATTTATAATAATTTTAGTAAGGCACTACGCAAGGACGGCGTTTTATTTGTTGGATCGACAGAGCAAATCTTTAATCCAGCACGTTATGAGTTTGATGTAGAAGACACATTCTTCTATCGCAAAAATAATTAATAATATGGATGAAAAGCTTTGTACAAATGACACAATTAGTCATGTACATATAGTTGGCCAAGCATTAAACATAGATATTTCATACGCTTTTCGCTTATCATAAGCAAAGGCGTATTTTTTATAAAATTTAGCTAGTGTTTTTTTATAACTGCGGTTCAGAATATTCACATTTAGATCTATGAAAATGGTAGGTACTTAAAAGACATTTGTAAAAGGACTGTTTTTTTAAAGAATATATGTTATAGTGAAAAATACATACTTTAGCGAGTTGAAGGGAGAAAGTGTTTATGCGTTACTTAACAGCAGGTGAGTCACATGGACCTCAATTAACGACAATTATTGAAGGTTTACCGTCACTCTTACCCATTACAGCAGAAAAAATTAACCACGATTTAAAACGACGCCAAGGAGGTCATGGACGTGGGCGCCGCATGCAAATCGAAACAGATACAGTAGAGATTGTTGCGGGTGTTCGTCATGGTCAGACACTTGGTTCTCCTGTTGCACTCGTTGTCACAAACGATGACTGGAAGCACTGGACTAAAATTATGGGAGCTGAGCCATTGGCTGATGATATCAATCCTGAAGATATCAAACGTCAAATTTCACGACCTCGACCAGGTCATGCCGATTTAGTTGGGGGCATGAAATATGGTCACCGTGATTTACGGAATGTATTAGAGCGTTCCTCTGCACGTGAAACAACTGTACGTGTAGCAGTTGGGTCAGTGGCAAAGGCTTTACTTAATGAACTAGGCATTTCCATTGTTGCACATGTTACAGAGATAGTGGGAATTAAGGCAGATACATCTTTAGTAGAAGGAAAAACAACAGAAGAAATTCGTGCCATAGTTGAAGCTGATCCTTGTTACTGTGTAGATCCAGTAGCCTCTGCCAAAATGGTTGAGGCCATTGATGAAGCGAAAAAAGCTGGTGATTCGATCGGTGGTGTTGTAGAGGTTATTGTAGAAGGCATGCCAGCTGGTGTAGGTTCTTATGTACATTATGATCGTAAGCTGGATGCGAAACTTGCAGCAGCTATGCTATCCATTAATGCTTTTAAAGGTGTAGAATTTGGACTTGGCTTTGAAATGGCACGTCGTAAAGGTTCTGAAGTGCATGATGAAATTATTTGGTCTGAAGAAGAAGGCTATACACGTGCAACCAATCGACTTGGTGGCTTAGAGGGCGGTATGTCTACAGGTATGCCTATTGTAGTACGTGGTGTGATGAAGCCAATTCCTACTTTATATAAACCATTACAAAGTGTAGATATCGAAACAAAAGAGCCGTTTAAAGCAAGCGTAGAGCGCTCTGATAGCTGTGCAGTACCTGCAGCATCTGTAGTTGCAGAGCATGTTATTGCCTGGGAAATAGCGAATGCTATTTTGGAGCAATTCCATAGTGATCAACTACCTCAATTACAAGCTCAAATTGACGAGCATCGTCAATATGCAAAGGGGTTCTGATTTATGCGTGTACCAGTGGCAACAAAATCGCATCAATATGAAGTTGTTCTTGGTCATCAATTTCTAACTGAAGCTGTGGAGGCATTTGCTGATAAACTTCAAAAAGCAGATAAGCTCTTTGTGTTTACAGATAGCAATGTATGGGCTGCACAGGGAGAGTACTTCAAAGCAAATTTCCCTTATCATTTTGAGGTCTTTATTTTGCCTGGTGGTGAAGCATGCAAAACCTTTGAACAATACAATGCTGCTCAAACATTTTTATTGGAACAAAAATGCTCACGAAAATCATTTATTTTTGCCTTTGGAGGAGGAGCAGTTGGTGATTTAACTGGCTTTGTTGCGGCAACCTATATGCGAGGGATTCCGTTTATTCAAATTCCAACAACCATTCTAGCGCATGATTCCGCAGTCGGTGGAAAAACAGCTATTAATCATCCACTAGGAAAAAATATGATTGGCGCATTTTATCAGCCTGAAGGTGTGATTTATGATACAGCGCTTTTAGAAAGTTTATCAGAGCGTGAGGTGCGTTCAGGAACAGCGGAGTTAATTAAGCATGCCATGATTTCTGACTCAGCTTGGTTAGAGGAATTAATGACAGCAGATTCTGTAATTCATTTTAATCAAAATGAACTAGCGAAGCAGCTAAAAAAGGGAATTGAAGTGAAAGCGCAAATTGTAGCTGAGGACGAAACAGAGCAATCCGTTCGCAAGTTTTTAAACTTAGGCCATACATATGGACATGCTATTGAAGCAGCTGCGGGTTATGGTAAAGTGGCACATGGTGAAGCTGTTATGATTGGGCTCGTCTACTGTCTTCTATTAAGTGAACGATATGGTGAACTAGAGCGAACGTTCACTCAAGCTTTTTTACAGTTTGCAGTGAAGAATGGCTATCCTTTTGAGGCTGTAAATGATTATTCATTTGAACAATTAACTAGCTACTTAATGAAAGATAAAAAAGCGGAATATGGCATTTTACAATTTGTTCTTCTAGAAAAAATTGGTAAACCTTTTGTGAAAGCCATTGATATAGAAGAATGTAAAGAAATAGATGCTGAATATAGACAGTTATTAGCGGAGGTGCTTGTATGATTCGTGGACTTAGAGGAGCAGTAACAATTGAATCTGACAAGCCAGAGCTTGTATGGGATGAGACAGCAAGATTAGTGCGTGAGGTTGTGGCAGCAAATAATGTGGAGATCGATGATATTGCATCGATCCTTATTTCTACAACGCCAGATATTACCTCAGCATTTCCTGCTCGTGCAGTACGTTTGATGGATGGCTGGCAATATGTCCCTGTTATGTGTACACATGAAATGGATGTGCCAGACGCATTACCATTATGTATTCGTATATTAATTCATGCGAACGTAGAGGTAGCCCAAAAAGATGTAAAGCACTTGTATCTCAATGATGCAGTGAAATTAAGACCAGATTTGGCTCAGGCTAAATAAGTAGAGGAGATGTTTTAGATGAAGTGGAAACAACAATTGGACGGTATGCAAGCATATAAGCCAGGTAAACCAATTGAAGAAGTACAACGTGAATATGGCTTAAAGGAAGTTATTAAATTGGCATCGAATGAAAATCCATTTGGATGCTCACCTAAGGTAACAGCTTATTTACAAAATAATGCAGTGAATCATGCACTTTATCCAGATGGCTATGCACAAAACTTGCGTACAGCTGTGGCAAATCATTTAGGTGTGACAGAAACACAGCTTCTTTTTGGTAACGGCTCTGATGACATCATTGCTATTATTACTCGTGCTCTGTTGTATCCAGGGGTAAATACGGTTATGGCCGACCCTTCCTTCTCTCAATACTGGCACAATGCTGAAATTGAAGGTGCTGAAGTACGTAAAGTGCCTTGTCAAGAGGGGGCACATGATTTAGAGGCAATGTTGGCTGCAATTGATGACCAAACGTCTATTGTTTGGGTATGTAGTCCGAATAATCCAACAGGAGTGGTCATTCCAGATGCTGCATTGCGTGCCTTTCTTGCAAAGGTTCCAAGCGATGTCCTTGTCGTGCTAGATGAGGCTTACATTGAATATGTCACACATCCAGACCACAAGGATACGTTACCAATCATTGATGAATATCCGAATGTTCTTTTATTGCGTACATTCTCTAAAGCATATGGTTTAGCATCATTCCGCGTTGGCTATGCAATTGGCCAACCTGATGTTATTGCTAAGCTTGATCCTGTCCGCGCACCATTTAATAATACAATCTTAAGTCAAGCTGTTGCTGCCATTGCACTCAGTGATCAAGAATATATTGAAGCATGCCGTGAAGCCAACGAAAAAGGCAAAAAACAATATGTAGAATTTTGTAAAAAACATAATCTAAAATACTTCCCATCTGATACAAACTTTATTTTCTTTGATACCCATGCTGATAGTGATGTTGTATTCCAAGAGCTGATGAAAAGAGGCTTTATTGTGCGCAGTGGTAATGCGCTAGGATTACCAGGATTTATCCGTGTCACAATTGGAACAGAGGCTCAAAATGCCGCATTACTTAGCCAACTTGACGAAGTGTTAAAACAACAAGGAGTATTTGCATGACACGCAAAGTACTCGTTATAGGGCTAGGATTAATCGGTGGCTCCATTGCCCTTGCTTTGCAAAAAGCACCTGAAACAAAAATTATTGGCTATGATATGGATGCTCAAACACGTGAGCATGCGAAAACATTAAATATTGTGCATGATATTGTCACAGATCCACAGGCTGTTGCGGCTGATGTTGATGTTATTATCTTTGGGACACCCGTTAATGCAACACTGGATTGGATGGAGCAATTAAAATCATGGCCTTTAAAAAATAAAGTCATCGTAACAGATACTGGGAGTACAAAAAAATTAATTATGCAAAAAGCCGGCGAATTACGTGAACTTGGCATAACGTTTATTGGTGGACATCCAATGGCGGGTTCTCATAAAAGTGGTGTTTTGGCTGCAAAGGCCCATCTTTTTGAAAATGCATATTACATGCTTACACCGCTTGCTGGAGAAGAAATTATTCATATGGCACAGCTTGAAAGTTTGCTAAAATTTACACATGCAAAAGTAGTCAGTGTATCTGCCAGTGAACACGATCACATGACTGCTGTGGTGAGTCATTTCCCACATGTTATTGCTGCCTCACTTGTCCATCAATTAGGTGGAGAGAATGGCGAGTACCCAATGACACGTTCTCTTGCGGCAGGAGGTTTTCGTGATGTGACACGAATAGCCTCTTCTAATCCCATTTTATGGCGAGATATTACGCTGCAAAATCGCGAGGAGCTACTCACGCAATTAGATGGCTGGGAAAAAGAAATGACACGCATTAAGGAACTGCTGACAGATGGTTCTTCACAGGATATTGAAAACTATTTTGCTGTTGCCAAAGAACTGAGAGATGAATTACCGATTAGTGCAGGGGCTATGTATACACCCTTCGACTTATATGTTGATGTTCCTGACTATCCAGGTGTTATTTCAGAAGTGACAGGCTATTTAGCAGATGAAGCGATTAGTATTACGAATCTACGCATCGTCGAATCACGAGAAGATGTTTTCGGTATTCTAGTCATTAGCTTCCAAAGTGAAAATGATCGCGAACGTGCTGCAGCATGTATTCAAAAACGAGCAAATTTCGAAACGTATATTTCTTAGCAAAAGAAAGCGTCGGTATTTCGGCGCTTTCTATCTTCATATTGGAGGGAATAAAGTTCATGAGTGAAAAAGTATTGCAATACAACAAACCTTCTTTACAGGGCGCTTTAACCATTCCAGGCGATAAATCTGTATCTCATCGCTCCGTGATGTTTGGGGCAATTGCTAGTGGGACAACAACAGTAGAGGGCTTTTTATTAGGTGAAGATTGTTTAAGCACAATTGATTGCTTCCAGAAACTTGGCGTTCAAATTGAGGTGGAAGGAACAAATGTAACCATTCATAGTCCAGGGATCGATGGTTGGCTGGAGCCGACAGAAGTGTTGTATACGGGTAACTCTGGTACTACAACACGCTTAATGCTAGGCATTTTAGCTGGTTCTAATGT
This sequence comes from Lysinibacillus sp. PWR01, assembly GCF_043359455.1. Classification (NCBI taxonomy): domain Bacteria; kingdom Bacillati; phylum Bacillota; class Bacilli; order Caryophanales; family Bacillaceae; genus Lysinibacillus; species Lysinibacillus sp. PWR01. The sequence continues at coordinate 13,554 of NZ_JBHERJ010000088.1, read as the reverse complement.
TCATTCAGTCATGACTGGTGATGCATCCATCGGAAAGCGACCAATGCGACGTGTTATAGATCCACTGCGTCAGATGGGGGCACAAATTACAGGGCGTGCCGACGGGCAATATACACCGTTAGCCATTCAAGGTACAAAATTACAAGCCATTGATTACAAGATGCCTGTAGCAAGTGCACAGGTGAAATCTGCTATTTTACTAGCGGGCTTGCGTGCTGAAGGAACAACCATTGTGAGAGAAATGGATGTATCTAGAGATCATACAGAGCGAATGCTACGTCAATTTGGTGCACATGTAGAAGTAGATAATGGCATTGTATCCATTGAAGGAGGACAAGCTCTCAAGGGGACGCATGTTTCTGTGCCAGGAGATATATCATCCGCTGCATTTTTCTTAGTGGCAGGAGCGATTTGCAAAAATAGTCAATTGACACTAAATAATGTAGGTATTAATCCAACACGTGATGGCATGATTGAGGTGCTGCAAAAAATGGGCGCCACGATGACGGTAACGCCAAAAGATGACAATCAAGCTGAACCTACAGCAACAATTCAAATCGCAACATCTACTTTAACCGGTACAACAATTGAAGGGGACATTATACCTCGCTTAATTGATGAGATTCCAATCCTTGCATTACTCGCTACGCAAGCACATGGTCAAACGATCATTAAAGATGCTGAGGAGCTAAAGGTCAAGGAGACTGACCGTATCACAGCTGTTGTGAATGAATTGAAAAAGCTTGGCGCCCAAATTGAAGCAACAGAAGATGGGATGATTATTGAGGGACCCACGCCATTAAAAGGTGCAAGTCTTCAAACATATGGCGATCATCGTATTGGCATGATGGGTGCTGTCGCAGCTTTAATAACAGATGGTGCTATTACACTAGATGATGCACAATGTATTGCTGTATCCTACCCATCGTTCTTTGAGCATATTGAGGCAGTGAAGTAACAATTAAAGAGAGGCTCTCCAAGCTTTTGGGGAGTTTTTTCTTGTTTCAGAGGTAAATGTTTTGTAGCATAAAGGTATCAACGAAAGAATAGGTGAATGACTGTGAACAATGCGATGACTGAAATGATGCAAGCACTTGAACAAGGGGATTTAGCATTAATAGATCAGCTACTAGAATCATTTTTAATGAAGGAGCTACCCGAGGAGATCTATGCACTTGCTGAGATTTTTATGCAGTATGGGTACATGAAAGAAGCTGACCGTGTGCTGGAGCATTTACAATTTTTATTCCCAGAAGAAGCACAGTTAAAAATAGATCGTGCCAATGTCCTAATGGAGCTTGGTAATGAAGATGATGCATTAGATTTATTATTAGAAATTGAAGAAACCTCACCAGAATATCCACAAGCTTTATTGGTTTTAGCTGATTATTATCAAATGCAAGGGTTATTTGAGGTTGCGGAAAAGCGTATAAATGAAGCATTAGCAATTTTACCAGACGAGCCATTATTACATTTTGCCAAAGCAGAGCTTTTATTTGAAACGGGTCGTTTTTTAGAGGCAGCAAGATTGTATGAGGACTTATATGAGCAGCAAAATGAATTTGCTGGTATTCAACTTGTCGAACGATTAGCAGAGGTGTATCGTGCAGGGGCAGCCTATGAGACGGCATTCGATTATTATGTCAAAGCCCTTGAAGAGGAAGTAAAGCCCGATATTTTATTTGGAGCTGCTTATTCAGCCTTCCAGTCAAAAAAATACGAGATGGCTATTAAACAACTAGAGGAATTGAAAGAATTAGATCCTGATTACTTCTCAGCCTATTTATTGCTTGCGGAAAGCTATGCAATGACAGAGGATAATCAAAAAGCTTATGCTGCCATTCAAGAGGGGTTAAAGCGTGATGAATATGATAAATCACTTTATTTGTTTGCTGGGAAAATGGCGTTGAAAAATGGTTTGCCAGAAGAAGCTGAGCAATATCTAAGAGAAGCTATAGCGCTCGATCCTGAATATATGGAAGCGGTACTGGCACTTATTTCTGTGTTTGGACAACAGGAGCGTCATGAGGATGTAATTGAGTTATTTGAGACATTACAGCAAAATGATTTTGAATGGAGCACTTTATATCCTTTTGCAGCAGAGGCATATGAAAATTTAGAATTGTACGACCGTGCATACGAATTTTACCGTTTGGCATATAATGATTTTAAGGAAGACGCAACATTTTTAGAAAAATATGTTTACTTCTTATTAGAGGAAGGAAAGCGTTCAGAGGCAAGAGAGGTTCTTGGACAATTAATCAACATTCAACCGGGTGAACCAGAGTGGCAGGAGAAGTTAGAAACCTTAGAATTTGAGTAAAGGAGGGAGTGGGTATGACTGCTTCTGTATCAGTTGTTGATAAAAAAGCATTTGTTCGATGGTTTTTAAAAAATTATCAATTGAAACGTCGTGAGTGTGTATGGATTTTAAATTACTTATTAAGTAATGATGACTTGTTAAAAAGAATCCGTTTTGTGGAAGAAGCTCACTATTGTCCTAGGGCGATGGTGATGTCGACAGTAGACTCAACAGGTGTGCCTTTTCGTTTCTATAAAGGTAATGTAATGACGGCAGATGCTGAGAAGTCTTTCCATGATTTACGCTTACATGAACAAGAAGATATGTATATACAATTGAATTTTCCAAATATACCACCAAGTGCACAATACTTAGCAGTTCTTGAAGAAAACCCTTATATGCCAGAAACACTGCTAGTCAGTGAAAAGGATCGTTTACTGGCAGAAGAGCTGCTTTCCAATAGCTTACTCGTATTCCAAGAGGAGAAATTACTCGCACAAATTGATGAAGCCCTCGACCAGGGAGATGAAGCGCGTTTTTATGAATTGTCTAATTTGTTACAAGCATTGAAGGAAACGGCTAATTTACGTTAATTATAGGTAAAAATTGAATGTCCTTTATCCATTTCAATATGGTAACATTACTAGTGAATGATTGTTTTCACTTTTAATTGGGTATCCTATTGAAGAGTGGAAAAGGACATTTTTATTTTGCAATAAAAGGAGGGTTTGTTGAATGTATTTTAATGCAAACGATGTAACATCGTTTATGGCACAAAAAGATTTTATTGATACCGCGATTGTTCCACTTGTATCCATTGATCTATCTGCTGAAAAAATGAAACAGAGTGGTGCCGAGGTAGATTTTGTCATGTCTTTAACTTCTTTTATAGAGCAGCAGTTTAAAGGCCGACTACTAGTTATGCCACCATTTTCTTATATGACAACTTTAAAAAACGATGACTTACCACAGCAATTAGAAGCACAATTACATAATGCTGGATTTAAGCATGTGTTCTTCATTACTTGTGACCATTATTGGACAAAGAGTGGAGAGATAGTCAATATGATTTGGTTACCAGCGATTCCGTTAGAAAGTATGGATGCGAGTGTGAAAAAATCCATTCTAGAAGATCAATTACGACAAGTGATTCCAATGCTTTCGACTAAATGGGCACAGATTTAACAATTAGTTTCAATAAATGTTCACATTCTCCAGCTTTCCACAGAATGCTATATTGACCAAGCTATGGACTTGATATATCATATATATGTCCTAGTATTACTATTTGTAAAAGTATGTCCGTTGGACTGACCTTTAAGTTAGAGGGGGGAAAATAATGAGTAATAATCGAGTTTCACGTCGTCAATTTCTAAGCTATACACTTACTGGTGTAGGTGGATTTATGGCGGCAGGCATGCTAATGCCAATGCTTCGATTCGCAATTGATCCAGTGTTACAAAAGCATGATGGTGGAGATTTTGTAAAAACAGAGCATAAAGTCGCTGACCTCACTGAAGAACCTGTAAAAGTTGACTTTTCATTCGAACAAGTTGACGCATGGTACAAATCGAATGTTACAAACGTAGCGTGGGTATATAAAAACGGCGATCAAGTCATTGCTCTATCACCTGTTTGTAAGCATTTAGGATGTATGGTTGACTGGAATGGAGATTCTGGACACCCAGAACAATTCTTCTGCCCATGTCACGCAGGTCGTTATGAGAAAAACGGGAAAAACGTTGCAGGTACACCACCTCTAGGTCCGTTGGATGAATTTGAAGTACAAGAACAAGATGGCTATTTAATGATTGGTCCAGCAAAAGCAAATACTCTAGTTAAATAAGTAAGGGGGTACGACAACTGTGCTAAATAAAATTTATGATTGGGTCGATGAACGCCTAGATATTACACCGATTTGGCGTGATATTGCCGACCACGAAGTGCCAGAGCACGTTAACCCTGCACATCATTTTTCAGCATTCGTTTACTGCTTTGGTGGATTAACATTCTTCATCACAGTAATTCAAATTCTATCTGGTATGTTCCTAACAATGTACTATGTACCAGACGTTGTGAATGCCTGGAAATCAGTTTATTATTTACAAAACGAAGTAGCATTTGGTGAAATCGTACGCGGTATGCACCACTGGGGAGCTTCATTAGTTATCGTAATGATGTTCTTACATACACTTCGTGTATTCTTCACAGGTTCTTATAAAAAACCTCGTGAGTTAAACTGGATGGTTGGTGTAGGTATTTTTGGTGTAATGATGGGTCTTGGCTTTACAGGATACTTATTACCATGGGATATGAAAGCATTATTCGCTACTAAAGTAGGTATCGAAATTGCTGCATCTGTACCGTTTATCGGTGGGATGATTAAAATATTATTAGCGGGTGACACTACGATTCTTGGTGCTCAAACGTTAACTCGATTCTTTGCGATTCATGTATTCTTCTTACCTGCAGTATTGTTTGGGTTACTTGCAGCGCACTTTATCATGATTCGTCGTCAAGGAATTTCAGGACCGTTGTAATTGTCTTGACGGTTCGATGATCTTTAAAAGGAGGGGACACTATGCATCGCGGAAAAGGAATGAAATTTGTCGGCGATTCTCGTATTAAAGCGAATCACAGAATGCCGAATGTTCCAAAGGATTATTCCGAATATCCAGGTAAGACGGAAGCTTTCTGGCCGAACTTCTTACTGAAGGAATGGATGGTAGGTGCTGTATTTTTAATTGGATACTTATTACTAACTGTCGCTCACCCGTCACCACTTGAAGGGCCGGCAGATCCAACTAGAGCGTATACACCACTACCGGACTGGTACTTCTTATTTATGTATCAACTTTTAAAATACTCATTTGCTTCTGGTCCATACAATGTAATCGGAGCTATTGTAATTCCAGGTCTTGCATTTGGAGCGCTATTATTAATGCCATTTTTAGACAAGGGTCCAGAACGTCGTCCATCTAAACGTCCATTACCAACAGCGTTTATGTTATTAACTTTAGCTGCTATGTTCTACCTAACTTGGGAGTCAGTTGTTAACCATGACTGGGAAGCTCAAAAAGCTATGGGTGCCATCGTAGAAACAGTTGAGTTCGATAAAGAATCAGAAGGTTATAAAATCTACGCTGGTTCTGCATGTATTACATGTCACGGTGAAGGTTTAGAAGGTGGGGCTGGTGCGCCATCTCTAATGAACACAGGTTTAACGGTTGATCAAATTAAGGACATTGCTCATAATGGTTCTGAGAGTGGTAAAATGCCACCAGGATTATGGACAGGTTCAGATGAAGATCTTCAAAAACTTGCTGAATTCATCGAAAGCTTAAAAGCAGAGTAATAGTAAAAGAGTCAGGAAACTGGCTCTTTTTTTTCTACCTTGTTATACTATTGGGACTGAAAGCTATGCAAAAAGGTTCCCCCGTATCATGAAATTTAGCGAAAGATGTCGAAAAAACATTTTTTCTTGAATCAAATAAGCGGATTAAATCAATAAAATAACACATATTGATGTTGAGGTACACCTGAAGTATAGAGGGAAAGCTCTAGAATTTCAGAACTATACATAATAAGGGATTGTTTTTATCGGAAGGAGTTGACATCATGCAAATCACAAAAGCACATATTTGGTACCTTCTGACCCATAAATCCTTCTTGATAGCGCTGCTTATTATTAATCTACTAGGTACAATTTATGGCTATTATTGGTATGGGTGGCAGCTAGCCATCACAGAGCCTATTTTTTATATTTTTGTACCAGATAGCCCGACAGCTAGCTTATTCTTTTGCTTTGTGTTGATCGCTTGGATTATGGGGAAAAGCTGGCCACTGATGGAAGTGCTTGCCCTTGTTACATTGGTGAAATATGGCTTATGGGCAGATGTGATGAATATTTGGACATTAGTTGAAACAGGGTCTATTGGCTGGCAGGGCTGGATGCTAGTCGGCTCACACTTTGCTATGGCAGTGCAAGCTGTATTGTACATGAAGAAATATATCTTCACTTATTGGCATGTTGTGATAGCAGCTGTTTGGACATTGCATAATGATGTCATTGACTATGTATTTGGTCAAATGCCCATGTATCGAGATTTAGCGAATTACACAAGCTATATTGGTTACTTTACATTTTGGTTATCAATTGCATGTATTTTACTTGCAGTTTTCTCAATTAGGTGGCGCAAATATTTGCCGAATTAGGGTATAAATTATAGAATTATAGTATCGAGGTAGAAAGGGGTTAGAAAATTGTCAATGAGCATGTATATTGTATATTTTGCGATTATTATGCTGCTTCCACTTTATGCTCAAATGAAGGTAAAGGGTACGTATAATAAATTTGCAAAGCAACGTACAATGAAGGGGCAAACTGGTGCAGAGGTAGCGCGTGCGATTTTAGATGCAAACGGCTTATATGATGTACGAGTTGTGCCAACGCAAGGTGTGTTGTCTGATCATTATAATCCGGCAACAAAAACTGTGGCTTTATCAGAAAGTAATTTTTATGAAGCGAGTGTTGCAGGTGCTGCGGTTGCTGCCCATGAGGTAGGTCACGCCATCCAACATAAAGAAGCTTATTCTATGCTTACATTACGTAGTAAGCTCGTTCCAGTAGCAAACATTTCTTCCAATGCGTCTTGGATTTTCGTAATGATAGGTATTTTTGCCAGTAGTACGAATTTCTTGCTATTAGGTATCATATTATTAGCAGCAGGTGTTGTTTTCCAATTAGTGACACTGCCAGTGGAGTTTGATGCTTCGAAACGTGCCTTAGTGCAAATGAATTCACTAGGTATTATTTCAAACGAAGAAGAACGTCCTGCACGAAAAGTGTTAAGCGCAGCAGCACTCACATATGTAGCAGCAGCAGCTGTAGCTGTACTTGAGTTATTACGTTTAGTGTTAATTTTTACAAATATGCGTAGCGACGACTAAGAAAAAACTTGTTATAGTGGAGCACCACTATAGCAAGTTTTTTATCTTCGTATGCTTAATGAAGCGGCTGCTTTTGATCGTCTAATGTGAAGCCTTCTCCTGCCACATCCCGTACTTCTATGATGGAAACAAATGCGTGCGGATCTACTTCATGCACGATAGATTTTAACCGTACAACTTCATTGCGACCAATCACACAATAGATTACCTCTTTCGGTTGTTTGGTAAAATGACCATGTCCTTCTAAAATGGTGATACCTCGCTCCATTCGTAGAGCGATTGTTTCAGCAATTACACCAGACTTTTCCGATATAATAAGCGCACCACGAGCAGCATAGGCTCCTTCTTGAACAAAGTCAATGACACGGGCACCAACAAATACGGCTACTAATGTATACATCATCGACCGTGCATCTAAGAACGTTAGCCAAGACAGGAGGATGACGATGGCATCGAAGACAAACATGGTTTTCCCCATACTCCAGCCAAAATATTTATGCCCTAGTCGTGCCAAAATATCGACACCACCTGTAGTGCCGCCAAAACGAAAGACAATCCCAAGTCCCAGTCCGACGAAGACACCAGCAAACAGTGCCACAAGCAACATGTCATCCTCTAAATGAATGGTAAATTGATATTTTTGGAAAACTTTCAGAAAAAGAGATACGGATAAAGTGCCGACAAGCGTATAGACAAATGATTTTTTTCCAAGTAATCGATAACCTATGATAAACATGGGAATATTTAATAACAGGTTCATTAAAGCGGGGTCCCATCCTAATGTAAAGTATAGTATGAGTGTAATCCCACTTAGTCCACCTTCACCCAGCTGATTTTGGATGTTGAAGTGAACAAAGCCGAAGCTGAAAACGGCTGCTCCGAGCATTATTGCGATAATATTACGAATTTTAATCTGTTTTAGCATTTGACCTCCTGTAGTTCCAAACAAATGAAGTAGTGTAATCTATTATCTGACATTTTATTGGTTTTGACAACAATGGTGTAAATTTTATACGATGGTAAATAGGAGTGTGATTTTTATGGCAGATCAACTAACAATGCAAGCATTACAACAGCGTGTCGATGACTATATAGGACAATTTAAAGAAGGGTATTTTCCACCATTCGAATTACTTGCGCGTCTAACAGAAGAATTAGGTGAACTATCACGTGAAGTTCAGGATGTGTATGGACAAAAAAAGAAAAAGAGTACAGAGGATACAAACAGTATTGAAGAGGAGCTAGGGGACTTTTTCTTTGTATTAGTTTGTTTTGCCAATGCACAAGGTATTAAACTAGATGAAGCACTATTACGCGTCATACATAAATTTGAAACTAGAGATAAGGATCGTTGGACTAGAAAGGATGAAGAATGATGTCGATTCGTGTAGCCATTGCAGGAGCAAGAGGAAAAATGGGGGCTGAGGCTGTACATACGGTCATGAAACATGACAAAATGGAATTAGTAGCTGTACTAGATTATAAGGAAGTAGGAAAAACACTAGCTGATTTAGATATATTTCCAGCAAGCTATACAGTGCCTATTTTTACAGAAATGCATGATCTTGTAGAAGCAACTGCACCGGATGTACTAGTGGACTTAACCAATCCACATGCAGTCTACAATCATACGAAGGAAGCACTGAATTTAAATGTACGACCTGTAATTGGTACAACAGGATTCACAGATGCACAACTAGAGGAATTATCAGCCATGGCCAAGGAGAAAGAGTTAGGTTGCATTATTGCACCGAACTTTGCGATTGGTGCTATCCTAATGATGAAGTTTGCAAAAGAAGCGGCCAAATACTTACCAGATGTAGAGATTATAGAAATGCACCATGATCAGAAGCTTGATGCACCATCTGGTACAGCGGTGAAAACGGCACAGTTAATACAAGAGGTCCGTACGCCAAAGGCACAAGGACATCCAGAAGAGAAAGAAACCATTAAAGGTGCAAGAGGTGGAGACTTTGATGGCATGCGTATTCACTCCGTACGTTTACCTGGTTTAGTGGCACACCAGCAAGTATTATTTGGAGGGGATGGACAGCTACTAACGATTCGCCATGATTCATTAAACCGTAATTCTTTTATGTCTGGTGTTGCGTTTTGCATAGAAGAGGTTATGAAAATGGATCAGCTTGTTTATGGTTTAGAAAACATCATCTAAAGATTGGGATGGAAGCTATATGAAAATCGCATTGATTGCACATGATCGTAAAAAAGATAATTTAGTACAGTTTGCTATTGCTTACCAAAATATTTTACATGAACACACGCTATATGCTACCGGCACAACAGGACAACGTGTCATCGAAGCTACTGGTTTAGAAGTGACACGTTTTCGTTCAGGGCCACTTGGTGGCGATCAACAAATTGGCGCAATGATTGCCAATAATGATATGGACATGGTGATATTTTTCCGTGATCCGTTAACAGCACAACCACATGAGCCAGATGTTTCTGCACTAATCCGTCTTTGTGATGTTTACCAAGTGCCACTGGCGACAAATATGGGAACAGCAGAAATTTTACTAAAAGGCCTACAAGAAGGCTTTGTGGATTGGAGACTGATACAAGAAAGACGTAATTAACAAAAGACGTGATTCAGAAAGGATGATCATCGAATGAAAAAGCTAAAAATCGGCATTACCTGTTATCCTACAGTTGGTGGCTCTGGTGTCATTGCAACAGAATTAGGCAAAATGCTTGCAGAAAGAGGACATGAAATTCATTTCATTACCTCAAGCGTACCATTTCGATTGAATAAAATTTATCCAACCGTCTTTTTCCATGAAGTCGAAGTTAGTAATTATTCAGTGTTTCAATATTCTCCATACGATATTGCATTAGCGAGTAAAATGGCAGACGTCATCAAGGATGAAGAGTTGGATGTGCTGCATGTGCATTATGCCATCCCACATGCAGTGTGTGCGGTGCTAGCACGTGAAATGAGTGGTCGAGACATAGGCATCGTCACAACCCTTCATGGCACAGATATATCGGTGCTTGGGCAGGATTCTACGCTCTCACAGGCCATTAAGTATGGGATTGATAAATCTGATATTGTGACAACCGTGTCGCAAGCATTAAAAGAACAAACCTATGAACTAATTGATACAGTAAAACCAATTGAAACGATTTATAACTTTGTGGACGAACGCGAATACTTCCCACGAAATTCAGGAAACTTAAAAGAGCAATTTGGTATTGAAGAAGATGAAAAAGTCCTCATTCATGTATCAAACTTCCGTAAAATTAAAAACCTTCCACATATTGTAGACGCCTTTATGAAAATTCGTGCCAACATGAAGGCAAAGCTCTTATTAGTAGGAGATGGCCCAGAAAAGCATCGTGTCATGGACCAAGTAAAGGAAAGTCCATATATGAAGGATGTTTTATTTTTAGGGAAACAAGAAAACTTAGCTGAATTGTATGCGATTAGTGATCTAAAACTATTACTATCACAGCAGGAATCGTTTGGACTGGTTTTATTAGAGGCGATGGCTTGTGGTGTACCTTGTATTGGATCAAACGTAGGTGGTATTCCAGAAGTCATTGAGCATGGTGTAGATGGCTATATTGTGGAATTAGGGGATACTGATGCAGTGGCGGAGTATGCAACTCATTTATTGCAAGACGAGGAACAATTACTGCGTTTCCGAGAAGCGGCCATCCTTGCAGTAGGTGATAAATTCCACTCGTCCAAAATTGTGGAACAATATGAAAATCTGTACGAGAAGGTTGCGGAAAGAAATCATGCAAAACAATAAAGAATGGCAGGCAGCCTATTCAGTTATTGAACAACTAGAACAGGCAGGCTTTGAGGCGGTTATTGTCGGTGGAGCGGTAAGAGATGCTTTACTTGATCGTCCCGCCCATGATGTAGATGTTGCTACAAATGCCTTGCCTGAAGAAGTAAAAACTGTATTTCAAAAAACTGTAGATATTGGGATTCAGCATGGGACGGTACTTGTTATCGTACCCGCTGGACCAGTGGAAGTGACAACCTATCGGACAGACGGGGAATATACAGATCATCGAAGACCACAGAATGTGCATTTTGTTCGATCACTAAAAGAGGACTTACAACGCCGCGATTTTACGATGAATGCCATTGCCATGCGTCGTGATGGCTCTTTTGTAGATTATTATGATGGACGTCAAGATATTGAAAAGCACCTTATACGAGCGGTAGGAGAGGCACAAAAACGGTTTGCAGAAGATGCTTTACGGATGCTACGAGCTATACGTTTTTCAGCACAGCTTGGTTTTACGATCGAGGCGAATACATTCACAGCCATCCAACAAAGAGCTGCTGATTTGGCCTTTATTGCAAAAGAACGCATTAAAGCAGAGCTTGATAAGCTTTGGGTAGGACAAACAGTTTTTGGGGGGTTACAAAAACTAGAGGATAGTGGTTTGACGGCCTATTTAGCAGGTGATTTTCAGGCTGAGCAATGGCGTGATTTCCAAACAAAGGACGCTCTCCTTGGCTGGGCCTATTTTGCCTTACAACAAGGAACGGCATGGCGAGAGATAGTGCGTGAATATCGATTATCTAATAAGGAATTGGCGTTTGTTAAATCCGTTTTAACCGCTTATGAGGCTTTAAAAGATGGATGGACAAATCGTCATTATTTTATCTACACAGAGCAACAACTAGAGGCTGCACAATATTTTGCTCAACTTCGCCAATTGAACGTCTCGATACCACAGCAATCTATTCAAGAATTACAGGCAAAGTTACCGATAAAACATAAGCAAGAATTAGTGGTGAATGGGGCTGATTTACTGAAATGGTCTGGCAAAAAAGGTGGACCGTGGGTAAAAGCCGCGTTGGAGGATATGCTGACAGCCATTCTTCATCAGGAACTTCAAAATGATCGACAACAGATTAGAAGCTGGCTAGAGCAGCATGATCTTACTTAAAGCCAAATACATGATAGTCAAAAGCCGTCTCTCTTTTTCGAGAGACGGCTTTATTATTTCCCCATTGTTGGTGGTCATTTACGTTAATTTACAGTATGATTAAGACAAAATAAGTTACATAACAAGAGTACAGTTAACTAAAGGATTGATGTGAAGATGACAATTTCCATGAAGGACGAAATTTTAAAAAGAATATTGGCTGCTGATGGTGAAGCAGTTTCTGGTCAGGAATTAGCAGATTCTCTTGGTGTCTCAAGGACCGCTGTTTGGAAGCATATGCAAACATTACAAGAGGAAGGGTATACTTTTGAAACAATTAAGAAAAAGGGGTATGTATTGACAGGTGTACCAAATAGCTTGAGCCCTACACAAATTGAGCTTTTTTTAAAGACAGAGCATTTTGGACGTGAAATCCATTATTACGATGTAGTTGATTCTACACAAACCATTGCGCATAAGCTTGCACAGGAAGGCGCCCCACACGGTACGATTATTATTGGTGAGGAGCAAACAGCTGGGCGTGGTCGTATGGCGCGTCCTTGGGAGTCTGCAAAGGGCACAGGTATTTGGATGACCGTTATCGTGCGGCCAGATGTTACGCCACAGCAGGCTTCATCCTATACACTTGTGGTGGCAGTAGCTGTCACGATGGCCATTAAAACCTTATATAAACATATAGAACCAGCGATTAAATGGCCCAATGATTTATTGATTAATGGCAAAAAATGTACAGGGATTTTAACAGAAATGCAGGCAGAGGCTGATCTTGTGCAAGCTTTACTTGTTGGAATTGGCATAAATGCAAACCAAGTAGCAGCTGATTTTTCACCTGAAATTGCCGATATTGCCACTTCACTACAATTAGAAGCAGGAGAAGAAATCAATCGTGCGGCACTTGTGGCTTCTATCTTACACTATTTAGAACAATTTACAGAACTTTATGTCAAAGAAGGTTTTGCCAGTCTAAAGACACTATGGCAGCAATTGTCCTGTACAATTGGCCAACGTATCGAGGTAACGACGATACGTGAACGGTTTGAAGGGGTTGCGAGTGGCATTACAGACGATGGTGTCCTGCAGCTGACGCAGGACGATGGAACGATTCGCACAATCTATGCAGGAGATATTAAAATATTATAAAAAAGAAGCTGCAAGTAACGTCCTGAACTTGCAGCTTCTCATGTTGTTGCAAAAAGATGATGTTAACGGCAGAAAAAGCAACTTTGCAAGGTGAGAGGTTGATTTCCGTTCCGCCAGCATCCTTTCCAGGGGGCGTCCGAGGAGCCGCTTCACTCACTTACGTTCGCTCCAGGGTCTCCTCTGTGACGCTAAATCCCCTAGGAGTGACGCTGACTCCACTCCAATCA